>DDDX01000004.1 GCA_002339085.1 Cellvibrionales bacterium UBA1969
AAAATTGATTATTATTGACACTTACTGCACAAACCGTGCAACTCAAGCTGTTGATTATGCATTGAAAAACCGGATGTCAGTATATCAGCCCTCAACTGGTCCAAGGTATGCTTTTGGATGCCGGCCTCGGACACTGACTGACAATTATCACAAATAAGAAATTGAGGTAAATCGTGCGCATGATTGCAGTTGATGTGCTCGCAAGCCGTGTATTTATTAACCGAATTTAATCGGTGAGCGAGCGTTTCTTCAACCAGAAAATTCAGCATGCGATAGGCCGACATCGCGGTAAGCGACTCACCGTATCGCGCATGATACAAGTCGATCAACTCATAGGCCGATACCGGTGATGGCGCCTCTAATAGTAGGGCCAATGCTCTTTTACGTTTTACTGTCAACCTCACACCGGCATCGCGGCATATCAGCTCGGCATTTTGCAAAGTTTTATTCGTTGCAACGGATTTATTCATAGCAAAAAAGCATCCGAGATAAATTTATAGGCCTGTGATTAAGCTTTATCAAGTATACCCCCCTTTTAGATATTTTGTTCAGCCAGCCAACTCTTTTTTTATCGCTAAAGTCTCTTCTTTACGCTAGCCCTCTAAAAATTTTTCACGCAAACGAAGCAGTTCGTCATCGCTTAATCCCAA
The DNA here is from genome assembly GCA_002339085.1 of Cellvibrionales bacterium UBA1969. Taxonomy (GTDB): domain Bacteria; phylum Pseudomonadota; class Gammaproteobacteria; order Pseudomonadales; family UBA7434; genus UBA7434. Next base: position 651 of record DDDX01000004.1, read on the forward strand.
GCCTTGTCGAAAATAATTATCAATAGAGCCGTATTCTGTTTTCATTTGATCGAGCGCCGCTACGATAAAACTACGCTCAACGCCCAGTAAGGGGCGTATTTTTTCGGGATCGGTTCTAAATAAAGAGCCCAGCCGAATCATCCAAATGTATTTATTGATTTTTTCTTCGGTATAGACATTGGTTAACATAAAATCATTAATGACGGTTTCTTCTGGCACACCTAAAGCTAATAAGGTAATCGCGGCGCCAAAACCTGCTCGATCTTTACCGCCGGTACAATGGGCTACGCTCGGTATATTATTGTCATCGAGTAAACTTTTTAAGTGCGGGCCATAAACGGATTGTTGCGAAGAGACAAACGTGCGATTCGCGTTTTCCATTAACTCTACTGCATTTAAGTCTTCAATATCACCCGAAGAAATCTTTTCAAATAATTCTTTGACTGCCGTGCCTTCTACGTCGACTTCACGTTCCACATATTGAATGCCAGTAGGAATCCGATCGGGATCTTCGGCTTTTTCAAACGGGGTACGAAAGTCAACTATCTGTTTGACGTTTAAGCGCTGAATAAAGGCTAGGTCTTGCTCGCTTAAGTCCGCCAAGCTGTCAGAGCGGTATAACATGCCCCACTTGACCGTTTTACCATCATGCGTTTGATAACCGCCTAAATCACGAAAGTTTTCCGCACCGTCCATTGCCAGCTTACGGTAGGTCTCTCGCTGATCAAAAGCTACATCTAAAGGTCTGACACGCTGATCCGCTGGATCGATAGCATCGCCACAGCCGAATAAAAAACTCAGCATTAGCAGTATAAAAATATTTTTCATTGTGCTTCTTCCTTTTTATTTTGTTCAATGTTCAACGGTTGATATTTAGCTTAATATGCCTGCCGCACGCAGGTCTTCAATGTCATCAGCCAAGCCCAGTTCATGCATGATTTCGTCATTGTGTTGACCAACCGACGGGCTAGAAAAACCCACTCCCGCTGGTGTACCTTCAAACTGTGGCGCCATGCGTGGCTCGCGAATCCTGCCCGCAATGGGATGCACACTGCTAACAAATGTTCCGTTAGCAATCATCTGCGGATGCTCAGGCAAATCTTTGATATCCATTGCTTTAGCGCAGGGTACGTCGTTAGCGATCATGGCAGCAATCGCTTCATCCACATCGATCTTTGCCGCATTGGCATAGACTTTTTGTATCACCTCAGCCACCGCCTCTTTATTTGCGGCCCGATCGATAATGGTTTCAACAAGAGGCTCAGCATGCGAATCAACATCAAATGCGGCGCAGAGCCCATGAAACTCAACATCGGATACAGGTGCCGACTGGCCATAACCGTTAGCGAACTTCATCAGCTTAACGCCCTTGGCAACCTGTTGACCTAACTCTGCCTCAGGCTCTAAAAAAGTCGCTTTTTCAGAGACATCCATCCATAAAAAATGCACCATGCTATCCACCATATTTAATCGAATATGTTGGCCGCCGCGCCCCATCGCTCTAGCGAACAATGCCGAACTGGCGGCCATTGATACATTCATGCCCGTCATCTTGTCAGCAATCGCTTGATAACATTGCATTGGCTCACCCGTCTCAGCATTAGCTTGATTATAAGTAACGCCCGAAAAAGCCTGAACCACATTATCATAGGCTCGGCGATGAGCATCTGGGCCTTGATGACCAAAGCCGTAAACCGAGATATAAATCAGCTCAGGGTTAATTGCAATTAAATCATCATAACTAATACCTAAGCGTTCAACGACACCGACTCTAAAATTATGTATAACCACATCCGCATCAGCGACTAGCTTTAAAAAAACGGCAAGACCTTTTTTCTGCTTTAAGTCAATCGCTAAACCCCGCTTACCGCGATTGGCCATATGAAACATAGCAGTGACACCACGGCAACTTGAGCCGATATAACGCATCACATCCCCAATCCCTGGTGCTTCGACCTTAATTACTTCTGCCCCTTGGTCGGCCATCATAGCGCTGCCAAAAGGAGCTGCTATGGCGGTCGATAAATCGAGTACTTTAATACCTTGAAGTGGCCCTTGACTAGTATCCATAAACTTTCCTCGGCTGGTTTATTCAGTAAATTTTTTGTTCGATCGCGGCCGACCACCTGGACCGCTATAGGCCATGGTATAGTCAGGCTCTGGATTAAATCTAACAGGACTAATCGTCGTCATTGCAGCATCCCAAGCCTCAATCAACTTATCTTCAGCGCAATAATCAAATGGGTCTTGCAAGGCTTTAACCTGCCAGTCATCGGCTGCGAAGGGATTTTTAAAAAGCCAATGCGCGGTTTTTATTAATCCCTGTTGAGGCGTCACTTTATCGGCATAAGCCAATCGTTGCTCTAGCTTACTGATATCCATCAGTCGATGCGTGGTTGTCGGCTGCATCATTAAAGGCTTAGCCGACCTTGCCAATTCATAGGGCATTGAAACAATACGCCATTGATGAGCTAAGCCTTCAGCGATAACTTCGACCATCTGACGTAGTGTTAAGGTTTGACTGTCGCCGCAATTAAAAATTTGGCCGCGAGCCGCCTCCGGTTGATCGACAGCTAATAAAATCGCATGAGCTAAATTCTCTGCATAACCCATGCTAAGTAACGATAAACCATCGTCAGGTAAAATAATGTGCGGTCGCTTATCAATAATACGTTTGACAATACACCACTCTCTGGGCAGCGCCTGATAGGGGCCATAAACAATCGGGTAGCGAAAATGCGTCGCATGCGGTAAGGCTTCAAATACTGCGCGTTCAGTTTTGACAATACGGTAACCTTTTTCGTCCTGCTCTACCGTTGACACCAATTCAGCCTGCTCATTCGTTGGTACGACTAAGCCTTCGGGTATATGCACACGAGGGTTCATATATCCTAAATAGCAAGGTTGTCCGCCAATCGAAATAAAGGCATCACAACGCTCACGCATTAACTCGGCAATTACGCGCAAGCGACCGTAGGCGGCAATGCATAAAGTGAACTGCCTCCCGGCTATGGCATCGGTTAAGCAATTTTTATCATAGGGATCAGTATGAATATGTTCGACGCTAAAAGGGATTTCGGCCACTTCATGATTGCCAGTATGCAAGATGGCTACTCGATAGCCACGGGCCAATAAGCCGTTAACAATAAAATGTCCGGTGGGTCCAGTGCCGCCAATAATCAAGGCGGTTAAGACTTCTGGAGCTTGATGAGATGACACTTAGTATAATCCGCCTTTAAAAATGACAGATTATTACTCTACCCGAAAAAAAGCGCAGTCATACTTAATAAGTGTTTAGGCCAAAGGTTGGGCGAAAACCCTATACCACTTCAGCAAGGTCACCTTTAGCCTCTAACCACTTCTTCCTATCGGGGGCGCGTTTCTTGGCCAAAAGCATATCGAGCAATGTCTCGGTGCCATCACCTGCCCCCGCGGTTAGCTGGACTAAACGACGGGTATCTTTATCCATGGTAGTTTCACGCAACTGTAAGGGATTCATTTCACCCAAACCCTTAAAACGCTGAACGTTAACCTTGCCCCGTTTTTTCTCAGCTTTAATACGATCGAGAATGCCAGTTTTTTCAGCGTCGTCAAGGGCGTAGTAGACGTTGTCGCCAATATCGATCCGGTACAGGGGTGGCATGGCGACATACACATGACCCGCAGCAACCAGCGGTCGAAAATGACGCATAAACAGTGCACATATTAAAGTGGCAATATGTAGACCGTCAGAATCAGCATCAGCAAGAATACAAATCTTATGGTAACGAAGACCGGACAAATCATTAGAGGCAGGATCAATCCCCATCGCAACGGCAATATTATGAATTTCGTCGGAGGCCAGTATTTCCTGTGAATCAACTTCCCACGCATTTAAAATTTTACCCCGCAAGGGTAAAATAGCCTGGAAACTTCTATCGCGCGCCTGCTTAGCCGAGCCGCCCGCCGAATCCCCTTCAACTAAAAATAATTCACCTAACTCTGGGTCGTCACTCGAGCAATCGGCTAATTTTCCGGGCAGAGCTGGGCCCTGAACAATTCGCTTACGGGCTACTTTTTTAGCTTTTCTTGATCGTACTTGCGCGCTATTAATGGCTAGCTCGGCAATTAAGTCAGCTTCCTCTGTGTGTTGATTCAACCAGAGGCCTAGCGCATCTTTAGCGACGCCGGAAATAAACGGAGCGCATTCTCGCGATGACAAGCGCTCTTTTGTTTGGCCTGAAAATTGAGGGTCTGCTAATTTTGCAGACAAGACATAACTGCAGCGATCACAAATATCGTCTGCTGTTAACTTAAGTCCTTTAGGCAGTAGGTTTCTAAATTCACAATACTCACGTATCGCATCTAACATACCAGTTCGCAAGCCATTCACATGCGTACCACCCTGCGCCGTGGGAATTAAATTAACATAACTCTCAGCGACGACGTCACCGCCTTCTGGCAACCACTGCACAGCCCAATCAACCGCTTCTGTCTCACCACTAAAGCTACCCATGAAAGGCAATTCGGGTAATACTGGCCACCCCTGCGTAGCTGATAAAATATAATCCTTTAAGCCATCCTCGTAAAACCACTCTTCCTTCTCGCCACTTTGCTCATCGAGAAAAGAAATGCGTAAACCTGGGCAGAGCACGGCTTTCGCTCGCAACACGTGATGCAAACGACGAGTAGAAAATTTGACTGAGTCAAAATACTGTTTATCGGGCCAAAATCGGACCGCAGTACCGGTATTTCTTTGACCGACTGTGCCGGTTTGCTTCAACTTACTTTTCAACTTGCCATCGCCAAAGGCAATATTAAATTGCTTGGCATCGCGTTTAATATCAACTTCTAACTTAGTCGATAAAGCATTCACTACCGAGACGCCAACGCCATGTAAGCCGCCTGAAAATTGATAATTTTTATTCGAGAATTTGCCCCCCGAATGAAGCTTTGTCAAAATCAACTCGACCCCTGACATTTTATGTTTAGGGTGAATGTCAACGGGCATGCCACGACCATTATCAACTGCCGATAAAGAGCCGTCTTTATGCGCAACCACATGAATCGTATCGGCATAGCCGGCTAGGGCTTCATCCACCGAATTATCAATAATTTCTTGGGCTAAATGATTAGGCCGTTGGGTATCGGTATACATACCCGGTCGTTTTCGCACCGGCTCTAAGCCGGTTAAAACCTCGATTGAATCGGCATTATATTCAGACATAATTTTTCACTGCTGCTATCAAGTTAAGTAAATGTTGCTATGTGATTAAAAAATCAGTAATCGCCGGTAGCCATCGGGCAAAATTTTGAAAGCTGTGATCTCCACCGTATTCGATCACCGTCTTACAACGGCGATAATACGCACTGGCCTGACTGTAATCGAGCGTTTCATCGCCGGTTTGCAATAGTACCCATCGCTGCTCAGCTTGATGAATACTATCAATACTTAGTGCCTGTAACTCTAACATATGTTGTTCACTGAGCGTGTAAGTTTCACCTGTATAATCGTTGCGTTGTGGACCAAGATAATCGACCAACAAACGATCGGGATAAATAGCAGGATTGATCAGCACCGCTTTACAGTCAAACTGCTGGGCTAGATAATTCGCATAGTAGCCGCCCAGTGAGCTGCCAATTAACAGCGGCTGCTCAGCGTCGGCAATCAACGACTGAAGCTGAGCAATAGCAAGCGCCGGAGCGAAGGGCAATGGCGGAACTTGATAGTCGATAAGGGCCTGCCCTGCATGCTGGCATTGCTGAAAGTAGCGGCCGCAAAGTTGTGCTTTGTGAGACTGCGGCGAGCTGTTATAGCCGTGTATATAAATCACTGTCTTCAATGCCGCATAATCTCAGTTAACGCGCGCAAGCTGTCAATCACTTATAGCCCTGCGATGCATAGTCAACCGCTAAATCGATGCCATCTAGCCGCGACACTGCCGTCTCTATATGCCCATCGGGGTGTAGGTCTAACCAACGATAACCAGGCGCCACTTGATCGAGTTTAAAGCCCTCGCTGTTTGGTGCAAATTGAACGCACGTTGAGGGCGCAGATAACAATTGCACGTTGGGCAAGCGCGCATCGTGTCCGTTAAAAGCTTGATGCACATGGCCCCATAGTACCGCCCGCAAGCGAGGCTCTTGGCTAAGGATAGCTAGTAATTTATCGCTATCGGCAAGCCGCTGCTCATCAAGCCAGTCGCAACCAATGGGAATCGGCTGGTGATGCAGACAAACAATTACATAATCGGCATCCGCATGCGCGGATAACGCCTGCGCTAAATACCCTAACTCTTGCTCACCCAGTTCGCCCCCCACTTGACCGGGGACAGCCGAGTCCATCATAACGATTAGCCAGCGACCCGCGCGAACCGTTCGAGGCAATAAACGACTGCCTACTGTATTAACCATTAAATCACGGCCATCATGGTTACCGGCTAGCCATGCATTAGGCAATCCTAATGACGCCAGCTTTGACTTGAGCCGAAGATAGGCCTCAGCCGAGCCGTGGTTGGCCAAATCGCCAGTGGCGAGGAGTAAATGGGCCTCTACTTGCTCCTTTTGAATCAGCGTTAGCACGTGATCAAGACTACTATCGGTGTCCATACCGACTAACCTTTCACCACTTTGCTCGCCTAAATGGCAATCGGTGATTTGAACCAAGCGCAACACTTTGTCAGCGTTTAAAGCGCTGAGCTGAAGGTGTTCAAGTGGCGGCATATCGATCATGAATTCAGACTCATTACTAACTCCGCTGGATGTTCTGAGCCAGCAAAACGGCTTCACTGCTGACTTTGGCCGGCGTTAGTTGCGCCGATGAGGCCTCGATCGAAGTGAGCCAAGCAAAGTCAGATTGGGCCTCTAAAAAGACCGTCTCACTTAAACCTTGCTTTAAGGTAAGACTTAGCCACTCGGCGAGAAACCGGTTCTGCTGCTCTTTTTCGTCAGGTTGAAACATGAGCTCATTGGGGTACTGGTAACTGGCCAAGCGGCTAGGTTGCTGGTTACACGCAACCACTTCAGCCATGTTCACATCATGATACAAGCGAATCGATAAATTGACACAAGCGGCTTGGCAGACTTGTGACATTGATTCAATATTCAAATGTAAATTAGCCATAGTGGTAAATCGACAACGCTCGGTAATTATTAACTGCAAATGCGCCAACCTATCTGCGCCTAAATCAATATGACAACGCTTCTGATCTTCGGCAGGGCAAGACTCAAGGTGCTGGTCAGCCAACGCCCCATCTGATCTTTTAAAATTAAGGGAAGGCATAATCTGGCACAAACGCAAGTAATTGAGCTCACAATTAGTCATCATAGCTTTAATGTCAAAACGGTATTTTTTTTCACGATCACTCATATTTAATTACAAGGGTTATTCACCGACTAATATCAGCCAAGCAGGCGACATGTACGATCCATGGGATCATCCATAGCTATTAAAACCAAAGGGTAAAGACTGTCGTATATTTGATGCAAGCGTTGGCAGAGGTAAATTGTAACAATATTCCTTTCAAAGGCCCAACAGCCAGTATAATGTGAACGGTTTAGTCTAAAACGGTAGCATTACTACCACTTAACTTTAAATATTGTTGGCGCCGACTGGCTTATCGGTCTGTTAAAATAATCACTCTATCGGATTTTTAGTAAGGATTTTTCATGCCATTTGCTCCTTTGATCTCACTGCTTAAACGTTACTTCGTCATGCTGAGCTGTGCCTTTGGCTGCTTTGCCATTAACCCTTGGGCACAGGCAGCTAATTTAGTGGATATTTACGAATTGGCATTGATTAACGACCCGACCTTACAAGCCGCTCATGCGAGCTTTAATGCCAGCCAAGAAATCAAGGCCAAAGCGGTCTCACAGCTACTGCCGCAGATCAGCGCAAGGGCGAGCTATGCCGAAACTGATGAGGATATCAATAGTAAATTCTATTCTGGTAATTTTGATGTGGCCGCCTTTGGCGGTAACCCTATATCCACGACTAATATTGATTCAGATACTACTGCTTATTCAGTTACTCTGTCACAAGATTTATTTAACCTCTCAGCCTATTTCTCATTTCAACAAAGTCGCGCGCTATCTAAACAGGGCGAGTTACAGTTGGCGATTGATCAGCAGGACTTAATTATTCGCACCGCCAACGCCTACTTTGATGTGTTGCGCGGCCAAGATAACTTGACCTCTGCCCTCGCCGAAGAAAAAGCCATCCAACAACAGTTGGAACAAACCCAACAACGCTATGATGTTGGGTTAATCGCCATCACCGATGTTCACGAATCGCAGGCTGCGTATGATTTAGCTGTGGCCGATCGCCTGACAGAAGAAGTTGGTTTAGGTATCGCCTATGAAAATCTTGCCGCACTGACAGGCCAAGGCCATACTAATTTATCCAACCTCGACGCTGGATTTGTGACCCAAAAACCCACCCCCAATAAAGCGGAAGACTGGGTGGCTTTTGCGGCAGAAAACAATTTATCAATTAAACTCGCCGAACAAGTGGCTGAGGCGGCCAACCAAAATGCTAAGGCTAAAAAGGCCGCAACTGCACCCACTCTCAAAGCCACGCTGCGATACAATGATAGCGATCAAGACGCCGATAATACCAACCTAATTACTGAAACAAGCAACACCTCTTTTTCATATAGAGACGGCACAACTGCTGAGATCACCCTTGATTTACCAATTTGGGCGGGCGGCCTAAAACAAGCCGAGCGCCGCGAAGCAGGGTTTCAACGCGTACGTGATCAGGCTAACTTAATTGCCGCTAAGCGCTCAGCTTTTCGCGATGCGCGCTCTAGCTTTTTAACCACCGTTGCCGATACCGCGCGCGTGAATGCGCGACGACTAGCCATCATCTCGGCCGAGAGTGCACTCGATGCAACCGAGGCTGGTTATGATGCAGGCACGCGTAATATTGTGGATTTATTGAATGCGCAACGCGATTTGTTTCGCGCACAACGTGACTACGCCAATACCCGTTACGATTTTATTATTAATTCACTTGGGCTTAAGCGTGCGGCAGGCATCTTAGCGCCGAGTGATATTTATGAGCTAAATAACTGGCTGGTCGAGCCTGAAATATCACTGCAAGCGAACCGGCCTCCTACCGCGATCAACTAATACCGTCTCAATAACGGGTCAATCAGCACTAGCAATCGCTGCAGTGCCCCCTGATTACTGGCCACTACCTGCCTGCCAGCTTGAGCCGCCACTTCTCGCTGCGAGGGATACTCAATGTAATATCTGACATCCTGCGCCAGCTCTTCGGTTTTATTCACTAACTGGAGTGCGCCCGCGTTTTGAAGTAATTGACTAACATGAGAAAAATTAAAGAGATGAGGCCCCGCTAATATCGGCATGCCCCACGCCGCAGGTTCAATCGGGTTATGCCCCCCGTGGGGAACAATGCTGCCTCCAATAAAAGCAAGGTCGGCAGTACCATAAAACTTTATCAACTGACCGATGCTATCAATTAATAAAATCTGCGCCCCACAGTCGGACGTCGATGTCAGGGAACTGCGTTGGTAAGTCAATTGATACTGCTCAATCAATTCAGCAACTTTATCGCAGCGCTCAGGATGCCTGGGCGCCAAAATTAATAATGTCTCGGCATTATCTTGTAATAAAGTTTGATGCGCCTGCAGAATACTTTCATCTTCACCAGCATGGGTGCTGGCCGCTAACCAAATGAACTGAGTACCATTATCGAGTAATGATTGCCGCATGCTGCCTGCCTCAACGGTCAGCGACTGGCTGATCTTTATGTCAAACTTGATACTACCAGTCACCTGCAACAGCTGCGTTTGAGCACCTAAGGCTAAAAAATTATCCGCATCCACAGCATACTGCGCAGCAATATGCACATCCCTTAGCATCGCCGCCACCAACCAATTGATCCGCAGATAGCCTTGTTTTGACTTATCTGATAACCGTGCATTCGCAATCACAACGGGTATAGCTTGTCGGCGACACATAAATAACATGCTCGGCCATAACTCAGTTTCCATCACGATGCATAAAGCCGGTTTTACCTGAATAAAAAACTGATAAACAAAAGGCAGCCAATCAAAAGGGGCGTAGCAATGATATACGTCGTCGCCAAATAAATTTTTCGCCCGTTCAGACCCCGTTGGAGTTGTGGTAGTGAGTATCAGTGGCCGTTCTGGATAATCACTGCGCAGTTGTTTGATTAGAGGTTCAGCAGCAATCACTTCGCCAACCGAGACAGCATGCAGATGAATACCGCCAGGTACTTGTGGACGAATAAAACCACAACGCTCCAACCAGCGCTGTCGATACGCCGGTGCACTTGAGGATCGCAGCCATAGGCGAATAAAAAATAACGGCCATATGATCGTGACAATAAGCCCATAAAGCGTATTAGCCAGTAAAAACTTACTTTCTGATGCGAAGTCATTAAGCGATTTACGTTTCAAAATGAACCTACATAACTATCAGCGTTAGAAAAACAGCAGTAAGGCGTCTTAGTGACCGACACTAAGGAAGCTTTTTATTGTCAATGATATTAGTCTGAACAAAAAACCACCAGAGACAAAGCTATTATATGTTTAATAACTGAAAGATTGGCAACAAAGGGCACATTAATCGGATAAGAATTGATTTTTAACGGTTGCTCAGAGAGAATAGCGCGGCAATGAAAGGATTATGAAAAGTGACATTCAGCGCATGCTCCCAAAGCCATCAATAAACTAAAGCACCATAATAGTGCTCTAATGTACTAATGTGGTGCTTAGTTTTGGGTGATCCGTTAGCATACTAAGTAAACTCACTACTTATCAGTAACTTATAAATTTTTCCCCCGCTATTAAGTTGGTATAGCTATTGCAATATTACAGGGGTCGCGGCGAAATACTGTGCCTAGAACTGTTTTACAACGTGCATATTTATGCACCCGAATTGGAATAATTTAAACGGAGACTCATACACAATGAAAGCAAAGTTAGAATATATTTGGTTAGACGGTTTCTCGCCGACTCAAAGCCTACGCAGCAAAACACAAGTCAGAGATAATTTTGGCGGCACACTTGAAGAATGCCCAATGTGGTCTTTTGATGGTAGCTCTACTGAGCAAGCCGAAGGCAACGCATCGGATTGCTTATTGAAACCAGTTTTCATTTGCCCTGACCCCGATCGTAAAAATTCATACCTAGTCATGACCGAAGTCTTAAATGCCGATGGCACTCCGCATGCCACCAATGGCAGAGCCACCATTGACGATGATGACGATGACTTTTGGTTTGGTTTCGAACAGGAGTATTTCCTTTGGGATATTGATACCAAATTACCCCCAGGCTTCCCAGCAAACGGTTTCCCGGCGCCGCAAGGCCCTTACTACTGCTCAGTCGGCGCAGCTAATGCCTTTGGCCGTGGCTGTGTTGAAGACCACTTCGATCTTTGCCTAGACGCTGGCATTAATGTTGAAGGCATTAATGCTGAAGTTGCTGCTGGCCAATGGGAATTTCAGGTTTTTGCTAAGGGCGCCGCACGTGCTGGTGATGAAACTTGGGTAGCGCGCTACCTGCTTGAAAGGACCGGCGAAAAGTATGGCTATGGAATCAACTACCATCCAAAACCCTTTGGTGAACTGGATTGGAACGGCTCAGGCATGCACGCCAACTTCTCAAATGGCGCAATGCGTGACTTAGGTGACGAATCAGTCTTTACCAAAATTTGCGAAAATTTCGGTAAGAATATTGAACGTCACATGAGCGTTTACGGTGCTGACAATGACCAGCGTCTAACCGGCAAACATGAAACGCAATCGATCGACGAATTCAGTTATGGCGTGTCAGATCGAGGCGCATCAATTCGCGTACCTATTGGTACTGTTGAAGATGGCTGGAAAGGTCGTTTAGAAGATCGTCGTACTGCATCAAATGCTGATCCTTACAAAGTAGCAGCAGCGATTATCAAAACCACTAAAGAAGCTTTAGCATAAGCAACCCCCCCTAAAGCCCCCTTGGTCTTCAGGGGGGCTTTAGCCTCGGAGGGCACTCCTACTCTTTTTCTTCTCCCCATCTGCTCCTTAACTTATTCATTTAACTATTCAACAATGCACTCAAGTACTAGCGGTAAACAGGAGGTTTCAAGAGTACGAATTGTATAAATTATACCTGGTTCGCAATTTTGAAAATAGAAGCAGTATTAAAATACGCGAACTGAATCTAGTGCTCGCCACAACCGATTACGTATGAAGACATCAGCCAGTTTACTCGCATGCTTATTGCTGCATTACTCAGCCACCAAAAGCATCAATGCTATCTTGCTTGGCAACAACAATTAGATAATAAAAAAGCAAATAGACCAGCTTAAAACACAGTTCGTTTTGGTAAAAAATACAACCAGACGATTTTCTCACGAATGCGCAGAGAGGTGTTAGATTAACTCGAGCCTATCGTGATAGAGTCAGCACTATCCATCAGAAACTGATACTCAATGAAAACGCCTGGTTAGCTTTACGACGCAATAAACCCAATTAATCGCGAGGCTTTAATATCAAGTGTTGCTCATCTTGGTCTAAATTAAATGCAAAATACTTTAAAAAATTCATTCCCAGTAATCCCTCGATTACACCGTTATTTTGACTGAGCGCCATCACTACAAACTCAATATCACGCACTATGTATTCACCAATTGCAAAAGATTCAAACCGATAAATGGGCGCCTCAACTCTACCACCAGCTGTGTCGATTATCGCCTGACGAATAAATTCAGGTTTGAATTGACTCTCTTTTTGTTCAAAGAACCATTCAGATAACACTGAAATTGAAGCGCCAGTATCAATCAATAAGGTGATTCCATGACTATTCAACTGACCTTCAATTAAATAATGCGCTGATTGTTTAATTAAGGGGAACATTGCTTCAACTAGACTTAGACGATTAAGCTTGTCTAAAAGTATTTGAGCGCGCTTGCCATAATAAGTATGGCCAATGAGTGCCTCCAAGTGAAATCTTGACTGCTGATATTGACCAAGCTGAAAATATGCATCAGCGATTTCAAGGGCATATAAATCATTACTTGGTTGATACCAGAGTAAATGCTCAAGCAGCTTAATTAATGAAGTCCAATCACTGTTGCTTTTTAAAGTCCCTAAGTGAACTTCGATGATGGTGTTTTTTTGATGGGAATAGATTTCATGCTCAATGCCAGATAACTGATCAACTAATCTGAATATCAAATCAACCGCGTCAATTCTATTTTCTCGGCTAAATTGGTCAGTGGCTTTTATCCATTCTACATCAAAATCATTGGCGAACCGCGCTGACCATGCATCTAAAAAAAGTAAGCCACGATCAATTTCCTTTGCTCGTAAGCCTTGCCTAATCTCGACTAACCATTGCTCTTTCAATTGAAGTGCTTGATCTGGGTAATAGGCTAATAGGCTTTCCCATTCAGTTACTAAGCGATCAAATTGATTCAATTCAAAGAGCTGCTGTAAGAGTTTGAGTTGTTGCTCTAGTCTTGGATGGGCAAAGCGTTGCTCAGATTTTGACATAGGCCCAGTTTTGATTGGTCCATCTAGAGTGACTGAAAGTGTAAGGTCGTTGATCATCTGATTATTTATATCATCACTCAGCTCTTGAGCAGAAGCAGGCTGTTGTTTTTTGCTTGTCACGAAAAAAAACAGATTAGCCGATAATGATAGGGCTAATAAAAAAAAGATAGGGCGTGATGTGCGCATAGCTTGATTGACTCATTCGTCAAGTAAGGTCATTGATTCTATCGTTATTAAGCTTAACAACTCTAGCTAAAGCCGATGGAAGTTATCCGCATTCATTTTTTTGCAACGGTTTGGCACCAGATTTCATTGCACCATAGTGGTGCGTATTGTGTTATAATCATCGCCTAGCATTACAAAATCAATGGTCTAAACGCTCTCTGATACTGTAATACCATATTTTTTTTACATAAGTTTTTGATTTACATGAACTATTAATATTAAGCCGATGTTTATCTGATTCGTGCACAATTTTTGCATTGGAATAACTATGATTGCAGAACAACTACATACCCGCCTTCTTGAAAACTTATCCACTGCTGTACTGCTTCTAGATAGAAAGCTTTGTTTGAGTCATATTAATGCGGCAGCTGAAAACCTATTGGGGCTAAGTGGCAGTCGGCATATTGGCGAACCGCTGAATAATTTATTGATCGCCGCCGACGCAATGATACTAACGCTAAAAGATACCTTAGACAGTGGTCGACCACATACCCGCAGAGAAGCGACTTTATCGAAATCCAATGCAGGTAAAATTAACCGTTTAACAGTCGACTATACCATTACTCCTATCGACGATATTCCTCATAGCGCACTGATTGTTGAAATACAGCCGATTGATCGCCTGCTAAAAATCAGCCGTGAAGAGACCTTATTTTCTTCTCAAGAATCAACTCACGCGCTTTTAAAAGGTCTCGGTCATGAAATAAAAAACCCGCTTGGAGGGCTTCGCGGTGCGGCGCAGCTGCTAGAACATGAGCTTGAAGATCCAGACCTGAAAGAGTACACGCAAATTATCATTAATGAGGCAGACAGATTACGCAAACTGGTAGACCGTATGTTAGGCCCCTCTAAACCGCATGATACTGCCTTGACGAATATCCACGAGGTACTTGAACGGGTGAGGTATCTCACCGAAGCCGACTGTGGTGAAAGTATTATTATTTTACGTGACTACGACCCCAGCATCCCAGATATTAAGATTGATAAAGAGCGCTTAATACAAGCGGTACTAAACATAACCTGTAATGCCGTTAATGCATTAAATCAAAACTCCAGACCTGAACATGCACCACTGATTATAATCAGCAGTCGTATTATTCGTCAGTTTACTATTGGTGGCCATAATCATCGACTCGTCTGTCGCATTGATGTTCGTGACAATGGGCCTGGCATTCCTAGTGATATTCGAGATAAAGTTTTTATCCCAATGGTCAGTGGACACGCGAGCAATTCAGGGCTTGGCTTATCAATCGCGCAATCTATTGTTAATCAACACCATGGCTTAATTGCCTTTACGAGTGAAGCAGGCGATACCTGCTTTTCAATTTATTTACCCATGATGGACTAAAAATTTTTAAGGAGTGACATGAGTAAAACAAATAATGTATGGATAGTGGATGATGATAAATCTATCCGCTGGGTGCTCGATCGTGCACTGACACGCTCAGGTATTGATGTTGTCGTTTTCACTAATGCTGAAGAGTTATTAGAAGCGCTCAGTCATTCAGTTCCCGACACCATTATCAGTGATATTCGTATGCCTGGTATAGATGGGCTGGAAATGTTATCGACGATCATTGACAAACATCCAAAGCTGCCCGTTATTATTACAACAGCCCATTCCGATCTCGATAACGCAGTCTCATCATATCAAGGTGGCGCCTTTGAATACCTACCAAAACCGTTTGATATCGATGAAGCTGTTGCCATGACGCGGAGAGCACTTGCGCACGCAGAAGAAAATCAAACTTCTTCGGCGACTCAATACGAAGAAGAAAGCACAGAAATGATTGGTCAGGCACCTGCAATGCAGGAAGTCTTTCGAGCTATTGGCCGACTATCACAATCAAATATTAACGTGCTGATTAATGGAGAATCTGGGACAGGTAAAGAATTAGTTGCCAAAGCTTTACATCGTCATAGCCCGCGTAAAGAGAATGCCTTCATAGCTTTAAATATGGCGGCGATACCAAAAGATTTAGTTGAATCGGAACTATTTGGCCACGAAAAAGGGGCTTTTACAGGCGCCTCACAGCAGAGAGTTGGCCGCTTCGAACAGGCTAGTGGTGGTACATTATTTCTCGACGAGATTGGCGACATGCCCGCCGATATTCAAACACGATTACTCAGAGTATTGGCAGACGGTGAGTTTTATCGCGTTGGTGGCCATACCCCTATAAAAGTTGATGTTCGCGTAATTGCGGCAACTCATCAGCACTTAGAAACCCTAGTTGAACAAAAACTTTTTCGAAATGACTTATTTCACCGCCTCAATGTTATTCGAATGCAGTTGCCTAAGTTAGCTGATCGAAGCGAAGATATTCCCCAGTTAGCCCGTTTCTTCCTTGATTTAAGTGCAAAAGATTTAGGTGTGGAAACCAAAGTATTAACCTCAGAAACAGAAGATTTATTTACCACTTTGCCATGGCCTGGCAATGTTAGGCAGCTAGAAAATACCTGCCGCTGGTTAACAGTCATGGCTTCTGGCAATGAGGTAAAACCAGATGATCTTCCACCGGAGCTATTAACTCCCGCAGAAGCACAAAGCTCAGAAACAACAACTAGCTGGGAAGACCAACTACGCAACTGGGCTAACCGTGAACTTAGTTCTGGTAAAGATAGAATTTTAGATTCAGCAACTCCGAGCTTTGAAAAAACGATGATAGAAATTGCTTTAAAACATAGTCATGGCCGTAAACGAGATGCCGCTATGTTGCTGGGCTGGGGGCGAAATACGCTGACGCGTAAAATGCAAGAGCTAGATATGAGTCGCTCACGATCATCTACCTAAGCATTGAATCTAGTGAAAGGCTATTGGTCAAGCGCAGATTGAATTATACTGGTATACTATTTTTTTAGTTCCCAGCGACTATCTTTATGCCACTTAATGTTGTTTTATACGAACCAGAGATAGCCCCTAATACCGGAAATATTATTAGACTCTGTGCGAATACTGGCTGCGGACTACATTTAATAGAGCCGCTAGGTTTTGCTTGGGACGATAAGCGCTTACGACGAGCGGGCTTAGATTACCAAGAGTGGGTCAACGTTAAACAGTGGCCTTGTTTCGAAAATTTTTATCAACACCTTAGTGAACCAAAAAGACTATTTGCCTTTACTACTAAAGGCAACAAGAGTCACCATCAAAATGCGTTTCAAGCAAATGATAGCTTACTGTTCGGGCCTGAAACCCGCGGATTACCTGCCTCGATTCTGGACAGCTTACATCAGCAACAAAAATTACGCTTACCAATGGTAGCCGGAAGTCGCAGCTTGAACCTGTCAAACAGTGTTGCGGTGGCAGTTTATGAGGCCTGGCGACAACTAGATTTTTCAGGCAGTTTGTAAATAGTCATTGTCATCATGGCCGACAAACGATCGAGAACAATACTCCGCCAAGTGTTAACCAGCAGGCAGGAATTTTTATTTCACCAGATTGATAACGGCATCATAAGCTGGTTTCTTTTCAAACTTGCGATCAATTAGCAATGGATAATCTGTACGGCCTAACATCGGCCGATAATCACGCCAGCTATTACCGTCCCAAACACCCCAAAAAGTGACCCTTTCGATATTATCACTGTATTGAAGGAGTAAAGAGAATACATCGCTGTAGCGCTTCGCCTGCTCAGCTAATATTTTTTGTGGGACGCCATCAGGATAAGGATTTAACTTCTTGTCCAACTTGAAGCGCTCTTCGACACTGGCACTACGATGCTCCCACGCATTAGGCAATACGCTCACATCAAGCTCAGTAATGTGAAGTGGGACATCGGCCTGTTTTGTCTTTCTCAACACCCGCTCAATAGCAGTTAGTGAGGGCTCTTTTAAAAACAAATGGCCCTGATAACCCAGACCCGCAATCGGCACACCACGGGATTTTAAATCAGCAATTAACGCTAATGAAAAATCCAGCTTTACTTCCGTATCTAAGTTGTAATCATTGTAAAGTAATTTAGCGGATGGGTCGGCCTCGTGTGCTGTTCGGTAGGCAATCTCTATATATTCAGGCCCAATAATCTCTAACCAAGGAGTCGATTTATAACTCGCTGTTTGATTCCTTTTACCTTCGCTGCGATCGACGGCCACAGCCTCATTGACCACATCCCAATAATCGATCCGCCCCCGATAACGGCTAACGACGGTTCGAATATGCATTTTTAATCGTTCGATTAATACCTCTCGACTGACTTGGCCACCTTTATCATCGAGAAAAAACCAAGCGGGGGTCTGATTTTTCCATACTAAGGTATGACCCACAACGACAAGATTATTCGCTTCAGCGAACTCAATCATTTCATCGCTTTCAGCAAAAGTAAAAACACCCTCTTCCGGCTGAATAAACATAGGTTTCATGCAGTTTTCAGGCGTAACAGCATTGAACTCTGCCGCAGTGATACCTTTTTCTTTAACGATATAGCGGTTGCGTGAGTCATTGCCAAGCTTATAGCCGTGCCATATCGTACCCATTAAAAAGTGATCTTTGTAAGCCTCTTTTAATGTCTCTGCATTAACAAAAAAAGGCAATATAAAACTGCAGATAACAATAGCATTTGTCATTAACTTCATGTTCAATAACTTAACCTTTAGTGAAATACTAGTTCAGCGACTGGCCACTCTGATCAGCGCTGGCTTGCGACTGCCTGAAAATAGCATCGAAATCGATCGGCGCAATTGACAGCGGCGGAAATCCACCCTTTACAACTATAGAATCAACTGCTTCTCTGGCGTAGGGGAACAAAAAATTAGGGCAAACCGCACCTAATACATGAGCCATTTGCTCTTCAGGAAAACCATTGATAGCGAAGATACCCGCCTGTTGTAATTCGACGATATAAGCGGTGTCCTCTTCTACTTTAGCAGTGATCGTCAAGGTCAATACGATTTCATGGACACCATCCGCAATCGAATTACCCCGTGTGTTAACATCCATTTTCACTTTTGGTTGAAAAGCTTGAGTGAAAACTTTAACCCCCATAGGTGTTTCAAATGATAGGTCTTTAATAAAAGTTCTTTGAATTGCAAACTGTGGGCCAGATGGCTGTTCTTTTGCTGCGATATTCTCTTCCATAATCACCTCTTAATTTCTATAGTGAGACTTGCATAAAGGTATTGAGCGCTGCGCACAAGCAACCGCTTAAGTAGTCATTGTTTAAACCTGCTAGTCATCAAGCATAGCATCTAAGCGGCCGCTTCGATCGCATTCCACTAAGTCAGTATAGCCGCCAACATGAGAACCGCTAACCCATATTTGTGGTACGGTATATTGGCCACTCAACCGCTCCATTTCAGCACGCAAATTAGGATTATTATCAACTTTTATTTCATCAAAAGGCAGTGCTTTACTGCTTAATAGCTGTTTTGCAGCCGTACAAAAAGGGCAAATTTGGGTGGTATATATCTGGATTTTCATGACGTCTTTAAGCTCTTAATGAACACCAAGAGTAACCGAGAGAATTATTGGATCAGCGGCATCTGCGATGCCCTCCACTCCATAATACCGCCACTTAAGCGATAAATCTTAGGGCCCGACTCACGCTGTAACCGCTTAGCTGCAAATGTCGATTGTTGCCCGAGCTTGCAAACAAAGATAATAGGTTTATCTTTGTATTGCTGAAATAGCCCATCTTTATCTGAATTGTATTGGCTTTGCCATTGATTAAAGGGTAAGTTTATCGCGTTAACAATATGGCCAGCATCGAACTCTGCTTTATCCCGTAAATCGATAATAATCGCATCTTCCCGATTAACGACGTTAGTCAACGCCTGACTGCTTAAGCTGGGCCCTGCGCGACGATTTTCTAACCAAACTAAAGCAACGATAGCGGCTGAAAGGAAGCTAACCAATAACCATTGCTCAGAAATAAAAATAAGAAACTTTTGCATAACGACTCATTTACACTTAAAGTGGATTATAGGAGTCAATTATACACTGCAAAAGTCACTTAGCCACTACCTATAAGGCTAGCATTGAGTGAAATTTTTAGGTCATAGCTAAATTCATACGTAAACAGTCGATATTATTGTTTTAGTTGTTCCTATGCCCAAGAAATGTCAAGGCTTAACCTCTATAACTAATGTGCTCGACTTTGAATTGGTGAACGATATCCGGTAACAACAACCATGCACTCATGAATATTCAAAAACTTTTCAGATTTTACCCAATTAGCTTAATAGCCACCTTTTTGTGTGTGACCCTTTTGAGCCACAACGCCAACAGCGAGCCGCTCAGTGAGCGTGATCTCGCTAGTCAGCAAGCGGATCTTGATCAACTTATTAGCCAACTAAAGGAAATGCAGCTGGCGCTAAAAAAAGATATTAAAAAACGTAGCTTGGTTGAGTCTCAATTAAGTAACACAGAACTTAAAATTGGTGTCTTAGCCGCCGAACTTCAAGTATTAAAAAAACAAGCTGCCGCAATGGCGGCTAAACTTGTCGAACTTCAACAACAGCAATCTTTATTAGATCAAAAAACAAAAAAACAGTATGCGTTGCTCGCTGCGCATATTAAACAAGCCTATTTACTCAATGAAAAAAATCAGTTAAAGATTTTACTCAATCAAACAAACCCTGAAGATATTGATCGACAAATGAATTATCTTAAGTTTGTCAATCAAGCTAGGCAGCAACAACTCCAAAATTATCGTGCATTAGTTAAAAAAAATAATAAACTTACAAAATCCATTTATCTAAATCAGCAAGCAATTGATCAAAAAGAAGCGGTTATTGTAGGGCAGACAGACAGATTAAAACGTTTGCAGCTAGAAAGACAGCAACAGCTTTTAAAGCTACAGTCAGCAATTAAAAATAAGCAGTCTGCTGTCTTAGCGCTAGAGCGCGACAGCAAGGCAATGAAAAAATTATTATCTACTGTTGCAAAGCTTACCAAGAAAAACCAAAAAGCTGCCATTAAGCCAACTACTGTTGATAATCAGGGGTTTTCTCAGGCTAAAGGCTCTTTACCTTGGCCTATAAAGGGTAAGCCTATCGCGTTCTTTGGCGATAAGCGCGCCGACTCAGGTATTACATGGGAAGGAATAACTCTAACCGCCAATATAGGTGAACCCATTCAGGCTGTTTTCTCCGGCCGCGTTGTTTTTTCTGATTGGTTTCAAGGTCAGGGGTTACTACTGATCATTGACCACGGACAAGGTTATTTAAGTTTATACAGTCACAATCAAAGCTTGCTTAAAAATACTGGCGCTATGGTTGTTGGTGGTGAGACCATTGCCACCGTTGGCAATAGTGGCGGCCAACTAAAAAGCGGACTTTACTTCGAAATCCGCCATAACGGCGAACCGCAAAACCCTGAACATTGGTGTATAACGCGGTAGGAACTACCGTGGTCAATCTAAATGGCAAATAACCTTAGAAAATTAGCAAATGCTGTCGTTACTGGTTATTATATTCACTAAAATTCGCACGATATATAAGCTGCAGATTAGATCGACCAAAAAGGAAGAAATTGTGCCTAACGCTCATTTAATACATGCCTCATTATACTGTTTGTTTATCGTAACGCTGTTGACGCTAAGTTTATTTGCTGCCGCCAATGAAATGGAGGCTCCATCAAGCAACCACGATGCTGCGATGATGAAACGTGACGGTCCAGTAAAAGGGAAATTGGCGCTCGATGATCTTCGTGCATTTGTGAAAGCCTTCAATCATATCCGCAGCGCTTATGTTGAAGAGGTTGACGATGCTACTTTACTAAAAAATGCCGTTAAGGGCATGTTATCCGAACTTGATCCTCATTCAAATTTTCTAGAACCTGATCATTTTAAAGATTTACAAGAAACTTCTACTGGTGAGTTTGGTGGGCTAGGACTAGAGGTGGGCATTGAAGATAACTTTATAAAAGTTATCTCTCCGATTGACGATACACCCGCTCAAAAAGCTGGCATCAAAACCGGTGACCTCATTATTAGTATCGATGACCAACCAATCAAAGGTCTTGACCTTGGCGAAGCAGTAAAAAAAATGCGCGGTCCACAAGGTAGTGAAATCACTTTAAGTATTATTCGAAAAGGCGTATCACAGCCTATCGAATTTACTTTGATACGGGATATTATTTCGGTGATTTCTGTTCGCAGTGAAATCTTAAACGACAATTATCTTTATATTCGAATAGCACAATTCCAAGGCAATACAGGCATTGACCTAAAAAAAATACTTGCTAACACGGAAAAAAAACAAGCCATTAAAGGCGCTGTTCTTGACTTGCGCAACAATCCTGGCGGCATCCTTCAAGCAGCTGTTGAGGTGGCGGATGCTTTCATTAAGCAAGGATTAATTGTTTACACTGAAGGTCGCATTAAACATTCAGCAATGTCATACGACGCTAACAAGGATCAAGCCAGTTATGACTATCCTTTAATAGTTTTGATCAATGGCGGTTCTGCGTCGGCCTCCGAAATTGTGGCTGGTGCTTTACAAGACCATCAGCGAGCGTTAATTCTTGGCACTACTAGCTTCGGTAAAGGCTCGGTTCAAACGGTCATACCTCTTTCTGAAAAGCATGGTATTAAACTGACTACTGCTCGCTACTTCACTCCGAAAGGACGTTCTATTCAGGCGCAAGGCATTGAGCCTGATATCGTGGTCGAGCCAGCAACTATCACTAAAATCGACACGGGGAAAAAATATACTGAAGCAAGCTTACAGGGTCATTTAACTAATGGTAAATTTGAGGACGATCAGTATAATTCCAATGAATCAGATATTAATTCTGATGATCAAGCGCGATTAGCCAGCGACAATCAGTTATATGAAGCCTTAAATATTTTAAAGGGATTGCATATTTTAAGTCTAGATGATTAGCTAACTTGGTCGACTCTATTAACTATATGTGTCACTATTTAAAACGTATTGCCTGCCTATGTATTGTTACTAGCTGCTTGCCGGCATTTAGCCAGCCGTCGTCATCTCTAGTTATTATCATAGACGACTTAGGCAACAACTTAAGTTTAGGTCAGCGTGCAATCAATCTGCCTGGCGCTTTAACCTATGGGATTTTGCCTTCAACACCTCAGGCAGAAAATCTTGCTGCTGCGGTGCTAAAAAGCGGTAATGATAAAGAAGTAATTATTCATATGCCGATGGAGTCGGTTTACTCACAAGTTGATAAAACTAACGCCATAAGTGCAAATAAAAAAAAATTCTCAGCGCCTAACAAAACTCAAACTTTAGCTTCACATCAAAAGCAGAAAATATTTGTAAAAAATCTGCATACAGCGTTACAACAATTCCCGTCAGCGCGAGGGCTTAATAACCATCAAGGCAGTCACTTAACAGCACTAATTGATCAGATGAATTGGCTGATGGGTGAATTAAAAGAAACCGACTTATATTTTATCGACAGCAAAACAACAGGCAATAGCGTGGCTAGAAAAGCGGCGGCAACTCACGGTATCCCTTACCTTGTTAGAGATGTTTTTTTAGATCACGACCCAAGCCCTGAAGCTATTGATAGGCAGTATCGCCGCGCACTAAAAATAGCCTACAAAAAAGGCTACGCGGTTATCATCGCACACCCTAACCGCAGTACATTAGATTACTTAGAGCAACAAATACCTTTATTGGCAGAAAAAAATGTCGTCATTGTAAGTGGCAGTGAAGCTATTCGGCAACAACGCCAAGAGATCATCGAGCGGACAAAAGAAACCTTACTGTCTAATGCCGAAAGACAGGCAGATCCTGGCCCGTTAGGTATTCACTAGCGCTATTTATAATCGCATTTCTATGCCGTGATCTGCCATGTACTGCTTAGCATCGCCAATAGTGTATTCGCCAAAGTGAAATATGCTGGCAGCTAATACCGCATCTGCATGGCCTTCAACTACACCGTCGACAAGGTGCTGTAAATTGCCGACTCCACCAGATGCAATCACTGGCACATTGACGGCATCCGTTATTGCTCGCGTCAAACCTAAATCAAAGCCATTTTTTACGCCATCTTGATCCATGCTGGTCAATAAAATTTCACCCGCGCCATAGTCTGTCATTTTTACCGCCCAATCAACCGCATCGATACCGGTTGGTTTCCTTCCGCCATGAGTAAAAATCTCCCATCGCGGTGATTGCGTGTCAGCTGCCGTAGTAACCTGCTTCGCATCAATGGCCACGACAATGCACTGCGAACCAAACCTATTGGAAGCCTTTCTAACTAAGTCAGGATTGTGTATAGCCGCGGTATTAATGCCAACCTTGTCAGCACCTGCATTCAACATGCGGCGAATATCTTGGCACTCTCGTATACCCCCACCAACCGTCAGCGGGATAAAAACTTCGCTCGCTATTTTTTCGACGGTTTTCACAGTGGTATCCCGTGCTTCATGACTGGCAGTAATATCTAAAAAAGTTATTTCATCCGCGCCTTGCTCATTATAACGGCGCGCAACCTCAACAGGATTTCCAGCATCGCGAATATCAATAAACTGAACGCCTTTAACAACGCGGCCATTATCAACATCTAAACACGGTATAATTCGTTTCGCTAAGCCCATCAGCACATCTCTAAAAGGTTTTATTCAGCCTGATAATTATCACAGTACGTTTGCGCTTGTTGCAGGTCTAAGCCGCCTTCATAAATTGCACGACCAGTAATTGCGCCGCAGATACCTTGGCTTGCAACTGCACGTAAAGCAACAATATCATCTTGGTTAGTAATACCGCCCGACGCAATGATCGGAATTGAAGAGGCCTGTGCCATTGCCTTAGTGGCTTCAACATTAACGCCCTGCATCATACCGTCACGAGCAATATCGGTATACACAATACTCGACACACCGGCTTGCTCAAACCGTTTGGCCAACTCTGTGGCCTTTATATCTGAAACTTCTGCCCAGCCATCGGTCGCCACTCGTCCATTTCTTGCGTCGAGACCAACAATAATATGACCTTCATATTCGCGGCAAGCTAAGTTGACAAATTCGGGTTGTTTAACAGCTTGAGTACCAATAATTAAATAATTAACCCCCGCGGCTAAATAGGCCTCAATAGTTTCGAAAGATCGAATGCCGCCGCCAATTTGGATAGGCAAGTTAGGAAATTTTCTAGCGATTGCCTTCACCACGTCACCATTCACTGGTTGACCATCGAAGGCACCGTTTAAATCAACCAAATGCAAGCGCCTTGCACCTGCGTTAACCCATTGCTCTGCCATAGCAACGGGGTCGTCTGAGAATACCGTCGAGTCGTCCATTAAGCCCTGACGTAAGCGTACGCACTCGCCGTCTTTTAAATCGATTGCAGGAATCACCACCATTTTACTGCTTTCCAATGTTACAAATGTTTTTGTCTTTTATTGATAGAAATGTTAACTGGCACCATCCCAATTAACAAAATTCTTCAATAACTGTAAGCCATCATGATGACTTTTCTCAGGGTGAAATTGTACAGCACAAATATTATCACGAGCCAACATTGCGGTAATATCAATCCCATAATTTGTTTTTCCAACCGTATAAGCACAATCGTCAGCAGCCACAAAGTAACTGTGAACAAAGTAAAATCGCGCGCCACTTTCTATACTCCGCCAGAGCCGATGAGACTGGGTTTGCTCGACCTGATTCCAACCCATGTGCGGCACTTTCAATGCTAGCTGAGCATTGGTTTGTGGTTTCGCATCGCTAAAGTGATCGGTGAAGAACTGCACCCGACTAGGCAGTAAGCCTAAGCAATCGACTCCGTCATTCTCATCGGACCGAGTCATCATGCCTTGCATACCCACACAAATCCCTAATAAAGGTTTTGATTGTGCAACCTCGTGAATCACTTGATCTAAGCCACGCGCACGCACTTCCGCCATACAATCACCAATCGCACCCACACCGGGATAAACCACATGTGAGGCGCTCTTAATTAGCTCGGGATCATCGCCTACCCAAACATGGCGTTCAGGAGCGATATGGCGAAGGGCTTTGGCTATGGAATGGAGATTACCCATGCCATAGTCAATCACCGCTATGTCCACGGCTGTAGTCATAAGGAGTTCCTGTTGATCATCGATGCGATAATTGCGCTTACAAACTGCCTTTGGTTGATGGCATCACACCTGCCATGCGTGGATCTAGCTCAAGCGCCATGCGTAACGCTCTGCCAAATGCCTTAAAGACTGTCTCGACTTGGTGATGGCTGTTTTCACCACGAAGACAATCAACATGCAAAGTCACATTGGCATGATTGATAAAGCCTTGAAAGAATTCATGAAATAAATCAACATCAAAGCCGCCAACCGCTGATCGTGTAAAGGGCACATTAAACTCTAAACCTGGTCGGCCAGATAGATCAAGCACGACACGCGACAGAGCTTCATCAAGAGGTACGTAAGCATAGCCATAACGGCGAATACCTTTTTTATCACCAACCGCTTTTGTGAAGGCTTGACCCATGGTGATACCAAGGTCTTCCACCGTGTGGTGGTCGTCAATATGTAAGTCGCCTTTAGCCTTAATATCTAAGTCAATCAGGCCATGACGGGCAATTTGATCAAGCATATGCTCAAGGAAGGGAATGCCTGTATCAAATACTGCTTCGCCTGCCCCATCGAGATTCAATGTAACCACAATTTGTGTTTCTAATGTATCTCGGGCTACCGTCGCCTTTCGCGCGGAAATTGGATTATTAGGCTGGCTCATATCGCTCTCAAAATAATTAATAAAACACAGAATATAGGCTAATTATAATCAACTTAAGGGAAAGCCTACAGCCTGAAAACTCGGCAATTATGCCACCAAAAGCAGAAAAAAATAGGTTATTTGCTGATAGTTATTACTCACTGACCAAATTACAGCTAGCCCTTAGCTTGATTGGCTACTGAATCCATCATGGCTTTTATCTCATCAGGGTCGCCTAAATATTCGCTGCTGACAGGCCTCAAATCAGCATCCAATTGATAGACCAAGGGAACGCCTGTAGGGATATTCAACCCCATAATATCGGTGTCGCTGATCGCTTCTAAGTACTTGACTAAGGCACGCAGGCTGTTGCCGTGAGCTGCAATGATTACTCGCTGTCCTGCCGCGATCGAGGGCCGAATAACATCATGCCAGTAAGGCAGCACACGGTCGATGGTTAAGGCCAAACTTTCGGCCCGCGGCAAGATGCTTGGGTCTATGTCGGCATAACGGCTGTCATTCCCAGGAAAATGCTCGCTGTCTAACTCAACTAAAGGCGGTGGCGTATCAAAGCTGCGACGCCAAATTTTCACTTGCTCATCGCCATGCTTTTTAGCTGTTTCGACTTTATTTAATCCCGTTAACGCCCCGTAATGACGTTCATTTAATCGCCAACTACGCTCTGTGGGTAGATACAACCGGTCCATTTCATCAAGCATCAGCCACAAAGTTCGCATCGCACGCTGCAGTACCGAAGTATATGCAATATCAAATTCAAATCCGCCTTGCTTTAATAATTGACCCGCGTACTTAGCTTGCTGAATTCCCGCATCGGCCAAATCAATATCGTGCCAACCAGTGAATCGATTTTCTTGGTTCCAAATGCTTTCACCGTGCCGAATAAGAACAAGTTGATGCATAGCTCACCCATGATTATGTCGTTTATACTAAAAACTCAAATTAAGATTATAGCGTAGATAAATAGCAATGACCGCTATGATTTAAGCTGATAAAATAAACATTTATACAATTTTATTTAAAAATTAGCACTTAGCTTAAAAGTCACCTAAATCGTATCAGCCAATTTTGAAATTCATTGCCTCACTAGTCGGTCGAAGAGATAAAATGTCAATAATGAAAAAGGTGCCGCTAAAATGGCTAACGCTGCCGCTGCTTGCACTCGCTACAGTGATAACAAGTTTATGGCTTCTCTTGTTGAGTGTCGATGCTAACAACTTCAAACCACAGATTGAATCGACTATTTACGATCGCTTTGGAATTCAATTATCCATTGATGGCCCGTTAAACTGGTCGATTAATTTTAACGGCTTACCCACCGCGGCTTTACAACTGAGCAATATCAATGCCTACCTTGCTGACAAACCGTTGTCGCAAAACGAGCCTTTATTTGCCCATATCAGCCATTTAAAGCTTGGCATTGCTTTGAAACCGCTCCTCAATGGAACACTGGCTGTTGATCGCCTCACTGTCGACGGTGTTGATCTTAACTTGCAGATTAATCGCCAAGGACAAAAAAATTGGTTGGCCATTAACGCCCGCCATCATCAGCCGCTTTCAAACGAGCGATCACTTGAGAATGCATCTTTAGGTGACCCGTCAAATCACACGCTGATTGATTTTAGCTTAGACACCCTACACCTAAGCAACGTTAAGCTACGTTACAAAGATGACCAACAACAAAACTTTCATCAAATACACATCAATGACTTAAAAGCCAACACGTTCAACTTAAACGGCCAAGCGTTTTTAACAGAAGCCATCATTAGCTATCAGCAAAACCCGCAAGAGTTGTCGCCAATAGAGTTGAAATTACGCTGTGATCTATCTCTGATGGGCTTGCTGCAACCCTCTCCCGACTATCCTCGCACGATGACCTTACGTGACCTCGAGATGACACTTGTCGCGAGCAACAATAAAGCTCGAACTATTGCCTTGCAGGGTGACATTACTTATCGACTAAATGACCACGCTTTTGTGTTTGACAATTTCAGTCTAAAAACTAAGCACTCCATGATCAATTTACAAGTGAACGGGATTCCCACACTAGGCCACGATCAGCTAACACCAACTATCGACCTCACAGGGAAAATTAACGTTAACAGTGAAAATGTCGTGGCGGAGGCAACTAATATCGAACATTGGATGGACCAGCAATCACGATTTGATGTCGAGAATGAGCCGCCAATTGCACTGTCACTCGAAGCAGTCGTTAGCGGACAGCTAGATGCATTATCACAGAGATTATCATTAGTGAATCTAAAGGCTTATTTAGACGACACAAGTATTAAAGGCACGATAAGCGCGCTGATCAAACCTAATCAAATCAACACCATTTCTAGCCTGCTCGATATCGATCGTATCGATCTCAGTCGCTATTTGAAACCTTCAATAATCGGCAAAAAGACCGAGCTAACGCAGCAAACTGTAGCGAGAAATTTTATTAGTACGGCGCTGCCATTAACTGTTCTCGACCGTGCTAATCTGTTACTGACAACGCATATTGATTCGCTTATTTATGAGGGTATCACTGTTTCTAAAATACGATCTGGCATTGAAGTTAATGATGGCACCATAAAGATTTTTCAAGTGACTGCTGAAGCCTTGCAGTCGACGTTTGACATTGATGCTAAGTTACTTCGTCATCAATCAATCAAGCCTCAGTTGACCATTAACGCGAGTGCGACAGGGCTAGATATAGCGGCACTATTAAAAACCTTAGACCACTCAAGTAAAACACCTGCCGCGCCTTTGGTTTCTGGCCGGCTTAATCTTACCAATAACTGGGAGATGACTGGTAGCTCTGTCGGCGACTGGCAAGCAAGTTTAAATGGCAACAGCAAGGCTTCCATTCAAAATGGGCGTCTCTATGCTGATAATATTGAGCACCGCATTTGCCAAGCGGTTGCCGAGATTAGACAAACGAAACTAAGTCATGCATGGCCGTCTTTTACTGCGCTCAAAGCCAGTAACTTATTGATTGATTGGCGTCGAGGCCATGGCAAAATTACTGATTTTACTGCCGACCTTGAAACCCTGAAGATTGCCGGCTCAGGTACGATTGATTTATCGACACTTCAATTTCTGCTGGATGTTAATGGTCAAATGATTGGCACTTATCACGACTCGATCAATGATTATTTAAGCGACCCCGCTTGCGCAGTGAATGCGGAATATCAAACGATTCAATGGCCAGTGTCTTGCCAAGGTCAGCTAAACAATGCTGAAGCGGCAAGCTGTCACATCAATCGTCAACGATTAAGCGACCAATTAGTGCAGTTAGCAAAAAAACAAGCCAAAACTCGTGTAGAAGATAAACTAAAGGAAAAACTCGGTGACGAATTAAAGCAGTTATTCAATAATCGGCTAG
Source organism: Cellvibrionales bacterium UBA1969 (assembly GCA_002339085.1). GTDB lineage: Bacteria > Pseudomonadota > Gammaproteobacteria > Pseudomonadales > UBA7434 > UBA7434. The sequence continues at coordinate 30,391 of DDDX01000004.1, forward strand.
AAGGCTTACTCCGCTAATGGCCAAGCTCAAGACTGTGGAAAGCAAAAAATTTTCTGATGCCTTGCTGAATTGGTTCGACCATCACGGGCGAAAAGATTTGCCTTGGCAAAAAAATATTTCTGCCTACCGAGTGTGGATCTCTGAGATCATGCTGCAACAAACACAAGTTAAAACTGTAATCCCCTACTTTAAAAAATTTATCGCTCGATTTCCCGACGTAACCTCTTTAGCCTCTGCTAAAGAAGATGATGTGCTGCATTACTGGAGCGGCTTGGGCTACTATTCACGGGCAAAAAATTTACACAAAAGCGCGCAGCAAATTTGTCAGTTATATAACGGTGAATTACCCAACACTGTTGAGACACTTATGAGTTTACCAGGTATTGGCCGTTCAACGGCTGGCGCAATTGCCGCTATCGCTTTTCATCAGCACAACGCCATTCTCGATGGCAACGTTAAGCGCGTCTTAGCCCGTTATCATGCAGTAGGTGGCTGGCCGGGCAAAACGACAGTCGCCAATACTTTATGGGATTTTGCTGAGACATTGACACCCAAGCAACGTGTTGCCGATTATACCCAAGCCATTATGGATCTAGGCGCCACACTCTGTACCCGCAGTCGGCCATCTTGCCCAGAATGCCCAATGCAACTTGATTGCCAAGCCTTTCAACAGGACATGGTTGCTCACTACCCTGGCAAAAAACCAAAAAAAGTCATTCCTCTTAAAACCACCGCTATGTATGTTGTCATCAACCAGCAAGGTTATGTATTGCTGCAAAAAAGGCCGGCAACCGGCGTGTGGGCCAGTTTATGGAGCTTGCCAGAAGACCCCCAACAACTAAGCGGTCTGGGTCTATGTCACGCCGCAACTAAGCAAGGCACAATGACAGTCGCACTAAATCAAGCAAATCAATGGGCCTGTAATGGCAATATAGGGGATACGCTTCGCCACACATTTAGCCATTTCCATTTAGATATTAACCCCCGTTACTACCGCGTTAAAACACCCTCTCGTATTATGGAAGCGAAGCAATGGCTATGGTTTAATCCTGCAGAACCGTCTAAAGTTGGTATCGCCGCACCGGTGAAAAAATTAATCGATCAATTAGTTAAGTAACAAATAACTTACTGTAGGATAAACTGCCACTAAGTGATCACCTAGCGACATCTAAGGAGAATTTATGACCCGTACCGTGCATTGCCGAAAATACCAGCGTGAGCTACCAGGGCTGGAAGCACCACCGTATCCAGGACCAAAAGGAGAAATTATTTTTAATGAGGTGTCTCAACAGGCATGGACTGAATGGCAGAAATATCAGACTATGTTAATCAACGAGAAACATTTAAATATGCGCGATGTAGCGTCACGACAATTACTGCAAAGTGAAATGGAAAAATTTCTTGCCAGCGAGCACTATCATGCCGTAGAAGGCTATGTGCCGCCCGAATCCTAAGGCTGTTTCGACTGACTAAACCATGCCTGCAAACGAGGCCGTATCGGTAATAGCGCATCGTAAGTCTGATTCACTAGCCATCGCATAAGTGGCAAAGAAAATAACCACGCTAGCAGCCGAAATTTTGGCAATGAAGCCCATAGCTGTAAAAAAGCATCGCCACCTGTCTGCACCTTGCCGTTAGCGCCTTGTACGTGAAATCGCTGCATTAATTGATCGCGGCTAATACCCTCGGGTAGACCCTCAATAAGCGTTTGATCAGCTACGTTTAACCAGCAAATAGTCTCGGCGCCACGCTGCCGCTGGTAAAGGGCAATCTCGCGCGAGCACAACGGGCAGCTTCCGTCATAAAAAACCGTCAGTGTTTGCTTGTCAGTCATACCATACCTTTTTATCCATCGTAATGGCTACAGGTTAAATGAATGTGCTCATCACCGCTGAGCAATCTTCTTCGATTTTTAAATCAAACATGTCGTCGGCTCGCGTCTTTCCCCGGTTAATCGCGGCTATAGGTTTTTGCCAACGTTGTGCTGCACGACAAAAACGATAACCGGAAAAAACCGTTAGCGAAGAACCTACCACTAACAAACCATCGGCCTGTTGAAGTGCTGCCATCGCTTGCTCGACTCTAGCCTTGGGGACTGCACCACCAAAGAAAACCACTTCAGGCATTAAGACACCCCCGCAATTCAAACAATGGGGTGAAATCGTACGCAACGCAAGAATGTCTTCAACCGCTGCGTCACCATCGGGTTTAAATTGAGCCTCTAACTCAGCCAGATGATTATTTTGATTTAATAAACGCGTCTGTATTTGCGCCCGTGACTCACGTTTGTGGCAACTTAAGCACTGCGCCCTGTCTAAGCGACCGTGCAAGTCGATCACCCTCTGATGACCGGCAGCTTGATGAAGACGGTCGACATTTTGTGTTAGCAGTAAGCTCACATGCCCTTGCTGTTCTAGCTGTGCTAAAGCGCGATGCGCTACATTCGGTTGGGCTGCACCCACCGCTGGCCAGCCCACTGCACTGCGCGTCCAATAGCGTTGGCGAACGGTGGCATCCGCTATAAATTCAGCATGCTGAATCGGTTTTTTAACCAACCAACGACCCTCGTGATCGCGATAAGTATTGATGCCAGAGTCAACGCTTATGCCTGCACCGGTCAACACCATCAAGCGAGGGTAACGATCGATAAACTCGGCTAACTCCGAATAGGCTGTCAATGATCGCGCAAGTACTGTCACACATAAGCTCCTAACTTACTGATTTAATTGCCGCCTGCCATGTCTTTTTAGTGCCAAACAGCAATGGTACTAAGCACCCACAGTAAGATCGCATTCTTGGTAAACTGTATTTATACGCAAGCTATGGGATTTTGGCGCAGCTAAGAATTGCTCAAACTGTGTGTCGCGCTGTTTTCGCCAGTCGGAATAAGCCTTAGGCTCGCCCTCAACCAGCTGCTGCTCAAGCGCCTGCAACGCAGGCATTAAGGCAAAGTGACGGCGACTCAATGCCGCAGACTGTCGTTGTAAACCTTGAATCCAAAATTTAGACACTACGTTTTGTAAAATCTCGGCTTGCTCCGAAAGCTGGCCACGAGGACAGATACGTTGCTGAACCAAAGCTTCATTATCAAACATTGTGTTGGCTTGTTTGAGATAGAGCAGTTGCTTTGATAAAGCGCGATACAAAGCGCCTCCATCGCCAGCGCGAATGACCGATAAATTTATTTCGTATGCCCTAATATCAGTAGCATAGTCTCCGCTTAACCACCGGCTTACCCATGCATTCAATTGTTCTAGGGCGGTAATTAATGCGGCGCCTGCATTAGCAGGATAATTGTCTTCATGATTGCCTTCCTGCCAAAATTGTCTAAATTCTTTTTCGCCCAAGCTACCCTGCCAAATATACCACGCTAAGCGCCGCTTTTTTTCATCCATTACAGCACGGAGCTTTGCTGCGGTTTGCATTTGTCCTTGTGCGCGCAGGGTGATAATGCAAGCTGGTGCGTGGTGTAAAAAATCTAACTGGTAATGCAAACGCTGCGACGGTGACGCTACCTTGCCTAGTGCGCTATTATGTCGCGCAATGACATAACGCAGTTCACAGTCATCAAGCGATAGGAAGGCTAATAGGCCAAGTGTTTTACGTTCCTTCGCCTCTACGTTAGCCTCAATCCACTCTCGCGGACGCGGATAAGAGAGATGGGAAATGGCAACAGCTTCAATAGTCTCAGACTCAAAAATACGGGCTAATCGCTGGAGATAGTCTTGATACGCTGAATCTAACGACGATTGACAGCTGACTAATGCAAAGCATAAACCTATAGCCAAACTGTTGATCAAAATTTTCATGGATTATTCTGCTATCTCGTTCTGGATATTCACAATCACACTATCCTATACGGCAAAAAACAGTATCGAGATTGATATAAGCGACTTTCCTGCTAAGCTTGAATTATTAAACAGTATGAAAAAACCGTGTACTGATGCTTGGACAATCTACCTTGACTCAGCAGACAAGTGCAGGTTTAATACGCGCTCTTTTAATTTTACCGCTAAAAAATGCCCAGATAGCTCAGTTGGTAGAGCAGAGGATTGAAAATCCTCGTGTCGGTGGTTCGA
>DDDX01000079.1 GCA_002339085.1 Cellvibrionales bacterium UBA1969
TCAAAAGGCATAGTGTCGGGTATAGCCATCACTTGTTGCATAGGCGGTGAGACCAGTAACTCTTGCGCAAAAGCGCCAAACCCTGTCATAGCCAAAACACGCTGGCCGACAACAATATCACTAACAGCAGAACCCACTTCAATTACCTCGCCCGCACACTCGCTACCGGGTATAAAAGGCGGCTCTAGCTTCATCTGATAAAGACCACGAGTAATCAAAACGTCGGGGAAGTTCAAACCTATGACATGATTTTTGATTCGTATTTGCTTGGCACCACAAGATAATGATGGCTGTGATTGGAATACTAAACCATCTTCACCCGTCAAGGCTTCACAGACCCATGCTTTCATGAGATTCTCCATTACAAGTGGATAAAAAAGGCAAACTGCTGTTAACTAATGGTGATAGAGCTTAGATAAGACTGCAAGTCTTGATGGATTACGTTTACATCATTAAACAGCATGCAATAAAAAATCATGCTATTTTAAGCATTCGCACGGCATAGTAAGCATATATTTTTCTAGCCTGATTTAAGACGCATGACCCCAACACCCAATAGCGGTAAAGCAGTCAACACAATCCCTAAACCACCCATAGCTGGCACATTGGTAGTTTCATTTTTAACGGACAAACCCGCATGCTGATCTTTAAGGAACGACCAAATGATTTGATACAAGCTAGCGCCCTGCAAATTAATCTGATGACCAACGCCCTCAACGATATGAAGTCGAACATCCCTATTTTCTTGACAATCGCTGTAAGTTGTTTCTTGTACCGTACGAGCGCCCCACGTTAATGTCGTTGATACAGGCCCCGTTGAGCAATTAAAGTATCCCGCCCAATTCGCGACGCTAGCCTCAGCCGATAGAAAGTCACCCGCAAAGTTTGATCCACCGGCCGGTGGAATAGTGGTATCGTCTTGTCCATTAACTTGAAAGACAGATAGTGGTCGCGGTGGCTGTATCGCACCAATATACGTTAATTGCTGGCTGACAATCGGAGCTATACCGCGGAAGTGGTTAGTCTCTTTGCCGAGTTTATTAATCATGCCAGCCCCATTCGAGGTGCCGATCCCGTAGACCTGGTTAAGATCTAAAAGGGTATCAACAGCAATAGCAGTCAGCATCATTTTAAAAAAAGCTACATCATCGGCAGGTGATTCATTATTGACATTCCATTTATTATTGTAACCATTCGGGAAAACACCAACAAATTCCTCGTCATCAATCATCTGTAAGATATCGCTTCGCAAGAAATTCGATCCTTGGCCACCCGAGCCATGAAAAAAGAACACTACTGGGTAGCTCGTTTTTGTGACCGTGCTTGGCAGCCTAACGGAAAAACTTCTCTCAATCGTCTCACTGTTTACCTGCTGGTCGATAGTATAATTCTGTAAAGGCGACGGAGGCTGAGGGCCTGCTTCGTCAAGTCGAATAGATAGTTCAAGCAACCTAAATTGAGAAGATACGCCACCTTCAATCTCGGGTGTAAGGTTAAAGTTATCCGCCCGCTCGCCAGACCAAGTATGACTGCTATCAATAATATTTTGATCTGTAATGATAGTGTTAGGTGCCCCACCTCTAAATAAATAAGCATTGCTATTTATCGTCAATGTCGCGCGCTCATTAACGAATAAATTATTACTATTGGCTGCCTTTAATGAAACGATTGAAAAATCGACAGGATTATTAGCAGCATCTGTCAGCGCAAAATGAATATTTTCCCCGGTATTAATGGCCCATGAGCCTTGACCTTGTAAAGGCTCTTTAACACCAAGACCAAAATTAAATCGCTTAGCAACACGATAACTACCCGGCGATGAATTAGCTGTAGAAGAACTTGTCACTAGGAGATTGTACTCAGCGCCATCATTAATCAACGTAAATACTAATGATGACTTATTAAAGCTATTTTCCGCTGCATCATCTGGTGAAAAATTAAAATTGAGTATTTGTGCATTCATTGTGAGCGGAGATAATAGCCAAAAAAAACCAATGAATAATTTGCACTGAGAGAGAAATTTCATTCAAATTCCTAATAATAAACTCATGCTCGTTTCAACTTTATTCAACACTCTTAGGTCTGATCATATTATAGACATCTCGATTAGTCTATAAGGAAATGCCCACAAACAATTTATTGCAAATAAAAGAGGGTACTTCATGGAAAATAAGAGCTCAAAATTATTCTGGGCTGGTAGCGCTTTGAAAATGCCAAGTCAACAACATGTGAGGGATCGTTAAAGCGAATAGGCCTATAAATATGACTCTAAGCCATTGCGTATCGACAGTTTGAAACGGTACTAACTCGAAAACTATCCCCATAAGTAATAATGTTATTAACATGGGTGGTACTATACGACACATCAATTGCGGCCATGATAAGTCAAATTCATCCTTAATCGATAAGGTATGTAAGAGCGAATGCAAACTACAAAAATAGGCGATAAAAAATAATAACGGATCTAAGCAGAAGGCGCTAATACCTACTACAGCTATGACCAACAAGCGACTAAACGATAATTCTTTAGGAGCATACAACGCAACTAAAATTGCTGATACGGCAATGCTTTGCATACTAACAACAATTATTGGTATTGCTTGGTCAGGTAAGAATAGTGCTTGAAAGTATTCCGCTATGGCATCAGCATGAAAACAAGCTGGGCAAGTCACCACTAGTGCCGCCAAACTCATCTGCATAAGTCTACCGCCAAAACCTTGCCAGTCATGGCGAAAATGTGACACCGCCATGACTAAAAATAAAATTAAAGCCGTACTAGGGAACACTAACCAAAAACTAAAAGCTACTCCAGCAACACAGGCATATAGCAAGTAACACCCAAATAGACGAAGCCAATAAGAGTGATTAAAGCCTGCTAATAAACCGCTCATCGATTCGCTTTGTTGGGTTAGGCGAGCAATCATCATTACATCAAGCGCCCCGTGTGGCATACCAACTAACGCGATAAAAATCACTAACAGAGGTATTTTATTAGCTAAGGATGCGTCATGCTCTAAAAAAAAAATTGCCGACAGTAAACAAAAGCCAGCAAATATTTTTATCATGACTGGAATGGCTTGATTGTCTAACACTTTGTCATTTAACATTTGATTACTTCAGTTTTTTTCTTAAAAAAGCGCATTAAGAAACTGACGTTTTGGCATCGATTTAATTATAGCTAATAAATCCAGATAACTGGCTTGCTCAGTCATGAAGCGCGTGAATTGACCACTGTCTGTTTTTTCTAACAAGCGTAGAAATAATGCTGGTGCGACATCCATTTGCTCTGCCAACACACGCAAAAATATTTTATCCATCCATCGGTAGCGCTTCTTAATCGGCTGATAGTTAGGCCACGGTTTATTATTCATCATTGAGACGGCGACGACTTGCGCCCAGCGCTGTACTGAAACAAAAGCATAGCCCGTGGCTGCTCGCATGTGACCCCCAGTTATGCCCGCATAATGCCAGCAGTCTCTATCAACAGGTGATGCAGACGCTATCATCGGTAGTATGCCCTGCTCACTGCGCTGAATATTCACATCAATATTGCCATAACGCGATGATATCGCCTGCTCGGTATCTCGCCTTAAGTCCTCAGACAATAAAGGTCGCGGTGAAAAAAATGTTCGCTCAAATAAGGCTTCATGGGAAGATAGCGGTAACACATAGTCAAATTGTAATACGCCGTCATGGCATTCTAAGTTATGCATCAGTTCAACACTACTAGGGTCAAATAAAGCTTGGTCAGCCTCAAGCCACAGACCTGCAAAGCACTGATAAAGCCCCTTCTCAGATGAGTCTGATTGATAGCGTGTATCAAGGCAATGCTGTGCCACAATATCATAATCATGACTGCGAACTCTTACCCCGCCAGCTTGCTTTTGAGCATCAATAACTGATTGACCAGCAAAAAAGGAAACATTTTCATTTTGCTCAATAAGCGTCAATGCAAAATGGTAAAAGTCTTCCGCTAGAATACAGCAATAATCATTTCTTCCGTTGATACTTGACTGGGCGACTTCACGGCCGTTATGGCTTACGCTCCATCGCGACCACTGCTTTCGAATTAATGATTGCAAATAACGGGGCACTGAACCCTTACCCCAAAAACACCATGTCTTGTCAACATTGGAAGCAACTAATTGCTCGAGTATAATAATCTTGCCTCGATAGCCTCGCAACAGCAAGGCGGTAACCAATGACAGCGAGGCCATGCCGCCGCCAAGAGCCACAATATCGGCAGACTCGTGCTTCATAAGCCACTCTTATCGAGCGCGATATAATCTTCTAAACCGTGATGCAGCGCTGGTTGGTGCCTGTCCTTAGAGGGCAAATTGAGCAAGGATAAACCCGCAGAAACGGCTAATCCAACCTTAGTAAACAGCGGCACAAAGACCCGCCCCTGCCAATAGCAATAATCACGGCGACGAATTTTTTTGCCAATATGTCGATATACTTTAGAGGCAATGGCAATCGCTAAACGCGAACGCAGAGGTAAAAAATGAAAACCTACTTGACCACTGGCGTAGTAATGGTCAGCTAGATCCAGTAATCGCTTAATTGCCAGCTTCACTTTTTCCTGTGTCTCTGATTCATTGGCAATAATTTCAGTCGGCGTGCAATTACACCACTCTACGGGCAAATAACAACGATCCAAGTGAGCGTCTTCGAAGATATCGCGGGCAATATTAGTTAGTTGCATGGCTATACCTAAATCGACTGCAAAGGGATGACCGCCATCACTTGCCCTAATAATAGGACACATCATTAAACCCACGACACCCGCAACTTGATAAGCGTAACGAATCAAATCAGCCTGTTGCTCAATCGTGAAGGGTTTAGTATCCGCAAGCACACCATCGATAAGCGCGTTCGGCCACGAAATGGGCAGCTGTAATTCAGCTTGTAAGCGCTTAAAGTCGTTCAACATCGGGTTATCGCTTGTATCATTTATAGCAAGCTGCTGCTTAAGCAAATGAAGCTCTTTATAAGCAGTAAAGGCACAATCACTTTCATCGGCTATATCATCAATACAACGGCAAAAGTGGTAAAGACGCGCTGCCTGCTGGAGCTGCAGGCGACTTAAGAAGGCGCCTGCAAAACGAAATGATTTACCATAAATAGCAAGGGTCTTGATGGCTTGGGTGCTAGCAAGGTCCGGCAAAATTTTATCCTTTAATAACAGAATATTTACTGATAATACCGTTATATGCGCCTTTGAAACAACAGCAAAAACCACAGAAAAGCTAGTCGGCCGAGGGTACCAAATGATCGAGCACTTTGGCCGATGATAAAACACCTGGCAAACCGGCACCAGGGTGCGTACCGGCGCCGACTAGGTATAAATTATCGAGACCCTCGCCTTGGTTATGGTAGCGAAACCAAGCAGACTGACGCAGAATAGGGGCAATTGAAAAACCCGCTCCTGCCGTGCTGAGATAATCTTGCTGGAATTCTTTTGGGGTCATATCAAATTGCTCAATAACACTGTCTCTTAAACCAGGCATGATCGTTTGATCAAGAGCAGTTAAAATCTTATCTCGATAGCTGTCTCGAATCTCATCCCATTTAAGGCCCGAGTGTAAGTTGGGTACGGGCGATAAGACATAAAAACAGTCACAATCATCGGGCGCCATTGAAGGATCAGTGGCTGAGGGCCGATGCAAATAAAGGGAGAAGTCATCAGCTAAAACTTTTTTATTAAAAATATCATCCAGCAAGGCTCGATAACGCTTGCCAAGCCAAATAGTGTGATGAGGTACGTCGTGGAATTTTTTATTGGTACCAAAATAGAGTACATAAAGACCCATCGATAATTTAGCATGACGGGTCTTTAATCGAGTTAGTAAGGGTTGACGTTGCTTTTCAATCACCTTATCGTACAAGTAAGTCGGGTCCATATTAGAAACTACCTTACCACATTCAAGCACCTCACCGTCAGCTAAACGGACACTCTGAATACGCTTACCCTCTAATACAAACGATTCTGCCGTAGTGTTTAATCGTATTTCTATTCCCTGCTCGGTCATTAATTGCTGCAATCCTTTAACCACCTGGCCAGTACCACCCATGGCATAGTGAATCCCCCATTTTCTTTCAAGAAAATGAATCAAGTTGTAAATACTGGTCGTGTCAAAAGGATTACCCCCGACTAATAGGGGCTGAATGGTAAAGGCTTGTCGCAACTTGTCGTGTTTTAAATGCTGACTAACTAATTGATAAACACTTCGATAACATCTTAACCTAGCCAGATGCGGAATCTGCTTGATCATAGTGAAAACTGAATGGAAAGGCTTATCAGCTAAACCGGTAAAACCAACGTCAAAAATTTTCTCCGAGACCGCTAGCAATTTTTTATAACCGGCCACATCTTTAGGAGAAATCTTTTCTATTTCTTTAAGCGTATCCTCAAGGGTGCCCCCATAGTCAAAAACACTGCCATCTGGGTAGGTAAAGCGATACCAAGGCTCAACGGGAACGAATTGAATATAGTCTGCTAGATCTTTATCAAACAGATCAAATAATTCGTTGAATAAATATGGCGCAGTGATTACAGTCGGGCCAGCATCAAAGGTAAAGCCATTGCGTTTAAATACTTGAGCGCGGCCGCCTAATTCGCTACAACGATCAATTAAGGTTACTTGATAGCCTTTGGCTCGCATGCGAAGCGCGGCCGCGATGCCGCCAAACCCACCGCCAATAACAACTACTTTTGACATGAAACTAGCCTTTAGATATTCGGTCTAACTTGATAGAGAGTTGCTCGATACCTGGGGTTAAAATACCTTCGGCAATTGCCGGTAGACGCGCTTCATTCGTTTTACACTGACGAATCAAGTAACGAGCTTTTTCGCGCGCCATCGACTCTGCATCTTGAACAGTCATAGATTGAGCCAACAAGCTTACATAATTGCTGCGATTTACCTTTTCATCAATGATTCGATCTTCAAGGTCATCAATAATTTGATAGGCTAAAGCAAAATGCGTTACTGCCTTTTTAACTAGTTCAGCAGGGTAAGCGACACCCGAATATGTAAGAGGTAATTCAAAGCATAAAAGTAATAATGGGATGGTTTTCTGGATAACGCTTTGACAGTAATTGTCGCTGTCTAAACAACTCCATGCTTGATGATCAACATCTAAGCATTGTCCATAAATCGTTTTTTCTATTGATTGTGAGAGCAATTGAATACACTCACCAATTTTATCGAGCTCAGTTAGCTGCGAACACTGCAGGAAAGCTCTTGCAATGAGGAGATCACCACAACAAACAGCTGTCTCATTGCCAAATTTAGCCCATACAGCACTGTCGCCTCTTCGAACTTGGTCTTTATCCATGAGGTCATCATGAACAAGTGAAGCGTTATGCAGTAATTCAATGCTGGCAGCAATTTTGATTGCGTCAGATGCTAGAATTTTGAGTTTTTTGGAAAAAGTAAGTGCTAATGACGATCGAGAACGATTTCCGCCTGAGGCAAGATGGTAATGAGCTGCAAGAAAAGCGCTGCTTTTGTCGGCATCATAGCCGGCTTCAAGCAACGCATTCTCAAGCAGATCTTCTTCTTTTTCTCCCGTAAGGGGAGCAAGAACACCTAACATTAAATATGTTATGCGGCGCTTGAAGTGTTACCCGATGTTGCAGCAACCCAGATAACTACACCAAAGGCAATTTTGTTAACAAAATCTGCTAAGTTGTAGACAATATTTAGCATTTCTGCACTGCCACTGTCACCTACACCTAAAACATAACCAATTGGGTAAATCGCCCAACCGACAGTGACAATCAAACGCAAGGCGTTGAATGCTGTTTGGCTGGCTTCAGAGCCTGATGCCGCATTCACTTGACTGGCTTCACCAACGAAAATTTCATAGATGATGTATAACCAACCCGCCATACCAATTGCAAATGCAGGCCAAACGCTCATAAGACCGACTTCACCAAAGTAGCCGAAGATCAACATAACCAAAGAAGCCACTAATAACTTCCAGAATAATGCTGCACGAACGACAGTAATAGCTGCCAAGATCAAGTAAAATTCTACAATTTGTAGAGGTACAGTTAACAGCCAATCAACATATCGATAAACGGTTGGGCTATCGCCTGTTGAAACCCAAACACCACGCATATAAAAATAATGAATAGCCGCAATACCAGTTACTAAAGCTGCAACTGATAAAGATGTTTTCCATTTGCCTACTGCGCGGTCTCTTTCCATAAAGAAAAAGAACGTAGCAGCTGTCATTGCAGCTGAAATTATCCAAAATGATACACCGACATAATCATCGGGTTTTAAAAGTAGCTCTTGCATGAAAATCCCCTTGTCTGTTGTTTTATTAAAGATTTTTTTCAAACACTAAAATACACCAATTTGATTTGCACCATCTAATACGCTCCGAGGACCAAATTAGTTCAACCCTTTGTAACACAACTGAAATAAATTTACAGTGTGAAAATTATGTAAATACTCTTTTTTAATCAGTTAAGAGACCCGACCCATTAAAGCTGTTAGTAGCCACTTACCTTTTGGACGCCATTTACATAGAGATATATCTTGGTTGAATTTTTTCCTATAAAAAAAGAAAAAATTTTTCTTACACAACGATACAATTAATACTCTAAAGATCCTATAAAAACAGTAATATTATTATCCCAACAGCTAATAAAAAAACAAGTACGTGATTATTTTAAACAAAGACCCCTCAGCCTATACGATTGAGTTGCTCGTAAAGCGGTCAAAAATCAATACTTGAATCCGCGATTATGATGAATAACCGCTTTAAGAGAGGAATACTTTAATTCTGACACCATCCATTAACGCCCATCAAGACTAACAACCCCATGATTAAGAGAAGAAAAGTCACTATAAAAATCTCCCAAAAGTTCAGCGATAAGCCATCTCGACTTGTCTGGTTAAATGTCTAATAATCAAAACTACAAACAATCCCATTCAGCAAAGTTTTTAAATGTTCACTTCTAACCCAAAATCTAGCTGTATAAATATTCAGACAAGCAAATATCTGTCATTATGGTAATAGCAAATTAAGCACTATCGGTAATAGCATGACTAAAAGGACAGTCCTGATACCCTGCTTGCGAGACTATCACTCTTGATTATCTTTGAGGAACAAAAATGCATCGCGTTGATATGACCGACACTCAAAATCGTACCTTCCCTGCGATTTTAAACCAGCAAGCAAATCACAATCCTAATGGTGAATTCTTAATCACCGACAGTCGGCGGTTAAACTTCGCTGAGGTTGAACTGCAAACCGATAAAATAGCAGCTGGCTTACTCAACTTAGGTGTAGTAGCGGGTGATCGCGTAGCATTGATGCTCAGCAATGACATTGAAATTGTATTACTGGCCCTGGCGATTAATAAACTGGGCGCTGCATGGACGCCAATTAATGCCGAATACAAGGGCGACTGGTTGCTCGACAATGTCGTTCGCTGCCGATGCTCCGTGCTGGTGGTCGATGACGCATTGCAATCACGGATTGTTGCGATTCAAGACCAACTAGGTGATGAAAAAATTGTCTTAGTCGGCGATTCTCAGTCGTCTGATCTCAATAACGCTATAAGCTATCAGAGCTTATTAGCCTGCGACGAAATTCATGTTGACTTAAGCATCATCGATTACGGCGATACCTGTTCCATCTTATGGACCTCGGGCACAACAGGAAAGTCTAAAGGGGTCATGCAAAGCTATAACTGCTGGATACGTGCGATCATCTACGGTGCCAGCAAGCAATATGATTCAGTTAAGGGCGATGTGATCTACAATACCTTACCGATGTATCATTCTGCTGCTTGGATAACGGGTATTTACCGCGCATTAATCGAGGGAATTCCTTGCGTTATTGAGCAAAAGTTTTCCGTCACTACCTTTTGGGATCGAATCAACCAATTTAAAGCAACACAAAGCTTTGTATTAGGCGCGATGGGAGTGTTTTTATTGAATGCTCCCGAAAAAGATAGCGACGCTGATAACACCCTACGCATTTCAGGCGTGGTGCCGCTCTCTCCTGAACAACGGGCTCATTTTGAAGAACGATTTCAAGTCAAAATCACCCGTGGTGGCCTGGGTCAGAGTGAATGCCTGTTAGTCTGCAATCAATTTGGTACATTTAAAGAGGAGCGTAATGACATTCCTCTGCATGCTTTGGGTTATGCGGTTGAGGACAGCGAAGTCTGCCTGATGGACGATAATGGCGTGCCAGTCGACGGCGAACAAATTGGTGAAATTTGTATTAGGCCCTTACAACCTTATGTAGTACTAAACGGCTACTTCGATAACCCAGAGGCAACGGAAGAGGCTTTCTATGGTGAATGGTATCGCACCGGTGACCTTGGCCGTAAAGACTCGACCAATGGGGCGTTATTTTTTGTGGATAGAAAGAAAGACGCGATTCGATTCGCTGGCAGAAATATTTCCACTATGGAAGTCGAAAGCGTGGCAATTCGTCACCCTGAGGTTAAAGAAATAGCCGCCTTTGGGATTGCCTCAGCTGAAGTTGAAAGCGAACATGAATTAAAACTGAACGTGGTTCGCACCGAGGGCTCACAGCTATCCCATGAAGCCTTGGCCGAATTTATTAACGACAACGCACCACACTATTTCGTACCACGCTTCATGGAATTTGTTGATTCACTACCAATGACCCCAACCAGCAAAGTACAAAAGTTCAAATTGCGTGAGGCGGGCGTTAATGCCGCAACTTGGGATTTAAAAACCTCAAGCTATCAAGTCAAACGTTAGTTTTCAGCGCCCAACAATAAGCCGCTGGTGGGCACACCTGTACCAGCGGTCACTAATACGTGCTGCACATTATCGACTTGATTCACCGACTGACCCCGAATTTGTCGTACCCCTTCAGCCACACCATTCATGCCGTGAATATAAGCCTCGCCGAGTTGACCGCCATGCGTGTTAATCGGTAATGAGCCGGTTAAGAGATGTTCGCCACTGCGGAGGAAGTCTTTTGCTTCCCCACGCTGACAGAAACCGTATTCCTCTAGCTGGGTCATCACATAAGGTGTGAAATGATCATAAATTACAGCGGTCTGGATATCACGAGGACCAATCCCAGCTTGCCGATATAGTTGGTCTGCGACCAAACTGCACTCGGTTAAGCGAGTAATATCTTCACGATAATAAGACGTCATAGACTGCTGATCATCACAAGCGCCCTGGGCAGCACCGCGAATATAAGCCGGCTTATGGTTAAGTTCTTTCGCCCTTTCGTCAGAGACAACAACACAGGCCACTGCACCGTCCGATTCTTGGCAGCAATCTAATAGACGCAATGGTTCACAAATCCAGCGGCTATTCTGATGATCCTCTAAAGTGACTGGCTGCTGATAAAACCACGCATTTGGATTCTCTGCCGCCATGGCTCTACTTCCTACTGACACTCTCCCAAAGTCTTCAGTAGTGGCACCGTACTTATGCAAATAAGCTGAAGCCGACATCGCCACCCAAGAAGCTGGCGTAATTAAACCGTGAGGGCTATGCCAGCCAAACGCGGCTGTTTCGTAAGTAGGGTCGGCGCCTCGGTCGGCAACACCAGTACCGAATCGATACTCCGAACGTTCATTCATAGCTCGATAGACCACCACGCATTCACAAATTCCGGTCGCCACTGCCATGGCAGCTTGCAACAAAGGTCCGCAAGCTGCACCACCACCGTAGTCTATTCGAGAAAACATTTTTAACGCTTTACCACCGATTAGGCGATGAACTTCCATTTCTGGATTATTGTCCATGGTGTAAGTACTGATACCATCAACCTCAGAAGGGTCAACACCTGCATCGGCACAAGCCGCTAGTACGGCTTCTACCGCCAAACGCATCTCGCTTCGACCGGATCGTTTTGAAAACTCTGTAGCGCCGATGCCTACAATCGCTGATTTACCACTAATAGTTATTTTGCTCATTGGTCTTATACCTACTGACACTGCCCTGTAGTTGAATGATCAAGGTATCGATTACGCTGAGGCGGGCTCAAACAATGCCAATGTCACCTCGTCATCACACTCAGTAATGGCCACTTTTACCGCCGCTCCAATAAAAACCTGATCGGGCGTACTATTAATAAAATCAGCAATGAGGCGCGTGCCCTCTTCTAACTCAACTAACACAATAGGATGACCGGATTCAAACGGCGGAACGACCGGATGATGCATCCTTACAAAGCTATGAATCGTGCCACGACCTGTCGATTCGATCGCATCCAACTCAAATGACTGACAATGCTTACAGCAAGGCCCAGGCGGGTGCTGTAATTGATCGCAAGCTTGGCAGTGTTGAATAAGCAATTTACCTTGCTTGAGTCCATCCCAAAAAAATTGCGTATCTTTATTTACGCCTATTCGCGGTCTTAATGCATTGGACATCGTTTTCTCAATTCATAGTTCTTTTTTAGTTAAAAACTTAAGCGCGTTTATACGCTTTCATATCTAATCCAAATCGCGCGACTAAATCACGCATAACCTCAGCCACACCGCCACCGAAGGTATTGATTTGACAACTTCGATACTCCATCTCAAGCTCACCCTGCAATACTGCGCCAGCACTGCCTGACTGCAACATGCCCTGCGAACCAATAATATCGATCAGCAAACGATAAACCTCTATGACTACCTCAGCACTGGCGGCCTTAATCGCTGAGGAAAAAGCGGGGTCTGGTTCGCCTTGATCATTTTGCCACGCGGCTTGCCAGTTCATCACTCGCATGGCTTCTAAAATATTTTGCGCTTCGGCCAGCGCTGTTTGCACCCACGCCACGTCGATAGGACGACGGCCATTCGCCTGTGCCTGCCGCGACCATTGCAATACCGCTTGGTATAGCACGATTGCATTGATACTGCCTGCCGCTAAACCTACCCGCTCATGATTAAGCTGCGAGGTGATTAGTTGCCAACCTTTATTGACTTCGCCCGCTACCATATTCGCTGGGCAACGCATATTGTCGTAATAGGTCACATTAGTACGATGGCCACCGACTGTATGAATGGGGGAAAAGGAATAACCGGGCTGGTCAGTTGAAACCATTAAAATACTAATGCCCTTGTGACGCTGACTGATATTGGGATCGGTTCTCGCCGCCAAAAAGACATAGTCAGCTGCTTCAGCGCTCGTGGTATAAACCTTGTTACCATTGATCACATAATCGTCACCGTCGAGAACCGCGGATGTGGTCAGCGAAGCTAAATCGGTGCCTGAATTTGGTTCGGTATAACCAATGGAAAAATGCAATTCACCAGCAGATATCTTGGGTAGAAAAAAAGCCTTATGCGCCTCTGAGCCGTGCGCAATCAAAGCCGGCCCAACCGTATTTACGGTGACAAATGGAAACGGCGCACCCGAAATACGCGTTTCTTCAAAAAAAATCAGCGACTCTTGCGCCCCATAGCCTTTGCCACCATATTCTTCAGGCCAACCAACCGTCAGCCAGCCATCGTGACCAATCTGTTGAATAATCTCTTTATAGGCATCACCCGCCTCTCTGTCTTGTATCGCTGCTTTTTTAGCGGGTGTCATCAACTTACTGAAATACGTCCTGATTTCTTTTCTTAGCGCGATTTGTTTATCTGTTTGTTCAAGGAACATAATGGTTTAACTCATTTTATCTTTCATTAAAAACAACTGCAGCCACTTAATTAACATGCTCATTAAGGTAGCGCCACCACCACATCACCTACGACGTGATGACCAATCGCATTTTTACCAATAACTTTAAGTTCGATCG
>DDDX01000062.1 GCA_002339085.1 Cellvibrionales bacterium UBA1969
CAGATCCCTCTATTTCATCACTACTATCTTCATGCCATTGGCCGGCAAAAAGGATATTGTCATCCGCCAATGAAGCGGACTCAGTCATAACCATTTCACGCTCAAGCGATGCCAGCGCATCGACATTCGTGACACCCCACTCTGAAAAGCTTATGTGATTAATTGCCATTAGCCTCGCACGCGCAACCGGATAGAGTGGCTGTTGTTCAAACTGAGCCGCTTGTAGTGCTGTCGAGAAAGAATCAACTTCAGAAGAAAGAATATTAACCGCAAAAAAATTGGGTGCTTTGGACGGCAATTGCGTTTGCCAATCAGCCAATAACGCCGCACGCAACGCCATAATAACGATGAGAATGGTCAAAGTCAGCGATAAGGCGATGGTCCGCAGCTGGCTGGTCTGTGGCTGTCGGCAAAAAGCAGCAATACCCATGCGTAGAGCTAAGCGATTCAAAGCTGCCTTAGGCTCAGAACCCACGCGATCAGAAGATAGTTGACTTATTGATGCTTGACTCCCTACTGAGGAGTCCTCAGATAAAGAGCCACTGGATAAATCGCCAGCTGAGCGCTGCAAATTCTCAGGGACTAATGATTGACGACGATGAATAAACACCAGACCTTTAGTCACAAACACTGATACAAAGGCAACGGCAACGGCCAATGACAAAATACCTAGATACACAATCAAGCTGGCCTGCCAACTGCCGCTATAAAAAAATAATAACAAAAGAAAACCGAGAGCAAAAACAACATAAGCCGTTTTTTGAGACGCCTGCGCGGAAGCCGATCGCAACAAGCGCATGGGTGAAACCCTTATTAGACCAAGCAAAGTCGGCACAGCAAAACATAACAAGCAAAATAAAGCCGTTACCGCACCGGCAATGAAAGAACTAACAGACAACTCAGAAGGTATGGCCAGAACGTCCTGTAAGAGATAAAAACCCAGTGACTGAAGTCCAAAACCCAGCAAATAACCCAGCAATAAGGCAAGCAATGAAAAGATCAGCAACTGAGAAAAATACACTGCAAATAATTGCTGACGGCTTGCTCCGAGCGCGCGCATAATAGCAACGTTATCCAGCTGGCCTGCCATAAATCGCGAGGCAGAAATCATCGCCGCCAAACCTGCTAACAGCACTGCCATAGCGCCGCCTAAACTTAAAAAGCTACTGGCCCGATTTAAAATATCTTCGGTTGATTGACTGCCTTCAACTCGGCTCACCAGATTATCGTGAACACCCAGACGTGATTTTAACCAAAATTCCATGATCGCCAGTGATTTCTCCTCACCTGCTAACATCCAACTGTAGCTGACACGACTACCGGCAACAACTAAACCGGTACTTTCAATGTCAATTAGCCGTATTAAGGCCCGACCAGCAAACCCTAAACTGGGTATGGCTGCACCCGGTTCATCGACAAGAACTTGACTGAAGAGCAGTGATCGATCACCGACCTCAATTTGATCACCAACCTCAGCCCCTAAGGCTTCAGCGCTTCTCGCATCTAACCAAACTTCGCCACTTTTAGGTAATGTAACCTTAAGCCTTTGTTGAGCCATTGCTGGCGAACGAAGTGTAGCTGATGCGGTTAATTCACCGCGCAACGGATAGCCCTCAGAGACAGCTCTAATATCGGTGAGCTGTAGTTGGTCATTAAAGAAAAGCATCGAGGGGAATCGTAGACTTTGAACCGTATCCAGACCCAATAAACCTGCCTGTCTCTGCCAAGCAGGATCGACCAAGCCATTTGATTGAACCACTAAATCAGCCGCCATCATCTTAGCGCTTTCTTGAAAGATAGCGGTCTGAATACGATCAGTAAAAATTAAAATACCCGTAACGATGGTAATAGCGAGCATCTGACAAAGAAAAAACAACCAAAGCTCTGGGCTTGGTTTACGAGACACAGTAGAAACAAGCAAGGGTAAATAACGGCTAAGTAATAGCGGCTTTGGATAAATTGAAAGGCTATTGAGTTCGACTGTCATAGTGCTATCTAAGCCTCTGAACTTGACGCTAACCGCCCTTGCCTCAAACGATAAATCTTATCACAGCGCTGAGCCAAAGCAGGATCGTGAGTCACCATCACCAAAGTTGAACCACTGGCTGCATTTAATTCAAAGAGCAGCTTTATCATTGCCTGACCGGTAGTTTCATCTAAACTGCCAGTAGGTTCATCGGCGAACAAAATACGTGGCTGATTAGCAAAAGCTCTGGCCAAGGCAACGCGCTGCTGCTCACCGCCTGACAATTGACGCGGGTAATGCCTAATACGCTCAGTTAATCCCACTTTCGCCAACCAGCTTTTAGCTGTTTTAGAACAGCGCTGGCCTGCCAGCTCAAGTGGCAATAACACATTCTCTAAAGCGGTCATATCATCGACCAGTTGAAAGTCTTGAAATACGAAACCCATGGCATGACCACGCAACCAAGCTCGCCAATCCTCGTCATGCTGATAGATAGAGTAATGAATGTTGTCATCAGCAATTTCAACGCTGCCACTATCGGGTTCATCCATCGCTGCTAACATACCCAATAAGGTTGTTTTGCCTGAACCAGACGCACCAATAATGGCGCAAGTTTCACCAGCACCAATCTGTAAATCAACACCTTGTATGATGGGCACCGTTTGCGATGAGAGCGATAAAGAGCGAACTAAACCTTTTGCTGTTAAAGTCAAGCCAGACAATTTTTTAGTATTATTAGTCAAATTTCCGTACCACCGCCCAAACTGTTATGATTAAGTTTTAACAATCTAATACCCAAAAATTGAAATTTTATAGGTGCGCAAACGTGAAGCAAACTGCATGCTTAATGGTCATTATAAAGACCATAAGAGCCACGCTTAAACCCTTACATTTTACGCCCAGAGTCACCCCGTGGATCGCTGGCCCGTACTTGTTATTTTGCATGATGATTAGTATACACTCGGTTGCCTTTGCCAATAGTACTATTGTCGTTTACGGCGACAGTCTTAGCGCTGGCTATGGTATCGATATCAATCAAGGATGGGTCAGTTTACTGCAAAACAGACTTCTTGAGACCGGTTATAATTACCAAGTTGTTAATGCCAGCATCAGCGGCGAAACCACTGCGGGGGGGCGCCATCGTATCAATGACACCCTCAAAAAACACCGGCCTGAAATTATAGTCATTGAGCTGGGCGGTAATGATGGTCTTCGCGGTATGAGTCTGAAAGAGATGAAAGACAATTTAGCCACTATGATCTTGGCAAGCATCGACTACCAAGCTGAGGTGCTGTTAATGAGTATTGAAATACCACCTAACTACGGCCCACGTTATAACCAACAATTCAGACAAACCTATACGAACTTGGCAAAAGAACATACGGTTAATTTAGTCCCGTTTTTATTGAAGTCGGTGGCCACCAATCCAGTTTATATGCAAGCTGACGGCATTCACCCCAAGGCTAATGCGCAAGGGATGATTCTCGACAACATCTGGCCCTTTTTAGCACCAATGCTGCAACAACCCAGTAGCGAGGGTAAGACGCCAGAATAGCAAGCTATCCATCAATCGTGATACCCTACTATCACCACGCTATTAATTGCCATGATGCGACAATATCAAAGAAACTATTCGCCAATAAATGATAACTCAAGCCTATTTAAAAAAAGCAGTATTTCACTATGAAGCCATCATCTACATCATTTGATCTTAAGCATATTTGGCACCCTTATAGCTCGCT
>DDDX01000060.1:0-7153 GCA_002339085.1 Cellvibrionales bacterium UBA1969
GATGGTTCGGATGGTTCGGATGGATCAGGCGGTCCTGATGGTTCGGATGGACCAGACGGTTCTGATGGTTCTGATGGATCAGATGGCACATATGGATTTGGTGATTCCGGTTGATGCAAACATGAGGTTAAATAACTTTTTTCTATTGAAACAGGAATGGAATGTTCTGCGTAAACTGTTACTGAATTCCCAGAGCCACCAGGGCCACTAGGGCCACCAAAACCAGCCAAATCATCATAGCTTATTTTGGCCCTAATTAAATATCCGAAATCTGAAAGTGTGGGGCTATAAGATTTGGTGCTGCCGGAACCTTGTATTTTTTGCCAATTACCATTTACATCTTGGTGCTGCCACTCTACAAGGTATCCTGACTGAGGAACGCCATCTGGGTCGTCATGAGTGATGATTAATTCTAGCTGCTGACCAATAACGCTTGAACCATTAATTAAAAAGCCTGAATCGCCATTACCACTATCACCGCCAAACATAGATTGTGAAATGGAGACCACATCACCTATATAAGAACCATTAGAGTAAGCCTTTTCATCATAAATAACTACTGACTGAGGTGGTGTAAAACTTACAACTTGATTGTCAGAGACTGTAATATATTGATTTAAATTATTTAAATTTATTAGAGTAGTGAATGGCTCTTCATCCATAGGCGCTGAGCCAACGCCTCCACCATATGGATCTGGTGGAGCTTGTAAAGAACGAAAATTATTCCCGCTTAAATTGTTACCCCAAATATCTGTCGTTTGTAAGTAAAGACCTGTTGAATTTGCCGAAAGATATGAATCATCTAAACTTTCACAGTTATAAATCGAAAAGCATGGCCACTCGCTGTTAAATACCAAGCTCAATTGTGAATTATAATCGCCCAATTTAAGTCCATGATTAACATCAAAAGCCTCAGGCCCAATATATTCAAGAGTAACGGGCAGTAATGTATAAGAACCAAAACTAGGAAGCTTTGTATCAAAAAAAGCTAAAGTAAAAATAGCTTTAATTCCATTTCCTAAAGTCAAAGAATTGATTTCTGTATCGAAGAAAGCAGCCCTTTCTATTATTTCAACTGTACCGGGAATATTTAAGCTTTTAATTGGATTATTCCTAAATGCTTGCTCACCAATTCTTATTAGACTCGATGGAAAATTTACTTCCCCTATATTGCGATCATGAAAGGCTAATGAGCCTATTGATAAGATGTTATCAGGTATATTAATTTGCCAATTAACAGCCCCTGGTTGGCTAGCTCCTTGGCTTACGTCAGAGACAAATTCACTAGAAGGTATATTAGAACTGATATTTGCATCGTTATTCATTATTGGTAAGTTACATGATGAATACTGTAAATTAACGGAGGCAACTCCGGCATCGTAACTTGCTTGATTGTCCACTGTGATATCAACACTTGCAACCCCGGCATTAAAGTTTGATGCTGCTATTGCAGCGTCATTAATTGTTATATCACAAGGTGCTGACTCGCAAAATTTACCAACTGCGTTCCATGTTCCTCCATTATTTTCGCAATCATATTGGAAATTATCTAGGGTATTTAAGCAAGAGGTAATATCATCGCTTAGTGCTTGAAAGTTTGCGTTAATTTCATCTGCGTCAGCCACGCTACCGTTTGAGAAAACATACGGAATTTGAGAAGAAAGCACATTAGAGAATGCTTGAAAGTTCTCATTCACATCATCAGCATCAGCAACCTCTCCATTTTGGAAAGTATTTAGCTGGATTTCATCTGCAGTTGCGTACTGAGATATGAATAATAAAATCAATAATAACTTTCTCATAACTTCTTCCTCAACCTAACCGCACCTAAGCCTAGCATCGACAGACCAAGGGCTAACAAGCCTATGCCGCCCATGGCTGGGACGTTTTTATTAACACTTAGCATTGCAAGTACAGACTCAAAGGTTGAGCTTGTAGTATCTCCACCTGCAGCGGTTTCGTATTCGTCTGGGATACCATCTCTATCTGAGTCTACTGGAAGATTTTGTACCTCAGTAAGAAATGTATTGTAATCTGTAGAGGTTGAGTCTCCACCCCATGCTAATTCGAATTCATCAGAGATACCGTCAGTATCCGAATCCATAAAACTTGAAATCGCTTGATCTGTTAAGTCTGTATCAGGGTTATTACTTACAGCAGATAATAATATTTGATTAGCCTCTTGCTCCTCACTCTCAGGAATATTTACATCATCGTCCATAATTGAATATACGAACACATATGAATTTAAGTCGATATAGATATAACCAATACCGCCATCTCTACCACTTAAAACTATCTTTTGTCTTGCGATATAGCCATTAGCTTGAGCTAATATTTCTGTCTCGCCATCAGTGGTGTATAAGGTATTGACGTTCGGCCCATGACAAGATTGGTCTAAATAAGACCATAAATAAAACCTATTCAACGCACTATGAACCATTCCTGTAAGCTTGGGTGCGCCCAGTAAAGTGCCAACTAGTAAGTTCGGCATAAGGTCTGTTGTTCCATCATGGTGGTCATAACCCCCAGCTTCCCATGGCATCGGTGGACATCCATATTGATCCACTTGAATAATTGTTCCTGTTCCTAGAGGGGAACCAGGATAAAAACCATTACCAATAGAGGTCCGAATTTCTGCTGCAGCACCGTCATTCCAAAATCCATGAGGCGTCGGGCCACCAACTTCTCCCCATTGAGCGTTCGAGGTGCTCCAACTTTCAGGGTAAGTAAAAGTCCAATTTCCAGTCGTGAATGTTTCTGCGAAGGTATTCACGCTGATGAAGAAAAAAATAAGCACAACTTTTTCATTAAAACATTCTCCTTGAAATATAAGACTACGCATTTCTTCCTCTCATCAAACCTAAACCTACTAACGCACTACCAAATAACCAAGCGGCTGCTGGGAGTGGAATTGGTTGTAACTCTACTTGAATTCCTATAACGCCAAACTTTTTTTCAATTTGTGCAATGTCTCCCTGTTCTAAAGCAGTTGCATACAAATTGTTTTGGATTCTGACATTAACATAGGCATCGTCCCCCCAAAGAGATAAAGTATCTAGGTCGATAAAACCTGTGAGGCTCCAATCCCTTAATTGATTGTCGTCTATAAAATTTTCTGTTGCACCAAAAATTTCAGATTGGTTACATACAAAAATGCCATGGCTGTCACAGGTCCTTTCGAAGCTGGTGACCATAAATTGTGCGGAGACATCGACTGACGCTGTTGAATCACTAATCTTATAATCGCCCGATTCGTACAGAACAAATCTATCCATTAAATGAATAGTTTCATCTCTAACTTTTATTTTAACATCAACAATATCTGAAGAGAGGGTTGAGCCTTGATCGTTAACCGATTGCGCTGAAAAATTATTGGGCAAGAAAAAAATTGAATTATCCACAATGTTGGCAGAGCCAAACAATGTTGAATCATCATAAGTGAAGGTTAAGTTGTCGCCCTCAACAGTAACAACTGCTGAGTTTGCACTCAAAATTATAGAAAATATCCCATACGCAACTAAGCGTAATAGATTAGACATCCTTCTTCTCCAGAGCCCATTTAGCCCTAACGCCATCTTGGGGAACGACGTTGTGTTTTTTTATCTTCTTATCATATCAAATGTACATAAAATATACTATTGCAA
Organism: Cellvibrionales bacterium UBA1969; assembly: GCA_002339085.1. Lineage (GTDB taxonomy): Bacteria > Pseudomonadota > Gammaproteobacteria > Pseudomonadales > UBA7434 > UBA7434. The sequence goes on from DDDX01000060.1 coordinate 3,648, forward strand.
TCTTATTAAAGTTATCCGCAAGAAGGGTAATTAAATCAATTATTTAAGTTAAGTTTGCTTTGTTGTCATTTGATACTTTTGCTGTCGATGCTGGGCTTAGGTGCGGCTGTTTTAAAGCCTTTAGCCATCTATTTATTTCGTCTTTAGATTAGTATTTATTGATATCGTCTTCTATGTTTGATTTTTGCATATACATTTTTAATGGAATTAAAATTAGTAGTGAAATCATTGCCCAAATAATTAATGCAAGTTGCCACTCATTTAAAAAAGTTAGATTTTTTATTAAAAAATTATATATATCATCAGAGCTGATAATAAATCCTGTTAAAGTCGATGCCAAACCTATCGATAAAGAATAAAATTCTGCACCAATAAAAATTTCAATAATTATTAAAGCAATGCCTAATGATACCCAAAAAATATAATTAGAAAGTAGTTCATAAATCATGATTTTAAAATTTCCTGTAATGATGAGATGGAGCCAAGAGTTTTTGTTACATCAGTTGGAACTACCAAAATTTTTGAATTATCGGAAGATGCTAAACTAGCTATTGCATCAACTTGTCGTTTTAATACGTCATAATCGACGGCAGGCTTACCATCATTAGATATTGCTTCAGCAATGAGTTTTGTTTGCTCTGCTGTCGCCTCAGCTTCTATTTTTAAGCGATAAGCCTCTGCATCAGCTGCAACCATCACTGCTTCCGCTTGTTTTTGTGCCTCATAAAGTTGAGCCTCAGCTTGCAGTTCAACTTTTTTCTTCTCGCCTTCAGCAATTGCGACTAATGCCCTTCTTTCTCTTTCAGCATTAAGTTGCTGCCTTTGAGCTTCTTTGGTCTGCTTATCAACCTTTACATCAGTAATTTCTGTTCTAGTTATTTCAATCCCCCATACTTCAGCAGCCTCTTGAAGATTTCTCAATATCTCAGCATTCATTTCTGACCGAGATGACTGTAGCTCATCCAGCTCAAGTTTTCCTGCCGCTGAACGAACAATTGATTCAGCTGCAGTCTGTAAGGCTCTATCAACATCTGCTATTCGGTAAACTGACCTTGCCGCATCAACAACCCTATAGAAATTTGTAGTTTCTAAATTGACTTCAACGTTGTCTCTTGTAATAACACTTATATCAAATTCATCAAGCTGCCTTTCTAAAATCGAGAGCTTATGTGTCACTCGATCTAAGAAAGGGACAATTAGGTTGATCCCTGCAGTCAGCGTCCTGTTATACTTTCCAAATCTTTCGATGACAAACTCATTACTTTGGGAAACAACCTGAATTGATTTAATTACAATTATTATTGATAAAAAAATGAAAAGGATTAATAAGACATTTCCTTGAGTTAGGAATTCCATATTGTTCTCCATAGTGAAGTGTTTGCCAAATAAGTAGCATAATATATTAAAAGAATTGTTTCAGAAAAACTTACTGGCCAAATTGTAAGCATTTACGTTTTAAAAAAGCCGCAAACTAGCTACGGCTCTCCGTTAAACTTGAACTTACTACATCAATCTTCAATAACGATAAATTCAATCAATTCGCTTGAAACATTTTTAATTTCTATAAGAAAGTTTTTAAATCTAATTGTTTTACTAGAAATTGGATAAGTGAGTTGTTGATAAAAAGCTGGCCTTGCTAGATTATCATGGGTATATTCACGATAACTAATAAATAAACTTTCCTTATTCGAGCCCGAGTAAATCAATTCGAAATTTTTATACCCATGCGTAGTATCAACCTCCTCATGCTCGATATATTCAAATTTATTTTGAGTTGGGGATATTTTACGCAATCCTAGTATATCTCCATTATTTAAAAAAGGAGACATTTTAAACGGCAATAGTGTCCCGTCATCGTGTACCAAAATATGCTGCTTTGCATATGGAGTAGGTGCACACTCTGGTATTATTTCAATTATATTAAATGAAGTTAAATCTTCTATGTCTGAATTACATGATACTGAACTTATCCTTTTATTTGAAACCCTTCCGCCAAAATTCTGATTTATAATTCCTTTGTAATTTGAACTCTGTTCACTAAAAGCCTCATCAAAATAGTTGAATTCTTCTATTTGACATTTCATTTCAGCTTTGTCTTTAGGGCTAAAAATTGCTCCAAAATTCTGATTCATAATTCCTTTGTAATTAGAGTTAGATTTTTTGCATACTTCTTTATTTTTCATGCCATAGCGTATTGGATAACAAGCCCTAGCGATTATAGAATGGATAGAGCCTCTATCTACTTGAAGTTCTTTTTCACAACCAGCGGGTGCTAATCCATTCCAACTGATTTCAACATCATTCAATGATTTAACTTTATCACTTGTATATGCAGCTACTCTATAATCTTTAGATGAGATAATTTGTGTACCAACGAAGCTTGATTGCAATTTATTTAATTTATAATTTGTCTCGTTAATAGTTCTAACGTCTTTTAAAGTTCTAAACTTTTTATACTCGACATTATTAGTTACGCAACCTATAGACAAAAATATAATCAACAGAAGAAAAACTCTTTTCATTAACAAATACCTGTAGTGATTTCTAGCGCAGGAAAATTATAAAGGTAAAGCCTTTATAGGCCACCAAATAAGCACAAATTTTTTTGAATTTTACCATAATTAAATAAAGCAGTAGGACACACAACATGAGGTGATTTTAATGACAACATTATAATGCCGCTTTTTTGGTGATGAAATTTCAAGCGGCCGCATAAAAGAGATACTTAATTTACAATTAAAAATCTCCCAAAAAAAGCCGCGGACTAGCTACGGCTCTTCGTTAAACTTGAACTTACTTCCTCGACCTAACCGCACCTAGACCCAGCATCGACAGCAAAAGTATCAAATAACAACAAAGCAAACTGGCATGCAACTAAGCGCAATATAGTAAAGATTTTAGCCTTAAAGAAAATCTATCGACGTTCCAAAATACTAAATCGCGTTATTTGGATTATTATCAAAAACTCTACATTTCCCCTTTACTTCATCACCGTAACTTTTTCCAGAAAATTCAAGTGTATCTCTTTTTATGTGGTAATAATTGAAAGTACCTAACAAAGAATCTTTTTTTGTTATAGTGACTGAGCTAGGACGCCAAGTTATACTGGTCGTTTCATAGCGCAGGGTTTTTTCCTCATTCTTGTCTGATTCAAGACCGATGAAATTAGTATAAATTGTTTCAAAATTATTCTGTGAGCATTCTAAATTAAATGTTGCGGCCAATGCACCAGTAGATAAACTCCAACAAAAAATAAATTTTAAAAAATAATTTATATTACCTCCAAAAATATAGAATAAAGAAATTGAGACTAATAAGATAGTTTTTACTAAGGTTTGGATTATATCAATTCAGCCAAGTAATATCTAGAACATCATTATAGATAAGGCCATTTCCTCTATCGTATAGAGCTGCAGTAGCGTTGAAACTCAGAAGAAGTAAAAATATAAGACTACGCATTTCTTCCTCTCATCAAACCTAAGCCTACAAGCCCCGATAGAAAGAGA
>DDDX01000060.1:7477-92766 GCA_002339085.1 Cellvibrionales bacterium UBA1969
GAGATAGATACCTGCTGGGAGTGGGACGGGTGACATTGAATACATAAGATTATCCATACCAAATCCATCTATTAAAAAACTCTTGGATTGCAATTCAACGCTTGAAAAAGGCTCGCTTGAATAAAACCCATAGAATCTTATGTCATTTTGAATAAAAGATGCTGAAGGCATTGTGCTCTGACCTTCAACGATAAATTCCATTCTGACATTAGCATTTTGAATATCCCTAAAAGTTGCGCCAAAATGATAAGTAGGATAATCAAAATCGAAAATTATTTTTGTTGCAGGTCTAGTTTTCAAAAATAAATAAGTGGATGCGTCAATATCGAATGGCCCGTTAACAAATGGGGCTGCGTCAAGCAAGTTTGATATGTTACTTTCATCAACACCTTCTATTGAAACTGAGAAGCTATCAAAGTTGAGAGGCGAACTAGATATCTGAATATCATTATTAAATTGATTAAATGTGTAGGTGTTAAGAGTAGTTGCTGTTGAAGAAAATGATGCGATGTCAATAAAGTCAGTTAAGCCAGCGATTGAATTGAGAGGCCATAAAGCAATTAAACCGCTAATTAAGAGCGACTGACAACTGACGCTTTTGTCCGACCACAAGAAATTAACCACTTTTATCTCTCATCAAAACTAAACCGGCAAGAATGAATCCTTTTTTGATAAAAAAGTCATTGAATTTTGATAATTGATCTATAATAACAAATGATTATAAACTATACTATCGTAACTATAACTCAATCAATTATTATAATAAATTATTTAAAATCAATGGATTAAAGTCTAATCTCCTGCGTTCAACTATTGAGCTATTGGCTGTTTTTTTTGCCAGTATGGATGATTTATTTTTGGGCAATTTTTGACTATGACTAGCAACCCTCCAAGTTTAAGATTTTTTCTATTGCTAATAATGCCCCTATGTTTAATATTGCCGGGGCAATCAGTGGCGCAAGATTTAAGCCATCGAAAATCGAACCTCAATCTCACCGTTCATGATTTACAAGGCAATGCCGTTCCCGATGCCATCATAGACGTACAAATGAAACAGCATGACTTTAAATTTGGCACTCAAGTAAGTGATCGATTTATCTCCATCTCAGAATCTGAGTTCAACTCACTCAACGACAACAGTAAGAAAAATTTATTACCCAACTTATCAGAAGTAGTATCGACTAACTTCGAATCTTCACTGCAAAACTGGGAGTCATTCGGCCAAGCTAACTTAGCATTAACTTCCGTCACATCATCGGAAGGCGGCAAAAGTTTGTTCGTAAGCAATAGAAACTTTAACTATTCAAGTCCCCGCCTTTTTTTAGATAACCTTCTTAAGGTAGGACATAATTACCAATTTTCGGTTTCAGCTAAATTAGCCCCCAACACCACTGGCACCGTGCAGATAACCATAAAACGGGTGGATGATAGCGGTACACATTGGATAAACTTCCCGGCTGTGACTGCGTCAGATCAAAATTGGATTGAAATTAGTGGTGACTATACGCACAATGCTGTTGGCACCGTTAGTCAATTTTTTGTCTTCATAAAAGGGCCTAATACTGATGATAGTCTTGGCAATTATTATCTTGATGATTTTTCCATAGTAAAAAATTCAACGCCTTATACTCCGGTTTGGCAAGATATACTGAATTATCGCAACACCGTTCAAACGCATTTTAATCACGCTGTTCCTACTGTAGGTCTTCAATGGGATCAGATTGATAGAAATGGACATTCCATTCCGGATGCGACCATCACTTTACTGCAATCCTATGGCCTCTCTATCACCGGCGCATCTGTTGTATGGCCAAGAGATCGGTGGCCAACTCCAAATAGATACAGATCTTCATCCTTACCTAACCCAAATACTTTTCATACTGACTTAGTTAACAGCAGGTTAAGTCAAAATAGTGTTATCGCTCGATATAGTGACAGCGGCGTAGGACCAACAATTAATGCGTGGAAGATATTAAACGAGCCCATACACAACAACTATTATCAAACGACATTTGCCAGTGCGGGGCTCTACTCTAATCAATATTCAGCACTCGCAAGCTTTTTTGTTCAAGCTCGGTCCGTTCGTCCCAATTCTATTTTATCAATTAATGAATATGGCATTATCAACGCCGCAAGCGACGCCTCTGCCATCGAATACCGAGATCTAGTCAACGCCTTACTTTCGTTGGGCGCACCCATAGATAAAATTGGTATTCAGGCCCACATGAGTCGGAATGATGTCTCAAAGGCAGATATAATTCGAAGAATTGATATCTTAGCCGAAACTGGTTTACCCATAGAGATTACTGAATTTGATACCCGCGATGACGCCAACCAAATAAACCCTCAGCAACAAAAAATTATCTTTCAAGACATGCTAGAAGCCGCCTTTGAAAGCACCTCTGTCGACGGATTCATTGTGTGGGGATTTTGGGATCCAATCCATTGGCGTGGCAACGGCCCTTTATTTGACCAAAACTGGAACATTAAAGACGAAGCGTCACCGTGGTTTGATTTAGTCAGAGGTCAATGGATGACAAATTTATCGAACCAAACGGTGAATGCTGATGGGGAATGGTCTGCCACTGACGCTGTCTTTAAAGGCCTCTACGATTTTACAGTTACCGTCAATGGACAAACACAAGTTTTCGAAAATTATGACCTGAGCGAGGATCAGCAATTCTCATTGGTCGTGTCTGAATCATTAGTGCCGCCTTCTCACAATATCCCCGCCATGGGCGGTCTAAGCCTGATCATATTGAGTGTAACCGTGCTAGGGATAACAGGTTCACGATATCGATTAAAGCTTGTTTCTGGAAAACATACTCTCGACTAAAAAGACCAAACCATAGGAATTAACATCACCGTGGTTACTCCCACTAGCAGTGTTAAAGGTAAGCCCATTTTTAGGAAATCACTGAATCGATACTCGCCGGGGCCATAGACCATAAGATTCGTTTGATAACCGATAGGGGTAGAAAAACTAGCCGATGCCGCAATCATCAAGGTGATCGCCATTGGGACTAGACTCACACCTAGCTCATTACTAATAGCCACCGCAAAAGGAAACAGCAGTACCGCTGCTGCCACATTCGATATCATCGCGGAAAAGCCTGCGGTAATTAGAAACAACATCACCAGTGCTGCCCGAGGCGAATCACCCACTAAGTCAATGAAACTCTGAGCAATAGCCATTGCAGCACCGGTCTTATCTAGGGCTTGGCCGAGCGCAATGGATGCTCCAATCACCACGAGTACTGACCAATCGATACTGCGTCTTGCTTCCTCAGCGCGCGTACAACGAAAGAAAACCATAGCGCCAGCGGCTAACATAGCAGCTTCTAACATAGAGAGTAGCCCGCTCGCTGCAGCAACGATCATCGCCGCAAAAATAGTTAACGCAATACCCATTCGCTCGTGCGAGACAGGGCTGTAATCGTCTATCTTCCTCACCAATAAAAAATCTCTGACGTAACGTTGTTGGCGCTCAAAAGAGCGGCCAGCCTCTATTAATAGAGTATCGCCAGGCTTGATAATAATGTCGCCAATACGGCCTTTAATTCGCTGCCCTTCACGTGCGACAGCAATAATAGCCGCGCCATAAGTTGAGCGAAAGCGCCCTTCTTTGACTGTTTTACCCACTTGCGGAAAACTGTTTGAAATTACTACTTCAACTAAATGACGCTGCGAACGTTCAGTATCAAGCTTAAAAATTTGATCGTCAGCTGGACGCAAACCTCTCATTTTTTGAAGATCGACCACTGACTCTACATTACCAGCAAAAATAAGACGATCATCCTCATACAAGCGCTGTGCTGGTCCTACCGCCGTAATGAGGTGGCCACTGCGTTGAATTTCAATTAAGAAGACACCCGGCAAGCTTCTTAGCCCCGCTTGCTCAACGGTTTTACCTATCAAGGGGCTGTCTAATTCAACCAGCATCTCTACCGTGTACTGACGGGTATCACCAAATTGCTGTTTTTCCTCTCGATGCCCTTTGGGCAACAACAACGGGCTAAAGAAATATACGTAGACGAAAACCACAAATACACAGGGCAGGCCAACCCAAGCCAAATCAAAAATGCCTAATTGATACAGTTGTTGATCACCGCTGGCTTGATAATACTCTCTGAGCATACCATCGACCACGAGATTGGTGCTGGTGCCAATTAAGGTACAGGCGCCACCAATAATGGCAGCGTAACTCAAAGGCATCATCAACTGCGAAACAGCAAATTTATGTCGTTTTGCCCAATCGAGCACGGCAGGAATCATCATCGCGACAACCGGCGTGTTATTGACCACTGAACTGAGCGCGGCAACTGGTAACATAAGCCGTAATTGCGCCAAACCAATGCGAGAAGGGTGACCCAATAAACTCCCAGCAAGCCAAGCCGCCCCGCCCGTTTGTGATAAGCCTTGAGCCACAATAAACAGCAAGGCAACTGTGATCATGCCTTGGTTGGAAAAGCCTGACAGTGCCTCTTCAGGATTCAGCACACCAAAAACGAGCAAGGTCGTCACACCGCCCATTAAAATAAGATCGGGTGCGAAACGGGTAAACATCAGGGCCAAAAAACAAACAGCGACCACAGCGATCGCTATATAGGCTGCAAATTCCAAGTTAACACCCCAGTATTAATTATGTATGTACACCCATTCTAACAATAAATTTGATCTAAGCGGTCTAAAAATGCCTCTAGCTGATCCGCCGGCAGTGCGTTAATCCCTGCCGCCGCCCTTCTTCCACCCCCGGTCGGGAACTCCGTGCATAAGGTATCCGCATGCTGTTTGTTATTTAACGGTGCTCGGACACTGACTAAATACGTACCATCGGGACGTGATGTTAACACTGCATGGGCTCGATCGGGCGATAGATTGGCAAGGTCATTGCCGTAGACTCCACTTACACGGCGCGCCCACTTTTCATTCGGTAAAAGAAAAGCCGCTGAAACAGACGTGCTACGCAGCACTTCAGATCGTTGCGCCTGCTGCATATCTTGGTGGTAACCGGTTTCTAATTGCTGAAAATGGAAGGCATCTTGGTCAATAAAATCCAATGGGTCATCATAATGAGCAAGCAGTGAAAATAACTGGGCAGGTTCAAAATGGAGGTCATCCAAGCTAGCGCCATAGCCATTATAATTGATATAGATACCGAAGTTTTCCAATAAGGTGATTTGAGTATTCGATAGCGTCGTAGTTTTTGCTATCGCCATAGCACTTTTCTTTAAGTTATCACCAAAGGCACCGACTATCGCCCAATGACGATAACGCCCTTCAAGATGCCCATTGATGAGTAAGCTAGTGCAGACATCAGCAGCAGGATTCACCAAGGTTTGTAATTGAGGATGCTCAGGAATGTCACCTGCAGCGTGATGATCACAATAAAAAACACTGGCACCACTGGCTAAAATACGTAACAGGTCCTGTTTGTTTTTATCCATCGAAATATCAAGAGCATTGACATGATCACCTTCATGCACTTCTAATTGCGCAAGTAACTGAATATCGCGCTTGACGCCCGTCACTAAAACAGAGTCGATAGACTCTGCACGGCGAAGCTGCAATAAGGCGCAGATACCATCAGCATCGCCATTAAAAACATCGTAAACTTTCATTAAACTTCCTTTCTTAACTAATTAATTAACGATAACAGGGATTAGTGGTTAGGGAAACCATCGCTGCGTTAAGAATGTGTAGAATTAAAAAGTGTTTAGTGCCCGCGGTTTTGAAATGAGCTATAAACGCGTTGACTCAGCTCATTGCAATTCGTGAATCAATGACTCTAATGCAACTAATGGATGAGGAGACTGAGTGATCGGCCTACCAATCACCAAGTAGTGACTGCCTTGGTCAAGAGCCTGGCGCGCAGAAAGTGTTCTTCGCTGGTCATCGCCCACCGCCGAGGCGGGACGAATACCGGGTGTAACTAAAGTAAATGACTCGCCGAAGTCATGACGTAATTGCTTCGCCTCTTGCGCCGAACAAACAACACCCTCTAATCCCGATTCTTTTGCAAGCAGCGCCAATGCCGTCACCTGCTCGGTTAGCGGTCGCAACACGCCAGTCGAGGCTATATCTTTGTCTGTCATACTGGTCAAGACAGTGACCGCAATCAATTGCGTTGATGCATTCAGTTCGTTAATGGCCGCTTTAGCAGACTTCATCATACGCTGACCACCAGCGGCATGAACATTAGTCATCCAAACACCCTTAGCAGCGATAACCGCGATCGCCTTTGCTACGGTAGTGGGTATATCATGAAACTTAAGATCAAGAAAAACCTCATACCCTTTGTCATGCAGCATATCAATCACAGCCATACCACAAGCAGTAAATAACTCTTTACCCACCTTGGCACGACATAAAGTCGGTGATAATTGCTCTGCAAGCAGCGTGGCACTGGTCATATCTCCGCAATCAAATGCGACGATAATTGGGCTGGCCTGATGGTCTTGATTTGTCATAATCATTTCTTCTCTTAAAACTTGTTATCTATCTGACCAATAATACCTCTACATGGCTCTCAATGATGGACTATGTATGCTGAATAATCTTTACCAGTTATTCAATTCACTGTTTCTTAAGCTCGACATTTGATCCCATTTTTTACAGCTAGGGCATCGCCAGTGCAATTGGCGACCGGAAAAACCGCAATTAATACAACGATAATTAAATCGCTTCTCAAGCAATTTCTGCAAAAGATCATGAAGGTTGCGCACTTCATTCGCTACCTCTCCGGTCAAACTCGGCAGGCGTAAGGCGATTAATTTATTTAATCCGACTAATGACGGATTGTCGTGCAAATACTTGACCAACATATCAAAGGCGAGAGCAGATGATTGTGAATTACAATCTGCTCGAGCCAATTGCTGATCAACCGCAAAAAGCAATCCTTGGACCGGCATTTGATTGACCAACTTATGGTTAATATCATAAATAAAACGCTCAAAACCATTATCGCCATAAGCACCCTCATAGGCGTTCAATAAATCTGGCAGCAGGTCGGCGATAAAATCCGAGTTTTCGCTAATGGCTTTATTAAGTACTTTTAACGCCGGCTTATACTGCCCTGTCTGATTGTGAAACCGACCCAGCAGTAAAGATGCTCGCAATGAACTCTTATCAACGATTAACGCCTGTTGTAAGTTTCTCTTACAGCCAGCCTCATTTCCCTTCTGCCTATCTTCTTCAGCCAACTCACAATGAAAATGCGCAATCATTTTCATCATAGGCAATCGCTTATTATTGGTTGATTTGAAAAACCGACTGCCTAACAAGGCTTCACCAAGACGAATCGCTTGCTCCCATTCACGCTCATCTTGATAAATATCCAATAAAAAGCGCTGTGCCGTATTGCCTAATTCCGCTGACTCAGCGATCACTTCTTTAAGCAGAATTTCAGCTCTATCAAGTAAACCAGCAGCCATAAAATCTCTGCCCAGCTCGAGATGAATCTGGTGCTGCTGAGTATTATCAAGTAAAGGGCGGGCTAATAAGTTTTGATGGATGCGGATAGCGCGATCAACTTGACCCTGTTTACGCATTAACTTCCCTAACGCTAAATGAGTCTCTAGGGTATTTTTATTAACGTCTAAGGAATCAACAAATGCGTCGACTGCTTTATCAGGCTGTTCATTTAATAAATAATTTAAGCCTTGAAAATAACTTTTACTGGCATATGGTATAAACTCTGTCGACTGATTTTTTTTCATCGAAAGACGACCTAAGTAAAAACCGATCGCAATCGCTAAGGTTATTATAATGATCGAGGCAAAATCCTGCATAAGTTAAGGTGCTTCGCCAGTAATCAATTGTGAGGTGGTACGCAAACGTTTTTCTGCACTTATACGAGCCCGTCGTTCTTTGAAAAGTAACCAACTAGACACCAACAAACCCAACAAACCACCACTTATAAAAAAACCAATCAAACTGTATGAAATTGCCATGGCGGGTAATTGCTTAATCAGCAGATCAACTTCAATAATCGTAGGGTTACGCGCGATAAAGGCAGCACACAGCAAAACGATGGTGCTAACCACAATAATTAAGAATAAAGATTTTACGATCCGCATAAGCACGTCAGTGATAAAGTTAATTCAAGGGGCATTATACCCTGTTGAAGGTAGATTATATTACCGAAGCGAAAAAAATGGATCACCAATCTCCACTACCACTTTATTTAGTGGTAGCGTGATTAAAAGCCTGTAGCACTTAGGAACTGAAATACGTCGATTGAAAGCGGTGCAGACTAGCATTGACTCGGTCTCGCATCTCTTTACCCGGCTTAAAATGCGGGACATGCTTACCTGAAAGTTGAACTTGCTCACCGGTCTTAGGGTTGCGACCCGTTCGTGCCGCACGGTAATGTAAACTGAAACTACCAAATCCGCGAATCTCGATGCGATTACCTGCAGCTAAGCCATTGACCATTTGATCAATAACACACTTAATTGCCAGCTCCACGTCTTTGGTTGAAAGCTGTGCTTGACGAGTAGCGATCCTTTCAATTAATTCTGACTTAGTCATGATATGGCCCTAAATGAAAAAAAGTTAGCAAACGGGAAAAATCCTATAAGATCAGTGTATTAGTATAGTCAAGGATAGCATCTGTTCCAGCCTCAATAGGCTAGATTTTGTAACAAAGTACTTTAAAAAAAACCTAACCAATTGATATTAATGAAAAAATAATATCGAATCGGTGAGAAATATGAGTAAAAAGAATGGATTACCGCCAAAAAGACCTATTTTTTGGCGGTAATTTAAAGGGCCAAGGCGCAATAAACGCTTATTTATCGTCCATTTTTGCTTTAATTAGATCACCAATAGTCGTGGCTGTTGCCGCAGGCGCCGGCTCTGCATCGCGGTGCTGACGCATAGCCTCCTGCTCTTGATCAGCATCTTTGGCTTTCAATGAAAGACTCAAAGTGCGATTTTTACGATCGACATTCAAAACCTTCAATTCAAGCTCTTGGCCTTCTTTCAATACGGTTTTAGCATCTTCAACTTTATCGCGAGAAATTTCAGACGCTTTCAAGATACCTTCAATGTCATCACCTAAGTCAATTACAGCGGCTTTAATATCCACTGATTTGACAGTGCCCTTAACAATTTTACCTTTGTCGTTATCCGCAACAAATTCCGAGAATGGATCTTCCTCTAATTGTTTTACGCCTAATGAGATGCGCTCTCTTTCGGAGTCAATAGCTAAGATAACAGTTTCTATCTCATCACCCTTATTGTAAGAACGAACAGCCTCTTCACCGGCTTCAGTCCATGAGATATCCGACAGGTGAACTAAGCCATCAATATTGCCTGTTAATCCAATAAAGATACCGAAGTCAGTGATGGATTTAATGGTGCCCGAGATCTTGTCACCTTTTGCATGCTCAGAACCGAAGGCATCCCAAGGATTTTGTTGGCATTGCTTAATCCCCAAAGAAATTCGACGACGCTCCTCATCAATATCAAGAATCATCACATCCACTTCATCACCTAAGTTGACGATCTTAGAGGGATGAACATTTTTGTTGGTCCAGTCCATTTCAGAAACGTGAACCAAACCTTCAACACCCGTCTCAAGCTCGGCAAAACAACCATAATCTGTCAGGTTAGTGATTACTCCCTTAACAATGGTGTTTTGTGGGTAGCGACCTTTAATATCGCCCCATGGATCTTCACCTAATTGTTTCAAGCCCAGAGAAACCCGGTTTTTCTCGCGATCAAACTTCAAGACTTTAACTTCTATTTCGTCGCCAACATTGACGATCTCACTCGGATGCTTGATACGCTTCCAAGCCATATCAGTAATGTGAAGTAGACCATCAATTCCGCCGAGATCAACGAAAGCACCGTAGTCAGTTAGATTTTTAACCACACCGGTGACACGTTGGCCCTCCTCAAGATTCTCAAGTAACTGATCACGCTCAACACTGTTCGCTTGTTCCATGACGGCACGACGAGAAACCACGACATTATTTCGTTTTTCGTCAAGCTTGATGACTTTTAATTCTAACGGCTTGCCTTCAAGGTGACTGGTATCACGTATCGGTCTAACGTCAACCAGTGAACCCGGCAAGAAAGCGCGAATGGTTTTGACATCAACCGTGAAACCGCCTTTGACTTTACCGTTTATAACACCGGTAATAATTTCTTCTGCTTCAAACGCCTGCTCAAGCACTTTCCAGGCTTCGGCGCGTTTAGCTTTTTCGCGTGAAAGTTTTGTCTCACCGAAACCATCTTCTACGGCTTCTAGGGCGACTTGAACCATGTCACCGATTGCCACAGTAATCTCACCATTTTCATCAAAGAATTGGCTGCGTGGAATAACCCCTTCTGATTTTAGGCCAGCATGGACTGTGACCCAATCATTATCAATATCAAGAACGACACCGGTAATGATGGCACCAGGGTGCATTTCAATTGTTTTTAAACTTTCTTCGAATAAATCTGCAAAGCTTTCGCTCATAGTGAATAAACCTTAGGTAAGACGGTCAGTAACGCAATTAAATGGACAAAGAAAGCCCAAAATGATGGTTATCTGTCCTATCCATGCAACCAGCGCGCATGGAGCAGTCAATAAATGTCAGTTAACGGCGTGCTGGCAAAATTACCGATTAACTAACGCTAGGTTGAAACTCAACGCAAACACCACACAGTGAAAGAGCTGAACTATATTGATTTATTTCAATATAGATTTTAAATTACATTATTTTCAATCACTTAATCTAGATCAGTAATCGACTTTTTGCCTCACTGATGATCGTTTCACACACTTGATCAATACTTAGTGCGGTGCTATCAACAATCAAGGCATCCTCTGCAGGGCACAATGGTGACACGGAGCGACCCATATCGGCTCGATCTCGAGCCCCTATTGCCTCAGTAAGGCGCGCGAGGTTACCACTTTGGCCGTTCTCGAGCAACTGTTTATAGCGCCGTTTTGCCCTTTCTGCCACAGAAGCCGTTAAATAGATTTTTAACGGCGCATGCTTAAACACCACTGTTCCCATGTCTCGGCCGTCAGCTACCAAGCCCGGTAACTCAGCAAATGCCCGCTGCCGAGCGAGCAAGGCCAACCTTGCCGAGGCGATGACAGCCACTTTCGAGGCTGCCATACCGACATCTTCTGAACGAAGTTCGGCTGTGACATCATCACCTTCAAGAAAAGCCCGGATACCCTTTTGACCAGCAGCCGAGGCAAATTGAACATCTAAGGCACTGGCCATGACCTCTATAGCGGCCTCATTGTCAAGCGCGACATGATGATTGATGGCTGATAATGCGAGCAGGCGATACAACATGCCACTGTCAAGCAAATGCCACGACAAGGTTTCAGCAATCTGCTTACAAACGGCACCCTTGCCCGCTCCGCCGGGACCATCGACCGTAATAATAGGCACTGATTTCGTCATAGCCGTCTCAATCACTCACTCAAGCTTCTACTATTAATTGAAAACCCACCGAGCGTGCTAAACTGGCAAAATTAGGAAATGAAGTGGCGACATTATCGCACTCATGAATGACGATCTTCGATGACGAGCGTAAACTGGCCACAGCAAATGCCATGGCGATGCGGTGATCATCATGGCTTTGAACGTCAACTTGCTCATGCCCTACGCCCAAACACCCTCCTTTTATTATTGCACCATCGGTAGTGCCCTTAGCCTCAATCCCAAGCGCCACTAGACCATCAACCATCGCCTGAATTCGATCGCTCTCTTTGACACGCAGCTCTTCAGCATCAGTTAAAACCGTTGTACCTGCAGCACAAGCCGCTGCAATAAATAAAACCGGAAACTCATCAATCGCTAAAGGTACCAGCTGTTCGGGAATATCGATACCCACTAAAGGCGCGTATTGAATTCGAATATCAGCCACCGGTTCACCACCAACAAGATGTTCATTGCTAAGACTGATATTGGCACCCATTAATTCAAGAATCTGAATCACACCAGTTCGGGTAGGGTTTAAACCCACGTGCCTTAGGATAAGGTCAGAGTCAGGCACGATCGATGCAGCCACCATAAAAAATGCCGCTGAAGAAATGTCAGCCGGAATATCGATGGTAGTTGCTTTTAATTGGCCACCGCCTGTCAAACGGGTACAGGCACCATCACGACTTAAGCTATAACCCATGCCCGCCAGCATGCGCTCAGTATGATCGCGTGTAGGGGCCGGTTCAGTCGTTGAGGTTTCCCCCTCTGCATAAATACCGGCCAATAAGACGCATGACTTCACCTGCGCACTAGCCATCGGCAAGTCGTAATCAATACCTTTTAATGTCGCGCCCCCATTCAATGTTATCGGAGGGCGGCCTTGCTCAGCCGTTTCAATATCAGCACCCATTAAGCGCAGAGGGTCTGCCACGCGACCCATCGGCCGCGTAGACAAGGAGCTGTCGCCTTTCAAAGTGACAGAAAAGCGTTGACCAGCTAATAAACCCGCAAGCAATCGCATAGAGGTGCCAGAATTACCTAAATAAAGTGCCTCTTTGGGAGCTTTTAACCCATTCATTCCTACGCCATGAACGATAACATGACCGTTTTCAGGACCTTCAATATTGACACCCATCGCTCTAAATGCAGCTAAGGTTGCCAAGGCATCTTCGCCCTCTAAAAACCCTTTGATCTCTGTTTTTCCATCAGCGAGTGAGCCAAACATAATGGAACGATGGGAGATAGATTTATCGCCAGGCACGCGGATATCGCCAACTAATGAATTTTGCTCTGGCAAATTTGACCCTGTAATAAACTTCACACTAATGTTTCCTAAATAATTAAATAATTTACACCCATAATACCGACTATTGCTTAACGCTTAGACTGATCACTTCTTGCCGCTAAAGCAGCAACAAATTTATCGCGTGAGTGCTTAACATCAGTAAAGATATCTTCCAAACCTTGACCATCTTCGGCCGCTATTAAGGCACGCAAATGCAGCACTTGCTGTTCAAAACCATCGAGAGCATGCGTCAATTCTTTCTTGTTAGCCAATAAAATTTCCCGCCACATTCTCGGCTCAGAACTTGCGATACGGGTAAAATCGCGCAAGCCACCAGCGGCAAAATTGAATACGTCTAATGCATCATCTGCGGCCGTCAACTGCGCCACAATGGCATAGGCTAAAAAGTGTGGCAAATGGCTGGTCAGCGCTAAAATACGGTCATGATCTTCTACCGACATGGCCGACACCACCGCACCGACTGCCTGCCAGAGCTGACTGACTTTCGCCAGTAAGCCGGCATCTGTAGCCTGAACAGCATCCGCCTGATTAATAAGAATCACGCGATGATTCTGGTACAGATCAACGTTAGCCGCCGCCACACCACTGCGCTCTGAACCGGCAATGGGGTGACCTAAAATAGCATTCGGAGGTATAGAACCAAAATGCGCAGTCAAACTGCCAGCAATATTCCCTTTTACACTGGCAACATCCGTCACCGCTGTTGTAACGGGCACTTGTTCTAACACCTGCTGCATCACTGACTCAGCTAAAATAGTTGGCGTTGCCACCACCACACAATCAGCGTCCGCTAAGGCCGCTGATAAATCACTTTTCGCCTCATCGATAACACCATTAGCCAAAGCCGATTGTAAAGTGGCATCGGTTCGACTCCAGCCGACTACGGTACCTACAACACCGGCTTGTTTAGCCGCCAGCGCTAACGAGCCGCCCATCAAACCCACGCCTAAAATTACTAATCGCTCAAAGATAATCATCGTTTTTGTAGACCTCTTATTTTGCGTCTAACAACTCTGCCAATGCTTGTAAAAAGAACCTGTTTTCATCTTCTAATCCGATACTGACACGCAAGTAATCTGTCATTTGATAATTAGCTAAAGGCCGAACAATCACCCCTTTAGCAAGTAAATCTTGATTTAAAATGGCTGCATCATAAGGGCTTTTAAAGGTGACAAAATTTGCCGCTGAATCGATATAGTCTACCCCCAGACTTTGGAACCCCTCGCTTAATTGCCGCATACCTTGATTATTGTATGCCACGGAAGAGTCAAGATAGGCGGAATCTGCCAATGCAGCTTGTGCCGCGGCTAAGGAAACAGAGCTAACATTAAATGGCTGACGCACGCGATTCATCGCATCGGCGATAGCCGGATCAGAAACCGAATAGCCCACTCGTAAACCACCGAGGCCGTAAGCTTTAGAGAAGGTTCGGGTCACAATAAGGTTGGGATATTTTTTTTGTAAAGCAATACCATCAGGGTAATTCGGATTATCAATATACTCACAGTAAGCCTCATCTAAGACCACTAGAACCGATGATGGCAACCCTTCCAGTAAGGCCAGCAATTCTTCATATGTCGCATAAGTACCGGTTGGGTTGTTTGGATTGGCTAGATAAATAACCCGAGTATTTTCTAATGCGGCTGCATTCATAGCAGCTAGATCGTGACCGTAATCCAGAGCCGGCACTTCAATAGTAGCAGCACCACTGCGGGCGATAGCTAAGCCATACACCAAAAAAGCATACTGCGAAACAACAGCCGAGCAATGCTGATCGAGATAAGCACTTGCAATGAGCTCAAGAATATCGTTTGAGCCACAACCCAAGGTAATGCAGTACGCTTCAACTTGATGCATTTCAGCCAATATTTGCTTTAGATAATAGCCATTGGCATCGGGGTAACGGTTAACTTCTTGTCCTGCCTGATTGATTGCTGCTATTACTGCAGCAGAAGGACCGCGAGGATTCTCATTACTGGCCAGCTTGACAAATTTTTCAATTCCCAACTCGCGCTGTGCTTGTTCAACAGGCTTACCTGCCTGATAAGGCTGCATCGATTGTACTTGTGGACGGGCTAATTCAATAAATGACGGTTTCATGATGATTTAAACTATATCAGTAGTGAAGAAATACACTCGCGGCACAACTAAATAACGGCCGCAGGGTAAGAGCCCAGCACTTTCACAAAAGAGGACTGTTCTGAAATTGAGCGAATGACTCGCTGCACGGCCTCGTCATTATGATGACCGTGGAACTCCATGAAAAAAACATAGGCCCAATTTTCGGTACGCGACGGACGGGTCTCTATGCGTGTTAAGCTAATTCCCTCCTCTTCCAAGGGCGACAAGAGTTTGAATAAGGCGCCGGGGACATTCCGTGTAGATACCACTAGCGAGGTTTTATCATCGCCGCTGGCAGGCACTTCGTCGGGCGCCACCACTAAGAAGCGCGTCGTATTGTCCGCATAATCCTGAATATTCGACGCCATATGAACAAGATCATAATGTTCTGCCGCAAGCTCACCTGCAATCGCGGCAATACTGTCATCTGCGGCGGCCATTTTAGCCGCCTCGCCATTTGAGCTAACAGAAATCAATTCTATCTGAGGATAATTTTGCTGTAGCCACTGCTTTGATTGCGCGATGGCCTGCTGATGCGCGCAAATCTTAGTAATCTTGGCAGGATCAGCCGAGGGCTTAATCAATAAATGTAATACGATCGGCAGCACCAACTCACCGCAAATTTTGAGTGACGAATTAATGAAATTATCGAGGGTATGGGTTACCATACCCTCGGTTGAGTTCTCAACCGGCACCACGCCATAATCACAGACTTTTTTCTCAACCGAATCAAACACTGCAGAAATGTTGGCAACCGGATGAGTCAGTACAGCATGACCAAAATGTTTCAGCGCAGCAGCTTGAGTAAAGGTGCCTGCCGGGCCTAAATAGGCAACGTCCATCGGCTTTTCTAATGCCAAACAAACAGACATCACTTCTCTAAAAATTCGCGCCACATCTTTACCATCAAGTGGACCTTCATTGCGCTCAATGACTTTTCGAAGCACCTGAGCCTCTCGCTCAGGTCGATAAAACAAACTGGCATTACTTTGCTTAGAATCAAGATCGCGCAACTTAACACTAGCCACTCGCTGGGCACAATCGGCCCGCTGATTCAATAACAGCTGTAGCTGCTGATCGATTTGATCGATCTCAGCCCGCAAATTCTCTAAACTATCGACGCTTTCTTTACTCATGATATCAACACGCAAGGCTATCGCTAATTAAAAAAAAACTATCCATTCTGTTTGGCAAAATCCGCCATAAACGCCACTAAGGCATCAACTGCTGCCTCAGACACTGCATTGTAAATTGACGCTCGCATACCACCAACCGAACGATGGCCTTTCAAATTAAGCAAGCCAGCTTCTTCCGACTGTTTTAAGAATAACTTATCGAGCGCATCATCAGCCAGCATAAACGGCACGTTCATTGATGAACGACTCACCGGCTCAACTGGGTTGGCATAAAAATCGTTAGTATCTATAAACTCGTATAACTTGCTCGCTTTTCGCTGATTCATTTCAGCTATTGCCGTCAAACCACCGATTTGTTTAATCCATTTAAATACTAGGCCAGCCATATACCAGCCATAAGCAGGCGGCGTATTAGACATGGAGCCTGCGTCAGCATGTACCTGATAATTAAGCATTGAGGGCGTCATATCACTAGCATTACCCAGCAAGTCTTTTCGAACTATTACAATGGTTAGGCCAGATGGACCGATATTTTTTTGGGCGCCGGCATAAATAACGCCAAACTTGTCGACCTCAATAGGTCGCGACAATATCGTGGAAGACATATCAGCAACCACAGGCATTGATACTTCTGGCGTCCAAAAAAATTCAACCCCACCAATAGTTTCATTAGGCGTAAAATGCAGATAAGCGGCATCTTTATCTATATTCCAACTATCAAAAGCCGGTATAGATGAAAAATTATCGTCTTCACTGCTAGCAACTACATTTACATCGCAGTATCGACCCGCCTCCTTAATAGCCTTTTTTGACCACTGGCCGGTATTGACGTAATTTGCTCGCGACTTACCGTTTAATAAATTCAATGGCACTGCAGAGAACTGCTGGCTAGCGCCTCCCTGTAAAAACAGCACCGCGTAGTCGTCTGAAATACCCATTATATCTCGTAAATCAGCTTCCGCAGCCTCGGCAATCCCGACAAACTCCCCGCTGCGATGGCTCATCTCCATCACCGACAAGCCTTTTTGCTGCCAATCGAGAAATTCATTTTGTGCTTGTAATAAAACAGCCTCGGGTAATGCAGCCGGGCCTGCACAAAAATTATAAAGACGATTCATTGATCACTATTCTCCAATTAAAATTTAACTGCTAATAAAATAACACAGGACCAGCATTAATCCGTTTGATTAGCATTTGTATCTTTACTGACGCTAGCATCTTTAGAGTCCATCCCATCAACAGCACCATTCTCACCATCAAGGTCGTCTTCTGGTTCATCAATGCGAGCAACATTCACTAACAACTCGCCTTCTTTAAGACGAATAACTCTAACGCCTTGCGTATTTCTTCCTAATTCAGAAATCTCGTCAGTATGGCAGCGGACTAAAGTTCCCTGATCACTGATTAACATCATTTGTTCACCAGGGACCACTTGTATAGCACCCACTAATTGACCGTTACGATGAGAGGTTTGCATACCAATGACGCCGCGGTTACCCCGACCCTTGACCGGAAACTCGTCCATCGATGTTCGCTTACCATAACCATTTTCACTGACCGTCAGCACACGACCCTCAGGTTTAGGGATCATTAAACTAATCAGTCGCTGGCCTTCATCTAGCCGTATACCACGAACCCCTCTTGCAGTTCTACCCATTGCTCTGACCGCCGACTCCTCAAACCGAGCTGCTTTACCAGCACTACTAATCAACACCACATCTGACTGGCCATCAGTAATGGCTGTGCCAATGAGCACATCACCTTCATCTAACTCCAATGCTCGCAAGCCAACACTTCGTTGGCGAGCAAAGTCTGTTAAAGCTGTTTTCTTGACGGTACCGTTAGCCGTCGCCATAAAGATATAGTGACCCTCTGTGTATTCAGCGACTGGCAAAATGGAAGTAATGCGTTCGCCCTCCTCAAGGGGCAAGAGGTTTATCACGGGTCGACCACGAGAATTTCGGCCTGCTACAGGAATCTGAAACACCTTCAGCCAGTAGACCTTGCCTACATTAGAAAAAAGTAAAATAGTATTATGTGTGTTGGCGATCAGCAGATGCTCAACAAAATCTTCATCCTTGACTGATGTCGCAGATTTACCCATTCCACCACGGCGCTGCGCTTGATAATCATCTAAAGGTTGTGATTTGGCATAGCCACCATGCGAAATAGTTACTACCCGATCTTCTTCTGAAATTAAATCTTCAACCGTTAGATCGCGCTTACTGGCAGTAATCTCAGTTCGACGCTCGTCACCAAAGTTCTGAACCAACTCAGCTAATTCTTCACGAATCACTGACAGTAAACGGTCAGGGTCACCTAAAATATCCAAATAACCTGAAATCTGCTCTAAGCGT
This sequence comes from Cellvibrionales bacterium UBA1969, assembly GCA_002339085.1. Taxonomy (GTDB): domain Bacteria; phylum Pseudomonadota; class Gammaproteobacteria; order Pseudomonadales; family UBA7434; genus UBA7434. The sequence goes on from DDDX01000060.1 coordinate 25,839, forward strand.
TCGCGATATTCTTCTAGTAATTTCTCATGCTCCATGCCCGTTAAGCGATGCAAGCGTAATTCTAAAATTGCCTGCGCCTGTATTGGCGATAAATGATAGGCATCATCAATCAAACCAAAGTGAATAGCTAGATCTTCTGGCCTACTCGCATCTGCGCCGGCGCGATCTAACATATCCATCACTGCGCCCGGCGGCCATGGTTTAGCTATAAGCTTTTCTTTTGCTTCAGCCGGGCTGGGTGAAGCTTTTATCAAGGCGATGACGGGATCAATATTGGTCAGCGCTATCGCCCAACCCTCAAGTATATGCCCTCTTTCTCGCGCTTTTCTTAACAAATATACGGTTCGACGAGTAACGACTTCGCGGCGATGCTTAATAAAACATTCTAACGTGTCCTTAAGGTTTAATAGTTTAGGCTGGCCATCAACCAAGGCAACAATATTGATACCAAAGACACTTTCCAATGAAGTCTGTGAATAGAGGTTGTTAATAACGACCTCGCCTAATTCGCCTCGACGCAACTCGATAACAACTCGCATACCCTCTTTGTCAGACTCATCGCGTAATTCAGAAATGCCTTCAATCTTTTTATCTTTTACTAACTCGGCGATTTTCTCAATTAAACGTGCTTTATTCACCTGATAGGGCAATTCAGAAACAATAATCGTTTCACGCTTGTTTTTTTCGTCCACCTCTACTTCACAGCGAGCGCGAACATAGATGCGGCCTCGACCGGTTCGATAAGCTTGAACAATGCCAGCACGTCCATTAATAATGCCTGCGGTCGGAAAGTCTGGTCCTGGTAAATACTCCATCAAGCCATCGACATCTAAGCTAGGGTCGTCAATTAACGCCAATGTTGCTTTCACAACCTCAACAATATTATGTGGCGGTATATTCGTAGCCATACCCACGGCGATGCCCGAAGAACCATTAACCAATAAATTTGGCACACGGGTCGGCATCACCTCTGGAATCATTTCTGTGCCATCATAGTTGGGCACATAATCAACCGTATCTTTGTCGAGATCAGCCAGCAACTCATGAGCAATTTTTGCCATGCGGATTTCGGTGTATCGCATTGCCGCTGGGGAATCACCATCAATCGAACCGAAGTTTCCTTGGCCATCCACCAACATATAGCGCAAAGAGAAAGGCTGAGCCATTCTAACAATGGTATCGTAAACCGCAGAATCACCGTGTGGATGGTATTTACCAATCACGTCACCAACCACTCGAGCAGACTTCTTATAGCCCTTATTCCAGTCATTATTCAGCTCATTCATGGCGTGCAATACCCGCCGATGAACAGGCTTTAAACCATCACGAACATCGGGCAACGCACGGCCAACAATGACACTCATGGCATAGTCAAGATAAGACTGCTTGAGTTCTTCTTCAATATTAACGGGTAGAATTTCTTTGGCTATCTCACCCATAAACGACGTATCCCCTTGCTTGCGATCTAAAAAATAATGGCAAATAAACTACTGATTCAGGCAGTACAAAAAAACAGATAAAATAACTGTTAAGCACCCATTTACAAGCTATTAATGATACCACAGGCGGACCATTCATTGGCATTTCTGGTCACTAAAAAACTGACTTTCGATGGTACTTTGCCAGCTATCATTTATCGTTTTTAGCCAACATAAAACCGCTGTTTTTTTCACGACGAAATACGCTTATTTTTTACTCTTTTTATCTGCTGGATGCCCGCCTGAGGGTCACAACAAGAGCTGAATTTTTAAAAACACCTTAGCGTTCACCTAAAGTGCTCGCAATAACGTATAATTGACTATTAACCAGCGTTTTCTATCGAATAGCCAAACACATGACTTCAGTCGAAATTGAAATTATTAGCGCTCGGTGGGTTTTACCCATCGATCAAAACCAACCGCTCGCTAACAAGATCACGGTGCTCGAAAATCACGCCATCGTTGTCGAAGAGCGTTGCATTATTGCCATTGGACCATCAGATGAACTTCTCGCCCGCTATCCTGATGCCTCACACACAGCGCTGAATCACCATATTTTAATGCCGGGCTTAGTCAATGCCCACAACCTCACCGCCATGAGCCTACTGAAAGGGTTGACAAACCCCCAGCCACTGCCGAAATGGCTTAACGACATTTGGACAATCGAGCGCCAATGGCTGTCTGAATCATTTGCGCGTGACGGTGTTGCACTGGGTATTGCCGAAATGCTACTCAGCGGCACCACTTGTTTTAGTGACAGCTATCTATTCCCCAATGCCAGCGCCAGCATCACAGAGTCATTAGGTATGCGGGCTCAAATTCATTTTCCTATTAGTGAGCAAGCCTCCAACTGGGCACAAAATAGCGAGGAATATTTTGAAAAAGGCCTAGAAATTGCTGATGAATACCGACAAAGTGCGCTTATCACTACGGGATTTGGGCCCTACTCCGCTAACCGTGTCAGCAATAAGAGTTTTGAGCGTATCGCCATGTTGGCCGAAGAGATCGACCGACCGATCCACCTTTATATGCATCAACATGAGGCTGAAATCAACGACTCTATCGATAAGTATGGCCTTCAGCCTATTCAGCGCTTGTCTGAACTAGGGGTATTATCGCCTCGCACCCAAGTGATTCAAGCCGGCCTGCTAGACACCAACAGTGAGCAGCTGTTGGTTGAATCTGGCGCCAGCGTGATTCACTGCCCAGGCGCCAGCCTAAACCTTCAAACTGCGTACAGCCCAAGCACCAAACTGCTTAAACAAGGCGTTAACATGGGCCTAGGCACCGATAGCGCCGCCTGCGGCAACACGCTGAATCTTTTTAGTCAGCTGAACCTAGCGGTTATGCTAAGCGCTGAAGCCGATATACAAAAACCGCTATCCTGTGCCGCAGCGCTAAGAATGGCAACCCTTGGCGGCGCGGAAACACTAGGGTTAGACAGTGAAATTGGCAGTCTCAGCGTTGGCAAACAGGCCGATATTATTGCTATCGACACCCAAACGCCTAGCCTTCAGCCGCTTCAGTCAATCACTAGGCAACTGGTTAATGCCGGAGCTGACGCGCCTGTCAGCCATGTCTGGGTAGCGGGACAACGTAAAGTCAGTGATGGTCAGTTAGTTGATATTGATCTAAATGCTGTGCTGGCAAAAAGTGATTGGTGGAAGAAACAACTAGCATCTTAATGAGTAGTCAAGTATGAAACAAAGCAATACCGAAGCGCCCAATACACAGACCAATGTCGACCGCGATGAAATCGCAAAATTTGAGGCGCTGGCCCATCGTTGGTGGGACACCGAAAGTGAATTCAAACCGCTGCACGCGATTAATCCTTTAAGAGCAAACTTCATTGACCGGCTCTCACCCGTAGCTGAAAAGAAAGTGATTGATATCGGTTGCGGCGGAGGGATTCTGTCAGAGGCACTGACCCAGCGCGGCGCCCAAGTCACCGGCATCGACATGGGAGAAGCACCGTTAGCTGTGGCCGAGTTACACGCCTTGGATAATCAGCTTACGATAGAATATAAAAGAATTACCGCAGAACAGATCGCGCTTGAAAGACCCGAGCAATACGATATCGTCACCTGCCTTGAAATGCTTGAACATGTGCCAGACCCTGCCGCCATCGTGAATGCCTGTGCAAACCTTTGCAAACCCGGTGGGCATCTTTATTTCGCCACCATTAACCGCAACCCTAAAAGCTATTTATTTGCGATTGTTGGCGCAGAACACATATTGCGCCTATTACCTAAGGGTACTCATGATTATGAAAAGCTGATCAAACCCTCAGAACTACATCACTGGATTAGGGCCAGTGGACTAAGTTTAAAAGACTCAACCGGCATGACCTACAACCCGCTGACAAAGCAATACAACTTAAAATCGAATAATCTGGATGTTAATTATTTATTGCATGCCATTAAAACGGCATCCCAATAACCCTGTTTAGAAAAAATGCTATGAACAATGCTGTACTATTTGATTTGGATGGCACTTTATTGGATACCGCTCCAGATTTTATTATCGCGGTCAATCAGCTAAGGAGCGATCACGGCCTAGAAAATCTCAGCGATGAAACTATTACTGTGCAAGTCTCTAACGGATCAGCTGCACTGACTCAATTAGCACTCAATATCACGCCAGAAGAGCCAAGCTTCGCATCAGCAAGGCAGCAATTGCTCGATTATTATCTAGCTTGCATCGGTACTCGTTCAAGATTATTTTCCGGTTATAAATCGCTTCTCAGCGCGTTAAAAGATGCCGGTATAGCTTGGGGTATCGTGACCAACAAACCATTACTTTACAGCCAAGCCCTACTTGAAAAACTTCAATTAGCTAACGACTGTAATGTGTTAATCTGCCCCGATCATGTCGAAAAGCCCAAACCTGACCCTGCAGGATTATTACTGGCAGCAAAAAAACTGCAATGCGCAAGCGATAATATTATTTATGTCGGCGACCACCAGCGTGATATTGAAGCTGGCAATAGAGCAAGCATGAAAACCATTGCTGTGGCCTTTGGCTATATCGAACCCAGCGACAATATTAATACTTGGCAAGCAGATTTTATTGCCGAGCAAACCAAGGACATCAAACCCATTGTGGAATCGGTATTCTCATGCAAGATTTAAGCAATATTAACGACTATCAAGCCAGCAGTACGCTTTTAGCGGGCAAAAATATTGTCGTCACCGGCGCAGGTGATGGCATTGGCAAAGCAGCGGCGCTTAGCTTTGCTGCGCATGGCGCAACGGTTATATTAGTTGGCAAAACCATCGAAAAATTAGCCTTAGTTTACGATGAAATTGAAGCTGCGGGGCACCCACAACCGGTACTGGTCGAATTGGACTTAGCAGAAGCCAGTCATAGAGACTTCGCCGCGTTAAATAACGAGATTATCGACCAACTGGGCAGCTTACATGGCCTGTTACACAATGCCGGGATACTGGGTGAGATGAAACCCTTATCACAATACGACGCAGAGACCTTTGACCAAGTCATTAAAGTTAACTTAAGCAGCAACTTTAACCTAACAAATGCCCTGATGCCGGCACTCAATCTTGCCGACCATGCCTCTGTGATATTTACTTCATCGGGCGTTGGCCGAAAAAGTCGTGCTTACTGGGGTGCCTACGCGGTCTCAAAATTTGGCATAGAAGGCTTAATGCAAACCTGGGCCGATGAATTAGCTGATACGAGCAATATCAGAGTTAACTCGCTAAATCCAGGTGCCACACAAACTCAAATGCGCAAACAGGCCTATCCTGGAGAAGCCTTAAACAGCAACCCTGAACCATCAGCGATCATGAATGCTTATTTATATCTCATTGGCTCCGACAGCATTGGTGTCAATGGTCAAGCCTTAAATGCACAAAGTAAATAACCAAGCACATGTCTATCTGTGTGATTTTTTAGGTCCTTGAAGCGCTTTTCGCGAGTAACGGATCAACCCAACGAAACGTTAAATTAATTCGCGCCGTCATACTGCGTCGGCTTTTAGCAATCTGATGTAACCAGTTTTTCTGTGTCTCACCGCGCATGATCAAGACACTGCCATGAGGCAACTCCAGCTTAAATTTCTGCTGCTTATCAGTACGATGCTTCATCTGAAATACGCGTGGCTGTCCAAAACTCACCGAGGCAATAACTGGCGTGTCACCTAACTCAACTTCATCATCCGCATGCCAGCCATTACTGTCACTACCATCGCGGTATAAGTTAGCTAGCACGCTATTAAACTCAACCGCTGCTGTAGTCTCTAGGCGGCGCCGAATAGCCATTAATTCCTGAGTCCAAGCTAGTCCCTGATGGGTAATCCCCGAGTAGGTATAAGGTAGTTCATCATCGGCATACCAAGCCGATAAACGCGGCACCAACCGTCGCTTGCCAAATAGAGTGATCTGCTCTTGCCGCCAAGGCAACTGCTGTTCAAATTGATTCAGCAAGTTGTCAGCCTGTTTTTTGGGGAAAAAATTAGGGTAATAGCAAAGTTCACCACCCTGAAGGGAAATCGTTTGTCCGGCATTGGCCTGCGATTCAATTGAAAATAAATCTAAACTCATTAGCGCATACTAGCAAAATAATGTCGGCACGGCTAAGTCTTAGCGCAGGTCTTCAGACCGTATCTTCTTGTGGACGAGATCGTTTGAAATTGGGTTGAATTGCTACAACCGGTAACTGACGAATACCTTCTGTCATTTTAGTATAATGACTGTAACCACCATCAGCATTAACTAAGGCAAACCCCTCTTTTCGAGACTCTCCGCTTAACACGGTAGCCTTAGCAAAAGACCATTGTCGATTAACGCAGATCCAACTACAGGCATGTGCTCTAATATTTAAACACCATACCGCATCTTTCGCTCTACCGCCGTGCGAGCCCACGACTAAGTATCGATTTCCGTCTTTCACATAAGGCAAGACGACTGACTTTATTTGGCCGGTTTTCCAATGAATAGTTTTTAAAATTAAATGCGGACGATCGGCGTAACCCCCTGCCCGCGTAAACATCCGCCCCATGAAAGATACGTTAAACCAACGCATTAACCATCGGTCGACAGCCAAACCTTTGGGGTTGGCAAGCCGTGGAATCATCGCCTGCCAAAAACGACTGGCTGTTAATGATTTATCCTTGCTGGGCATCGTATACTCCTTATTATTTGAAGAAGTACTCGCTCATTGGCACAGAAAACATCGTATTCACGTCACAGAAACCAGGAATTTCTGCAATCATGGCCTGCACGACTTCAGCAGAACCAAAGTAGCGACTGTCATCGGTAAAATCTTCTAACTGTTTAAAATGTTCAGCCACAATAGCACGATAGGGCGGCGCATTGGGGGTCAAAGGTCTGGCCACGGCGTCTCTCACATAAGACCATCGCAGGGGATGTAAATCAAACGATAAGCTTGAATGATCAACTTGCCAGTTATGATAAAAATCTTCATCACTGACATTAGCTGGCTTAGCGTTGGCACCAAATTGAGTGACACCTGGTCGTCTCTCGCCGCCCTCCCAGACAGGCTCAAAGGCTTGCAATACCGACTCAGTCACCAAATACCCAGTTAACGGGCCCGCTAAACTGGCTAAATAGTTTTCAATCGGCGCGCGATGGTCGAGACAATCATGCCAAAAGGAAACCACTGCCTGCACATCTTGCCAACAACCGATCAAGCGACCCGGCGCTTCAGCTTGAAAGTCTTCATTCATATCAGCAATATTAATGGTGATCTTAGAAGCGCCCCGTTCACGCAATTCAGCCACCGCTGTTGACAGTAATGTCTGGGCTAAATCATCCAGCGATACCTGCTCGCTAGGACCAATCATATAGACGAATTTTTCCATAACTAACCTCACTAAGTGGTGGTTTTATACCGCGCTAACATCGACAATTACGCCGTTCATATGCGACATACCCGAGAGTGGCTCGATCGATTCTGGCCCATCGGGAATAATAATATTCACATTCACACCTTGTGTCTGTTGAGCAACGGTTAAACCCGCTGCATCTTGATGCCCCCAACCATGTGGAACAGCAACCGAGCCAAGTTTCATATCATCATCAATTTTAACCGGTAACATAATGCTTTTTTCAGCCCGGCTGACTTTAGCGATTTTGCCATCTGCCAAGCCTCGACTAATAGCGTCATCTGAGTGGATGTATAAATAATTAGTATGTCTATCACCGGCAATAAATGCTTTAACATTATGAGCCCAGCTGTTGTGCGTAAATCGCTCGCGTTTTTGAATTAACTTCAGCGCGCTTTTATGCTTAATTTCTTGCGCATAGACTTGCTCTAAACTTTTGGCTCTCGCCACTAAATCAGCGGGCGCCAATTCAACTTTACCTGATGGTGTATTCACCCGTTGACCTAAGTAATCGCCGGGCTTATTCGGCGATAATTTTCGACCGTTAGGAAATTTTCGCATAGCCTGAATACTGCCTAAATTCGCCGACCGAATCATGCCTCCCAAGAAAATTTTATCTAACCCGGTAAGCTTACCAATCACCGGTATCTTAGCTAGCAACTCTGCCGCATTACTGAGCCATTGAAAAGTTTTAGACCCTGACAAAGGCCGACCTGCAGAGCGACACAACTGCCGAAAAATCAAGCCCTCATCACGCGCCTGTGCAGGCGGCAATATGACTTGGTCGGTATAATCAAAACTTCGGTTAGGCATTAAGCCCATCATAGTAAAAAAATAAAACGGTACGTCAGCGCGTTCTAATGAGTGCAAGCCTGGTAAAATATAGTCGGCATACTCTGCAGTTTCATTGCGAACAATATCAATGCAAACAAATAAATCCAGCGCTGAAAAAGCCTCTGCTAAGCGTTCACTGCCACCACAACTTAGCAACGGATTACCCGACATATTAAACATCGCGCGAACCTTTCCCTTGCCAGGCGTTAAAATTTCATCTGCCATAATACCCGCTGGGATAGTGCTATTCACATAAGGTATATTATCGATTCGTGAACGCCGAAGAACAGAGGGTGAATTAAATTTAGGAAATACACCCCGACCCGCCAATACCCCGCCTCGTTTATCGAGATTACCTGTAATAGCGTTTATCGCCTCTTGCAACCAATAAACCAGCAAACCATGACGACTTTGATTCACACCGGTTGAAGAGTAGATTGCTGCACCATCTGCCGCAAGGTAGCAATCGACTATGGCCCTTAGCTGATCTACCGACACTTGCGTCACCTCGGCAACACGTTCTGGCGTCCATGGCTTTGACACCTCTTTTAGTGTTGCGTATCCCTCCATAAAATCCCCTACCTGCTGCTGCTTCACGGCACCACGGACAATCACCTCATGCAAAAAACCAAGCATAAAAAAAACATCGGTATCCGGTCTTATCGCGACATGCTCACCAAAGCGTTTGGCAGACTCAGTAAAACGCGGATTCAACCAATAGACTTTGCCGCCGCGTTGCTCTATCGCGGCCAATTTTTCCATCGGTTTGGGCAGTGAAATAAAACTCATTTTTGATATTAATGGATTACTGCCAACAGCGATTAAGCACTGGGTATGTTCAATGTCAGGAAAGACCTGATCATTTGCACTGCCAAATAAACGTTCACCCCCAGCAAATTTATTAGCGCAGTCTTGAGTGCCAGGAGTGAATAATTTATCTGCATCAAAAGCTTTTAAAAAGAACGTCATAACCGTCGATGGCCAAAGATTAAAGCCGATAGGGTTACCCATATAAGCCGCAATAGATTGACCACCATGCTCAGCATGAATCAACTTTAAGCGATGCCCAATTTCCGCTAGCGCCTGTGACCACGTAATCGGCTCAAACTTTCCATCGACTTTTTTGAGCGGCTGGGTTAATCGATCAGGGCTATGCACAAAATCACCCATTTTCAAACCTTTGATACAAGCGTAACCCTCGCTGCTGATATGCTCGATATTGGGTTGGATGTCCAATACGCGATCGTGCTCGGTCTGAACCACTAGGCCACATTGCGCCTCACAGATACGGCAAAAGGTTTTTTGCTGCTTAATCGCCATATTATTATCTCGATCGATAAATTAAGGCTGATACCAAATAGCTGAGGTATAAGCGCGTTCTTGCGTGATGGCGGGCACTTCGTTAGGCAGAGATAGATCGAAATTCACCGCATCATAGGTTGTCCAGCGTGGCGTCGGAATCTCTAACACGCGTGCATAATAAAAAGCGGCTTGCTTAGGATCAAAATCAGGGTCAGTCCAGCGCGTTGCCAATGCCACCTCACCAATGCTATTTTTATAGTCGGCTTTGTTAATATCGACTGTATTGCCTACCAACTGCTTTACACGACCATTGCGTTTAATACGTCGATTGTCAGATACGGCAACATCGTAAATACGCTCATGCAATTGACCATCAACTGACAGCCAACCCTTAATAATTTGAATGCGATCTAAGTTAGCGCCTTTGGGGTCTTTTAATGCACTGAGCATAAAGATAGGCGCTTGCTCCGATGTCTTAAGCTCGCCGCCCATCGGCACTCCGCCTCGATAGCCAGCTGCAGCAAAATCAGCTGCGTAGAGATCGTCATCGGTAAAATTATAGCCACCAAAAAATCTAACCGCTATTCGTGGACCTGTAGAAGCATAAACCTCACGACGCTTAAATGCATCAAATATGGCTGCACGGGTATTCTCGCTGGCCCATACCGCCGCATAGCCCGAGGCAGCTGATTCGCTATTTTTTACTGTGACTAAAGCGCCGCCCTCACCTTTTGTCGACCAATCAGCCGTTAGCCGGTTAGGCGTGGGGCCCACTACCGGTGATTTGCCCCAAAAGTTTTTATGGTCAGCCGTGGCTAAACCGGTATGCGAATCGGTACTGCCGATGACACCAAATTGGTAGGGGTTAGCACCAACTGTGTCCTTAATAGCTAGGCCGCGCTTGAGCCCCTCACGAACATAACTGCCTGCTAACATCTTATCGGAATAAAGTCGACTATTGAAAATATTGCCTTTATCCCAGTTATCATAATCGGCAAATTCATCACCGGGCGATAAAAATGGGTGCGCCTCGCTGTCACCCTTGATTTGAGTGATTTCAACCACCGGCTCCCAACGTTTTCTAGTACTGGCATAAGCTTCATTCATCGGCCCTGTTGAGGTTTCCACATCAAACATTAGACCAGAGCTTAAATTACTATTATGCGGTATCGCTAACACTTGACCGCCAGTTTTATTTTCATAGCCTTGTAAGCCACGCCACAATGTTTCTGGGTGATACGCCATAGGATCAATCATTGCAGCTATGACACTGACTGGATGCGTTTGTGAAACTTTGTCAGCACCATCACGATACATAACGACGCGATGCAGGTTGTCACCATTGGGCGTTGAACTCCATTCATAACCGATCAACGCAGTGAATTCACCCGGCTGATTATGTCGCTCGGCGCTGGCGATAATTTCTTGCCATGCGCTATTAGCGGCGCGATTGGAGGCAGCCGAGCCATCAAGCAAAAACATCGCGGCACTGGACAGTGCCACATTGACCGTCTCTATTTGACTGACATCAGTCGGGATTGCTTCAAGGCCGCGTTCAACAATATTTAATGCAGTTTGCAGGCGTTGCTCTCGCTTTTGCTCGGCAGTGGGGTGACGAAGCTGCCAAATAGCGCTCATGGTTTCAGCATGATCGGAGACCAGCAAAAAATCTAACGGTGTTTCTAATTGCGCCGGCTTGCCTAAACTGGCCTGCACAACTTCACCTTTGGCAAATCGATACGCTTCATCAGGACCGACTAATTTATTGCCAAATAAAGCCGAGTCACCCGATAAAATCGTATGAACATGGGTATCACCCCATAGCAATTGCGTCTGCGGCATTTGCACTTCAAGATTTTTCTCGGATATAGCATATGCCGAGCTGACAGCTTGTGCAGAAGCATGGCAGCTAATAAAAACCAATAAAAGGCCAACTATTTTAATCACTATCATGCTAATACCTATTCAGATGCCGCCAACTGACGACCCAAAGTATGACTGCCTTCGATAGTGGTACGATTAATTAAACGCTTAATGCCTGTTCGAGTACCAGTGGTGCAGTGCATCGCTCGCCAGTTATCCCACAGCACCATGTCACCGATGCGCCAATCATGCCAATAATGAAACTCTGGCTTACGGATGTGCTCGACCAGTTCATGCAGTAGCTGGTCAGCTTCAGCGTGAGTCATTCCTATCTTTTCAGGCTCTATCACTCTATTTAAAAATTGCTCAACGATTTCTAAAATTTTGTCGCCGGTTTCAGGGTGGGTAACCACCATGGGATAAACGGCATCAGGAAAATCGGGAAAACCGACATCGGCGGGCTTTTTAGGGCTGAAAGGACCGGGCTCATAACCACTATTATCGGCAAACCGCCATTTTATTCGCTGCATCTCGAAGGTGTAGGCTACTTCCAAATCAGCAATTTTATTTTTTAAGTACTCAGGCAAAGCCTTGTAAGCTTTCGCCAAATCACCAAAACCTGTTTGACCGTCTTCCTCAGCAATATGCACGGCTGAGAGGATAGCACCTCGATTAGGTTTACCTGTGTAATGCAAATCCATGTGCCAGATCAATCGATTAACAATTGCCTCTCCGTCGTAATAAGCGGTATTAAATTTATCGGTCTCGCCGCCGTTTTCTAATACGAACAACTCTGGATATTCAGCTGAAGTAGTAGCTTTCAGCGGGTGCATTTCTAGCGGTCCAAAAATACGACTAAATTCAATTAAACTTTCGGGGGTAATGTCCGACTGATCGCGAAACACAACAATACCATGTGCCAACCAAATAGCATGAAGCTGAGATTTAAGTTCATTACTGATAGGCTGATTAATATCGAGACCCGATACTTCAACACCCACATTATTTAATGGCTCTATAACTAAGGATATATCTTTACTCATGATAGATTATGCTCTGTGGATAATTATTCTATGATCGCCATTTATATCTGGGGGAGCGAGTCACCGTTAAAAATTAATGTTCTTTTCGAATCAAAATTGCCTGCAGATCTAAAGGCAATACTAAGTTACGCATCATCTGATTCAGGTTCAAAAGCTGTCACTGAAATCATTACAATCGCGAGTAATAAAATTAATATGCCAACTTGGTAAATAATATCAAAGGTGCCTACTCTACTACTTAACATTCCTGCCAGAGGAATAACTGATAAAGAAAATGGCAACCCCATCAACCCATAGATGCCGATCACACGCCCTGCAATAGCTCGCCCAAATCGAGAGCCTGCAGAATTTGGTTGCATAGGCAAAAAAGCACCAATCCCCAAACCAACAAATGCAGCTGCAATAATACTTATTATATATCCAGGATGACTTAAATAAACCGAAAAAGCTAAAACGATAATAAATTGGGAGATAATTAAAACTGTTTTTGATCCAATTTTATCAGCAATAATTCCAGCACTGAGACTACCAATAATACTTGCAAAAGAGATTACTGAGATGGCTAAGGACGCTTCAATTTTACTTACACCAGCATTTTGCTCTAAAAATGGCACTATGTATGTACCATTTGCCAGTGAAACCATTGTTAACATTCCAAAAGCAATTGCGGTAAACCAAAGATCACGACTTCTAAGTGCTAACCTAAAACTTTCATCATCTTTCTCTGTGCTGACAATCTGCGACTCAGTGGAATCATTGACTGCACCATCAGGATTTTGTCCTACCTCCTCAGGTGTCCTTGTTACTCCAAAAAATATAACAACCATGGCAATTCCTGCCAAAATATAAGACAAAACCTGTAAAGCGTAACGCCAATCATTTTCTACAGAGCCATTCTCCATCAACCAAGCAGCTGCTGGTGGTAACCACAAACCGCCAAAAGCCAGTCCAACGGCCAAAATAGCTAAAGCAGTTGCTCTGCGCTCGATGAACCAATTAGTTATTATTCCATTACTTGGGACCATCCCGTGCATCACAATACCCAGTGAAGCAACTAACATCCCAAATGCTAAAAAGTATCCATTCTCAGTGCGTGTCATGATCCCAACACCTAGCACCATTAAAACTACCCCGCCTAACATGATAGGCTTAACTGGGCCCTTGTCAGCGAACTTACCCAGAATTGGAGCCGTGAGACCGACCATCATCATGAAAATTGACATTCCAAGACCAACTACCGCCAAGTCGAGGTTAAAGTCTGCTGCGACAGATAAATAAACAACACCAAAAGTATTAACTAAAGCCATCCCTAGAGACACAATAACAGCCAAGGAGATGCATACACGCCAACCGCCAAAATTTTCTTTAGGTGAATTAATCAAAGTAAAAATCTCCAAAAAATCCTAGGGGTTTATTTTCATTACAGTACGAATTTCGCGACCGTGATGAAGATCGTCAAATGCTTCATTAATCTCCTCTAGCGGTCGTGTTCTGCCCACCATCGATGCCAAATCAAGTTGTTCATTTTGATAGGCTGACATCATCCGCGGAATATCATAAGTAGAATTACAAGAGCCTAACAAACATCCACAGAGTTTCTTTTCCATTGAGGAGAAAATAACGACATTATCTATTTTCACACCTTGATCGATGGGTGGCGCACCAACACATACCGTCACCCCCCCCGCTCTACTGGCTTGAATACCCTGCTCAATTAATACCGCTAAACCGGCCGTTTCGAAGGCGTAATCAACCCCTATATTATCGGTTAGTGCCATACAGACGGACACTACATCCTCAGTATTCGGATCAATCGTATGAGTGGCACCCAAGCGCATTGCTAACTCACGCCGCTCAGGCAAGGGATCTGACACAATAACCTTACTCGCTGAAGCCAATTTAGCGCCCTGCACTGTCGCTAAACCAATGCCCCCTAACCCCAGCACCAACGCAGTTGCACCTGCCTCTACATTTGCCGTATTGAGTACGGCACCGACACCAGTCTGCATCGCACAACCCACGACACAGGCTATATCTAGAGGAATATCTTTCGGTATTTTAATCCCACCAGTACTCGGACAGACCACTTGCTCCGCTAAAGAGGCGACACCTACACCTTTTAAAATTTCTGCTCCTTGCCGAGATAAACCCGTTACTCCATCGTGTAAGCGATTAGTCATAATACTCTGACCATTAGTACACAGAGAGTGATCACCGCGTTGACAGTAATAGCAGGTACCACAGGGCGGCACAGGGGTTAAAACCACGTGATCGCCTACAGCTAAATGACGCACCCCAGGGCCAACAGACTCAACCACACCAGCGGCTTCATGCCCGACAATTATAGGGCCGGGTAATGGACCCATGGCACCTGAAATAACGCTGTAATCAGAGTGGCATAAACTGCAATAAGCAACGTTTACTCTTATTTCACCCGCTCTGGGTTCAATGATTTCAACATCATCGACCACCTCAATGGGCTTGCCTTGCTCGAACAATACAGCAGCTTTCATGTCTACCCTCAATCGTTAATAAGTTATAGAGCGGCTTTTTTTAAAGCCCAAACTTCGTCGTATATTCCTCAAACCTGACGCGTTCACCCGCTTCAGTTAACTCGTAATCAGCCAGTGCGTACTCATGCTTGCCGTGTCTACCGCGCGGGCTGTCATCTAAATACTGCTGCATCAGCTCCGTCATATTTTCAGGAGGCTGTATACCAAATTTTTCGTATATCCCCAGCACTGTCTCAAATGGCTTCTCACAAATATCATCAAAATAAATATCATGAAATTGATCACTATGAGCGTTAAGCAAGGCTCTATCTCGCATCCCTAATTGCAATAATTGATTCCAACTGCATGCCTGCTCCTCCCCGATCAAGCCAGGCAAATGCCCCTTATCAGTGAACATACCTGAGAGTGTCCAAACAAAACTGCAAACAGAGCCAATAACATCAACGGGATTACGGTGAGTGAAAACAATTTGCGCATCCGGAAATAATTCAAAAATACCGGGCAAGGAACTCAAATGCCCCGGGGTCTTTAATAACCAACGCTCAATCGGTCGACTGGCAGGCTCTGTCGCTTGCATCATTTGCAAGAAACGCTTATGAAAACGTAAAGCAGGTTTGGGGTCAGCCTGCATTAACCATCTTCGATAACTGGGCACATACCAAGTGAGCGTTAAGGTAATGCCATACATCATTTGATGCATATTAGCGACGCACTCTTGCGGCATGGTCGCATCCATCTTATGAATAGCGTCGAAGCCCGGCGCCATTTTGTATTGCATTTCCAGTTGCTTGGCCATGACTTCAATACGTGGGTCATCATCGTAATGGTCTGGATCAGGCCGCGGTAAAGGCGAATTAACCTCCCAGAATAGCGGCGACCGATTACCAGGGTCCGCTCCCATTAGGCCATGCATAGCCGACGTACCCGTTCGAGGCAAACCAACAATGAAAATTGGCTTTTCGATAACTTGCTCAACTTCTTCTGGATGACGGTCAAACCAGTCGGTTAACTTAACATAGTTGCTGATTAAATTTGTCAGCATGCCACGCGCACCCAAACGACCGACCATATTTAATTGCGCTTCTGTGTTCAGTGCATTGAGTAATACATCAAGACCGCCGGCGTCCCAACCCGGCGAAGGTCGCGTTAAGCCCGTCTCTTTTTCCACCCGCTTAAAAATATCATCTGCCGTTAGCACAGGCTGAATACCGACTTTAGCAAGCACCGCACCTATAACGTTGATGAGTTTTATGGGTAAGGGACGGTATGGAATATTTCGACTCATAAGTTGGTTATTCTCAATTTAAAACTAGGGTTCAAATTATTTGGGCTAAGCGCTACTTTTCAGGAATAGCAACTTGAAGGCCGCCGACTGGCATTGCCTGTTGCATGCCCTCTGGCAAAAACCAATTAGCTATTGTCGCCAAGGGTTTAAAGCCAGATGTCATTGCTGCACCCAGGGGACTTAATATTGTGCCATTCGCCATCACCGGCGTCGTGTTCGATGAATCATCTGGCATGCTCACCACATTTCTAAATGCAACGCCGGTATCTTTATCAAAAGCGACTAGGTAGTTAGCAACAGGTATAACAATCGTACGCCCCAACCAAAATTTATAGCCATAGGCAACGGGGACAAGAATGGCATCTTCAGTAACGGTCGGTATGCCATTACCACTGGCTTGAGGTGCGCCTAATATAAAACCGGACGGCAATGTTTCGCTGGCTAATTGATCGGCATTAGACGACCACTTTACTTCGCCACTGTCACCGTGTATGGCCATCATGGTAGGGTTAGGATAAGCCTGTAACACAATAATGGTGTCGTCAAAATCCACCACAGCGGAGCCAGCGGTTGCCGCTGTTTTGGTACGCCAAACAATATCCCCGCTTAGCGCATCAATGCTGTACAGATAACCTTCTTCGTCGCTGACATAAACATAGCTGTCGTCATTAGACGTGGCAGGACTGGAACCACTGCCAATGCCAAAATCCGTCGCGAAAGCAATTTCAACAACAATACCCTGCTCACCATGAATTAAATCCAAACCATAAAGCCGTCCCAAGCTTGGCTCTGTTGAAGTAGCCGCGACAAAAATACGGCCTGTTTTTTGGCTCACAGCTGGCGTATTCATGGATCGCATGGCACCACCAAATAATAATTGCCAGCTCCACTCGCGAATTCGAGGGTCAATCATGCCGTCTCCCCATAGGGTTTCTGGCTGCTTAAGGACCTCTGAATACGGCGACAATAAACCGGGCAAACGCATTGGCTGGTTTAATACCCGACCGTCGTCTCGATTCCAAATCACCACGTCACCATAATTAGTCACCCCTAAAACATACCCCTCAACAGTAAATACCGGCGTTGTTAAAGCATTTATTGGTAAGTCGGGGTCAGGTTGCCAATCATCATCTGCTGCCAACGGTAAGGGCACAGTCCATTTTTTGGAGCCATCGGGATGAAACGCGAACATTTGATTGCAATCACCTAAATAAAGATCTCCCTCAGCATCGACAATGACATTGGATAAAACCGCACAAGGGTCAACTCCGTTGTCAGCATCTGTCCATGGCTGGGACTGCCAAAGTAATTCACCCTCGACAGAAAAAGCATGCAAATTACTCTGCCCCGCAGCAAGACCAGACGTTTGATAAAAACGTTTTTTATCGGGACTAATGGAAGGAGCAATTAACAGCGATACGCCCTCTAACGCCGTCCAAGTGCGGTACTTATCGTGCAGATAGGCATCACGGGCTTGATCGCGGTTACCCGGACCCTGGTGTAAGGTTGACCAACCCCCACCCGAATAAGCGGGCGCTTCGACGGAACCGAGGCTATTACTAGCACTTACACGCTCAGCATTGGCCGTACAAATCACAAGACTTAATAAAAGAAAGACTATAAATAACAATTGGTTAATCATATATTTAGCGATGATCATAGTGATTCGTACTCCTATGAGGCTATCAACCAAGTAACCCATGAATGATGCTGGATAAAATCTAAAAAACGGGCTCTATAATAGGCTTTATTGACTGCAGAGGGAGTGACTATTATGCAATATCCACCCCGTAATAAGGCCAATAGCTCCGGCGTTAATACGGGCTTTTCAATGTTGCAGCGACTGATTTAAACTCGCCAAGTAATCCTTTAGCGCAAGGCCAGTACCCATATCCCAAGGCACAATGTCCTTTTTTTCGACTAATTTATAATCGTCCAGCTCTTCGTTTAAAACAATCGATCCTTCAGCTTCTAAATGATAAGCAATAATCACTTGATTCATCTGCTCAAAACCATAGGCACCGATTAAACGCTGAGCCGTAACCGTTAAATTAAGCTCCTCTTTAGTTTCTCTTACCATCGCTACCGCGGGGTCTTCGCCCTGCTCTAAAAACCCGGTGATCACCGAAAAGAATGCTTTAGGCCAAGCCACATTGTGTGCCATAACAATCTTACCTTTATATTCTACGATGCCAGCCACGACGGGCGTCGGGTTTTGCCAATAGACATAATCACAGTTGGAAGACTGACACGCTAAACGGGACACACCGTCTAGCTCACGATCAACCATATCGGCTTTACATTGGGGGCAATATCTCATCGTGAAACCTATTTATAATAAAACTTAGCACTATCACTTAAGAATAACGAATCTGCTAAAAAAGATCGCCGCTTAAAAATATATTATTACATTCATCTCATGATAAATCGTTCATTATAGCTCTATCATGGCAGATAAATAATTGACGAGATCGATCACTATGGAAAACCACATTAATACTCGAAATAACAATAAACCTTATGCCATTGACCCCGCATATCTTGATTTTCCTGATATGAGTTTTAGTACCAATCTGCTCAAACTGCGGTTTACTAATCTATTTATTTTGGCAACCCGTTTGCGCTACAAATGGTCAAAAAACCTCAACATCTCAACTCATAAAATTAACAGTACTAACGGCCATAAACTTAAAGTGATCGAAATCAGTAAAAAGGGGTTAGCAGATAACGCACCTGCTTTAGTCTATTTTCATGGCGGCGCATTTTTCCTCACCTATGCAGGCCTTCATCTAGATAATGCCCAGATGTATGCTGAGCAAGCGAATTGCAAAGTATTTATGGTGGATTACCGCCTTTCGACTAAGGCCCCTTTTCCGGCTGCACTTGACGACTCGCAAGCGGCATTAGAATGGGTGCATAGCAATGCCAAACAGCTAGGCGTCGATAAAGAAAAAATAATTGTCATCGGCGACAGTGCTGGCGGCGGTTTAGCCGCAAGTGTTGCCCAGTTAACCCACGACAGGAATAAAAATCGTAGAGAAAAAATCAATTTACTCGCGCAGTTTTTACTCTATCCCGTCTGTGACTGTGAAACAAAAACAGCCAGCGCCACCGAATTTACCGATACGCCCCTTTGGACAACCAACAATAACAAAGTAATGTGGGAGGTGTATCTGCGAGGCAGTAAATACAAAAAAGGGGGCGAACACATACCCACGTATGCCTCACCCGTTCATCGCCAAGACCTCAGCGGCTTACCCCCTGCTTATATTGAACCCACAGAATTCGACCCGTTAAGAGATGA
Source organism: Cellvibrionales bacterium UBA1969 (assembly GCA_002339085.1). Taxonomy (GTDB): domain Bacteria; phylum Pseudomonadota; class Gammaproteobacteria; order Pseudomonadales; family UBA7434; genus UBA7434. The sequence continues at coordinate 45,327 of DDDX01000060.1, forward strand.
AGCAATTAATTATGCTGAAGCCCTGCAAAAAGCGGCCGTTGAAGTGACTTTAGTAGAAGCTAAAGCCGCCGTGCATGGCTATGAATTTGTCGACTGTGAAACCACAACTAAGTACCGAAAAATTAGAATGGACGCACTAAATAAAGCCTTAGGTCATTCATCTACTGAATAAAATCGAGGTAAGTATGTCAGACTGGAATGGAAAAACCGCCGTCATCACTGGAGCAGGCAGCGGCATAGGATCTGCCTTAGCACAGCACTGCGCAGCACAAGGAATGCACGTTATTGCCGCCGACATTGACCAACAAGGTTTACGCAACACGCAAAGTGATGCAAGTAAACCGGAGAAAGTCGAAATTTATACATTGGACGTTAGATCCGAAAATGCAGTGGAGTCATTCGCTAAGCACTGCTTCAGCCAACACAGCGAAGTCAATTTGCTGTTCAATAATGCCGGCGTACTGATTGATGGTAAAAGCTGGGAACGATCAATCAAAGATTGGCGTTGGAATTTTGATGTAAACGTGATGGGCGTAGTTAATGGCATTCATAGTTTTGTACCGAAAATGCTATCGCAAAACAGTGAGGGTAAGATCATTAATACAGCATCTATTGGCGGTCTGTTAGCTGGCGGCACCTACTTAGCGCCTTATCAAGGCACCAAGCATGCGGTCGTTGCCATCACTGAATCGCTGCATGCCGAATTGGCATTAGAATCAGCGCCAATAACCGCAGCGTGCCTTTGCCCAGGTGATACAGCTACAGGTATATGGGAATCTGATCGATTACGTCCCAGCGAAGAGCATAATCAATTACTTTCTGATGCTGAGCAGCAAATGCATGAGGCAGTAGCCGGCATGTGCGCCAATGGATTATCACCAGCGCAAGTCGCCACGGCAGCATTTGATGCTATCGAAAAGGATCAGTTTTGGATATTCCCGCAAGACCAATTCAAACCGATGCTGGAATTACGTATTGAGGCAATTTTGAAAGAACAACAACCACCCTCAGCTGACCAACTTCTAGCAATCATGCTTAACAATGGCCTTTGAAAAATAGGATTTAATCGTGAACCATGAAAACCGCTACCCTACTTTTAGGGATAATGAAGAAGCTATACGCCAAGCTTTAAATAGCGCCAGTGTGCCTGCGCTGATGTCAGCCATGATGCTAATCGATGGTGACTTTTCACGATTAAATGGCAGTATTAAACCAGGGCAAGGCATGCTAGGTGAAGTGCAAGGCTTTATGTCAGCAGAAGATCAAGAGACGATAAGAGATGAAGCGCTCGAGGTTATCAAAGATTACCAACGCAATAACTTTATACTGCCCGAATTGCCCTGTGAGGAAAAACTGTATCAACTGATGTGCTTCACTGCAGGTCAAGATATCCCAAAAGATTCGAGTAAAATGATGCTAGAAGAGCTGGCATTAGAAAACACTGACCCGCGCGAGGTCTGTTTAGACTCTCGATTTAAAAAACCATTGAGTGAACATGCCGTGGTGGTTATCGGTGGCGGCATGTCGGGAATATTAGCGGCTATTCGCCTAAAACAGAATAATATCCCTTATATTTTGCTTGAAAAAAATCCCGACAAAGGGGGTACTTGGTATGAGAACTCATACCCAGGTGCACGCGTCGATATACCCGCTCAAATTTATTGCTACAGTTTTGAACCCAGTAATAGCTGGCAACAGTTCTACCCACAGCAAAAAGAATTAAAAACTTATTTTGATCACTGCGTAGAAAAATATCAGCTGCAGGCTTGCATTCAGTACAACACCGAAGCCACCGCTGTCAATTGGGTTGAAAATCAAAAGCGCTGGCATATCACCACCCATAATCATCATACCGGTGAACAATCAAAACTCATTGCTAACAGCGTCATATCAGCTGTTGGTCAGCTTAACCGACCTAAAATACCAGACATTCATGGGTCAGATTCCTTTGATGGTGCACAATTCCACAGTGCACAATTTCAACATCAACATGATTTAAGAGATAAAACAGTTGCCATTATTGGCAGTGGCGCCAGTGCTTTTCAGTTAGCGCCTGAAATTGCAAAAGTGGCAAAAAAAATGAAAGTTTTTCAACGCTCGCCTGCATGGATGTTTCCCAACCCAGGCTACCATGATGATATTGACTCTGGTACACAGTGGTTGTTAACTCACATTCCCTTCTATGATCGTTTTTATCGATTCTTACTTTTCTGGGTATCCGCCGATGCCTTGCTACCAACCTTAATAAGAGATGAAGATTGGCCCGATCAAGAGCGTTCAATCAATGCCGCTAATGACATGTACCGTGAGCATGCCACTGAGTGGATCAAGAGCCAGGTTAAAGACCCCGAGTTATTAAACAAGGTAGTCCCGCGTTATCCGCCCTTCGTAAAGCGTATTTTACAAGACAATGGCAGCTGGCTAGCTGCTTTACAACAACCCCATGTTGAATTAATTACTGATAATATTAAAGCCATAGATGCAACAGGCATTCATCATCAATCGGCTTCTGAAGCACTGCATACCGAGGTTGATGTGATTATTTATGCGACCGGATTTCATGCTAATAAATGGCTTTACCCGATGAATATTACTGGCAGAAATAATCAATCATTGAATACCCTATGGGGCGACAATCCAAAAGCCTATTTAGGTATTACTGTGCCTGAATTTCCCAACTTCTATTGTATGTATGGGCCAAATACTAACTTAGCACATGCAGGCACACTCTTTTTCAATTCTGAATGCCAAATTCGCTACATATTAAAGTGTATCGAGCTTCAAGTTAGCGCCAATGCCGATACTATTGAAATCAAATCAGAAGTGAATGAAGCCTATAACCAACGCGTACAACATGAGTTTTCCAAAACAGTCTGGGTTCACGAAGGCGCCGGCAGTTGGTATAAAAACTCACAAGGTCACATCACCACAAATACCCCTTGGCGATTAGCCGACTATTGGCAATGGACCTTAGCGCCAGAGGCAGAGCAATTTACTGTTCAGTAATAATATTACTTATCCTGCATGGAGAAATACTATGAACATACCATTACAGCAACAACTAGCAGGGCAAACAGCCATTATCACTGGTGGGGCTGGTGGCATCGGTAGAGCAACCGCTGCCAGACTGATAAGTGAGGGTGCGCAAGTGGTGATTACTGATATTAATAACGATGCTGGTCATGCGGCCGCTAAAATGCTGGGAGATCAAGCTTTATTTGTTCAGCATGACGTGACCCAAGCTAGCCAATGGCAAAATGTTATTGATCACACTATTTCAGCTTACGGCAATCTTAACATTCTGGTTAACAACGCAGGCGTGTGTATATTTAATGGTTTATTGGACTATTCCTTAGAGGAAATTCAGACTACCTTAAACATTAATTTGCTGTCCGTGATGCTGGGAACTCAAGCCGCGGCACCGCATATTTTCAAAGCCGGTGGCGGCGCCATTATTAATATGTCATCGTCAGAAGGTTTGTCTTCTGTGAATGGCTTATCGGCATATATTGCATCAAAATGGGCGGTGCGTGGTTACACCAAGGCATCGGCGATGGAGTTAGGGCCTTTGGGTATTCGCGTTAATTCGGTTCACCCTGGTGGAGTGAATACTCCGATGGCCAATCCAACCGCATTGGAGAAAACTGAATTTGATGAGCCTTATAAAAAATATCCCGCTCAACACGGTGCCGAACCTGAAAACATTGCCAGCGTGGTTGCGTTTTTAGCCAGCGCAGATGCTGTGCATTGCATGGGGGCAGAAATAGCCGTTGACGGAGGCATGACGACGGGCAAATACATCGACTTTTTACCCGGCTCACCTAACCCCGTATAAAAAATTTCAGAATTGGATCAGTTAAGGGTTGAGAAGTTGGACTGAATCGCTCCGCCTAATGATGCCACCCTTGGTGATTTTAGCGCATAAACCGCCATGACCTAACATCGCAGCAAAACCGCCTTGGCCCAGCACCTGCTCCATTCGCGAGCAAGGGTCGCATAAGGCATTTGTTTCAACTTCGGCTTCACCGATACGAAGCCGTTGATGTCGAATCGCAGTTAAGTTAATACCACTGACGACTAAGTTTCTTCGTAGCATAGCCGGCACTACCGGTTGATGGTCGCCAAAAATATCGCCCTGACCTTGACCACGACGCAACGCCATGAAATATTCTATTTGAGCAATATATTCTTCACTAATAATAGTGATTTGCCGAGCTGAACCCGGCTTACCTTGACAACGTCGATCGCCTTCCAAGCCCAAACCCTCAACCGCGAGAACCTGCTCAACCTCAAGCATTGGAACTTTTCTAGCGGGTCGAAGACCAATCCAATTCAACTGACCTGCTGGTAAATGCTTAGTATAAGTACGAACAAGTTGGTAGTGGCTATTAATTGACTTAAATCCTCTCGCGCGACTCTTCTATCGAATTAAACCATAACGATCATTCAACACATCAAGAATTTCTGCTTGCGGGTTGTCTGACTGCGGCAGAGAATGGCCAATAATTTTCTCAGCTAGTCCAACATAAGTCGATGAGACTTCCATTAACACCGCCTCTGGAAGCTCGTTATCTTTAGCTAGAGCGGTACGCTCAGTCATGCGATCTTTATTCAATAAAATGTCTGAATCAGGGAAATGATTTAATAACAATTGGCGAAATGCTTCTTTAGAATTTTCAACCACCTTGCCCTGCCGAAATTGCTCGCCGTCCCACATTCGCGATGAATCAGGCGTACCGACTTCATCCATGTAAATCAGTTTATCGTTTCCTTTAGCATCTTTGACATAACCAAATTCAAATTTAGTGTCGACAAAAATCTGGTCAAGCTTCTCTAAAGCGGAACTAATCACTTCAAAACCTTCACGCAACAGTGTTTCGTAATGGTCAATATCACTGGCTTGCTGAAATTTAAACGCCGAAATATTCTGTTCAATATCGGCTCTTGTGACATTCACATCATCGACTTCTGGAACGCCAGGAATACCTTGCAAAATACCCTTAGTAGACGGCGTGATTAATAATTCAGATAATTTTTGATCGCGGGTTAAGCCTTCAGGTAATTGAATGCCACAAAACGTTCGCTCCCCTTTACTGTAAGATCGCCACATCGAGCCAGTGATATATTGACGCGCAATCGCTTCAATCATAACCGGTCTTGCTTTCTGGACAATCCAAACTAAGGGGTGAGGTACCGCTAAAATATGGCTATCGGCTAAACCTTGCTGACGAAATAAATTAAACCAATGATTAGAGATGGCATTTAATGAAGCACCCTTGCCCGGCACACCGGCCATACCACCCTCGCCTTGCCAAATACATTCAAAGGCTGAAATACGATCACTGATCACCATCACAGCCAACTCTGAATCGGGCGCCACATCATAGTCTTCACTCGCGATAAGTCTCTGACTGTCGGCTTGACTCAGCCAATAAACAGAACGAACCTTGCCACTGTGGACAGGCAGTTCAGTTTGAATAGGAAGATGATTACTAACGGCTAAAACACGATCAGCAGAAGAAGATAGGCTCATAAGATTTTTCTCGAAAGGCTAAAAAACCAATAATTATAAATCAGCTGAGCGCTATGCACTAGAGAGTATTGGTGAAAATTGGTCTCATTATCCGGTTTTTGTGCCCTCTGAGCAAAAAGTGGAGAACTTAGGTGGGTTACAAGCTGTCAATCTACCTATTACCACGATAGTCAATACTGGAATTAGCAAAGTATAATAAAATTCTTGGCAGAGAAATATTAATCCCTTCACCTCGGTTATTTACTAATTAGATAATAGGAAACATTATGAGCGTTGCAAACTTAGCTTACATTCATATTAGCGAAACAGAACAAGGCTCATGGAGCAATTTTGGTGCAAATATCCTAGGTCTCATGCCCATTGAACGGCCCGACTTCAATGATCACAGTTTTCTTAAAATGGATTACGCGCCGTTTAGAATATTAGTCTCAACTGCAGAACAAGGCCAAATGCTTGGCTGTGGCTGGGATATGGGCAGTAAAGAAAATTATCAAGCCATGATTGCTAAGCTCGAAGCGGCTAACGCCACGGTTACTGCTGGCGATGCACAAGGGGCTAAGTTACGCTGCGTCACCGAGTACGCTAGCTCTAACGACCCTTCAGGCAACCCCTTTGAAATATTTTACGGCCGAACGACAACGGTCGAATGCGATGTGCCATTTGTATCGCCAGTAGGCATCGATAAATTTGTCACCGGAGATATGGGCTTGGGCCATGCTGTCATACCCGCACCATTGACCGAAGAAACGCATGCATTTTATATTGATACCATGGGCTTCGGCATGAGCGATGATTTACGTATGCCGCCGCCTGCTGATGGGGCACCTGAATTACGTATTATTTTTATGCATGCCAGCAACTCACGGCACCATAGTTTGGCGCTAGCCAACTTCCCCCACCCGGTCGGCATCGTGCATATGATGTTTGAAGTCACCAGCATTGATGAAGTTGGGGCTTGTCTCGATCGCGTTAATCAAGCGAATGTGCCTATTATGTCTACCCTAGGCAGGCACTGTAATGACAACATGCTGAGCTTTTACTCAGTGGGCCCTGGAGGTATAGCTGTCGAATTTGGCTACGATGGATTACAAATTGATGACTGGAGTCAATTCCCTCCCACCGAATCGACAGAGGGTGATTTTTGGGGGCATGCTTATCAGCCCATGCCAACTTAATTGACGCTGAGAGGCGCTTTTATGTGGCAAAAACCGTTACTACTGACTTCAACGGAAAAAGGACAGGCAAAAATCCTTCAACACAATGCTTTAGTCTATATATTCTTGGTGTTTTTTTTAAGTAGCGCCGCCATAGCTGAACCAAAAAAAGATTTATCCTCCCAACAACTAGAAGACAGTCGAGATGCCTGGGTTCCCAGCGACAAAATTGGCGAACTGTATTTGGCACAGTGCAGCGTTTGCCATGGTAATAATCTAGAGGGCAAAGCTATTGGCCCACCTTTAGTTAACAATGCCCTCCTTCACGGCGAAAGCCTTGATCGTTTGATAAAAAATATTAGCGACGGCTTCATCAATAGTGGTATGCCGGCTTGGAAAAAAAGCTTAACTCAAAATCAAATAAAAGCCTTAGCCGTCTATATCTTAGAAAAGCGAACAACTAAAGGGCTTGATGCCATTCTCGGTGTCGGCACACGACCACAAATCCCAAATACTATCCAAACTACTGAACAACACAAATTAACACTCAAAAAAATTCATGATGGTTTAACCCACCCCTATGCCATAGCGCCTTTAAATAACGGAAATATTTTAATCAGTGAAAAAGCCATAGGCTTAAGTCTACTAAGCGACGATGGAAAAACTAAAACACTCATCAAAAATACGCCAAAAGTATTTAATGATGGTATCGTGCGTGGCTCTACTTATACGGGCAGTGGCTGGTTGCACGATGTTGAGATTCACCCTCAATATAAAGATAACGGCTGGATATATCTCTCTCATGGTCATCGCTGCGAAAAATGTAATACTCTAAGTCAGCAAACAAATGAACCTGTTGTTATGGTTCAATTAGTTCGTGGTCGCATTGTAGGCGACCAGTGGGTTGATCAAGAAATTATTTGGCGAGCCAAGCCTGAGGCCTATATTAACGGTGCTGAAGTTGGTATGGGTGCAAGAATAGCTTTTGACAACGCAGGCTACGTCTATTTAACCCTTGGTAATATGCTGGCCAATTATGCTGGCGCTCAAGATTTAGATAAACCCTTTGGGAAAATACTTCGACTGCATGATGATGGTCGCATCCCCTCTGACAATCCATTTTTTGACAACAAAAAAGCTTTGCCTTCGATTTGGACTTTGGGTCATCGCAACCCCCAAGGTATTAGTTTTGACAAAAAACAAAATGTCCTTTGGCAAAGTGAACATGGCCCTCGTGGCGGGGATGAAGCAAACGTGCTGCTGCCAGGCCGAAATTATGGCTGGCCATTAGTGAGCCTTGGCCTAGATTATGATGGTGCTCCCATTCATTACGGTGAACAATTAGGTATAAAGTTTGATCCAAAAAATTTAACCCCGACTAAAATTGACTGGACCCCTTCCCTCGGTGTTTCAAGCATTGCTTTTTATCAACTGAAAGACTCAGACGGTTTTGATAATATCAATGAAGCTTCTACTTATTTCTCAAAATGGCAAAATGACTTACTCGTTGCCACCTTAGCTAGCAACGATTTACTGAGAGTCACGACTGATAAAGATGAGATCATAAATACTGAAATTATCGTCAAAGATATTGGCCGCATTAGGGATGTTGAGCCAGGCTGGAATGGTGAGATATATCTATTATTAGAACACTCAACTGGCAGTACTATTATTATCATGCAGCAAGCAGACCAACCCAAGAAGGCGTCATAAAATGTCAATAGAAAAACAAAAAAAATTTATAACAAAATTTATTAACGCCATGAGTGAGGGTGATAGCGATGCCATTATCAACGCTTATCACCCAGAGGGTCGCGTAGAAACTATGGGCAATACTTTAATTTCTGGCAGTCGTGGCCTCGATGAAATTAAAAGCTTCGCCCCCGCAGTTCTAGAATCTTTTCCAAATAAACTTACATTCACCATTAAAAATATTACCGCTGAGGATAACCGTGTTGCAGTAGAAGCCGAATCGAGTGGTGAGCATATTTCAGGCAAACATTATAATAACCAATACCATTTTTTGTTTGAGCTAAAAGACGAAAAAATTTACCGGCTAAAAGAATATATGGACACTGAATTGGTTACTGATATTCTCTGTGGCGGTCAAAGACCAAATCAATCGTAACCCTCAGTAAATTAGGCATATAAAAAGGATAGATCATGGCACTAAAAAAAAATCGAGTCGTATTAGTCACTGGCGGTAGCCGCGGAGTAGGTAAAGGAACGGCACTAGCACTCGGCGCAACAGGTGCCACTGTTTATGTATCGGGTCGCTCGAGCAGTGATGGCCAAACAACTGCCCTACCTGGCAATATCCATACCACTGCTGAAGAGATTACCGCCAGAGGGGGTAAGGGGATTGCTGTTATTTGCGATCACACAGATGACCAACAAATTGCAGCCTTGATTGATCAGATTATTGACGAGCAGGGACGAATTGATATTCTAGTTAATAATGTTTACCAAGTCCCTGATGATATGCTTGAATGGCAACCCTTCTGGAAACGTCCCCTCGATGATCACTGGCAAGCAATGATTGATTTAGGTCTGCGCGCACATTACGTTGCCAGTTACTACGCCGCGCCTCATATGATCAAACAAGCAGCCGGTATGATTGTCAACATTTCATCACCCGGTGCTCGATGTTATCTTCACTCGGTCATTTATGGCGTGGGGAAGGCCGGCAAAGATAAAATGATGCACGACATGGCTAAAGAGTTACGTGAATACAATGTTGCTGCCCTCGCTATTTGGCCCGGCATTGTTAAAACCGAACGCTTAGCTCCCGCCATTGAAGCTGACGCACTGCCAGACGAATACGAACCATTAAAGCCCGGAATGGAATCGCCAGAATACCCTGGAAGAATTATCGATGCGATTGCAAAAGCCGATAATTATATGGATTACTCAGGTCGCTCATGGTGGAACTCCGAACTGGGTAATGAATTAGACATTCAAGACATTGACGGTGCGCAACCCATGTCTTATGCACCCTTTATGGGTGAGCCAGGCATTCCACCTGAAGCAATGGTAAAATAGAACTTTAGCGATGATATTCAAGGCATAATGAGCAATGTCCAAAGCAACCATAGATTTACTCAACGTCGCTGACATCACTGATTGGCACAGTGAACACGACTTACTGGTCGTTGGCTTTGGTGCAGCCGGCGCTTGCGCTGCAATTGAATCAGCACAAGCAGGTAATACCGTATTGGTTTTGGAGCGCGGTAGCGGCATTGGTGGTACCACTAGCTTAGCAACCGGTCACTTCTATCTCGGTGGTGGCACTCGTGTCCAACTAGCCAATGGTATCGAAGACAGTGCTGATGAGATGTTTAACTACCTAATGGCTAATACGCCCGACCCCAATGCTGAAAAAATTCGTGCTTATGCTGATGATAGCGTTAGTCATTTTAATTGGTTAGTCGAACAAGGCGTACCTTTTAATGACGGCTTCTACCGAAAAAAACATTACGAGCAACCCACTGACGAATGTTTGATTTGGTCGGGCAATGAGAAAGCTTGGCCCTACTCTCAACAAGCTAAACCAGCGCCTCGCGGCCATAAGGTCGAGCATCCTGGCAGTGGTGGCGGCGCTATCGTCATGCAAAAATTAGGTGAAGCCGCTAAACAATTAAAAGTGAAATTTCAATTTGATGCGCAAGTCAACGGTTTAATAAAAAATAAGACTGGCCGTATTGTCGGCCTTCGATACAAAACCTTTGGTGACACTTATTATCTCCGAGCAAATAAGGCGGTGGTAATTGCAGCCGGCGGATTCAGCATGAATAAAACCATGGTTGAAGAACATTGTCCTCAATTAAATGCTGAATCTGTATGGCCACAAGGTACGCCATACGACGACGGCAGCGGCATTCAATTGGGTTTAGCTGCCGGCGGGCAAGCCATTCATATGTCACAGGTATTTCTAACTTCTCCTTTTTATCCCCCCGAAAGCTTAGTTAAAGGTATTTTAGTCAACCAATACGGCCAACGATTTATCAATGAAGATTCCTATCATTCGCGTTCCGCAGCAGCGTGCATTGAACAACCTAACGGTGTTGCTTATCTTATTTGTGACAACGCTACTTTTGGACGACCTGAATTAAAACTACAGGAATTAATTGATGCCTGGGACACCGTGGAAGAAATGGAACAAGCGCTAGCACTGCCAAAAGGTGCACTGCAAGATACTATTAATCAGTATAATCAATATGCTGAACTGGGCAAAGATCCTCAACAACATAAGCATGCTGATTGGTTGCAGCCGCTTAATCAGCCTCCCTTTGCTGCACTGGAGTGCTCGTTTGAAAAGTCAAGCTACACTGGCTTTACTTTGGGTGGATTACAGGTTTCTAAAGATGCGGAAGTGCTTGACCATCATCGCCAAGCGATTACTGGTCTTTATGCAGCAGGTGCTTGCGCATCTAATATTGCCCAAGATGGTACCGGTTATTCCAGCGGCACTTGTATCGGCGAAGCGACCTACTTCGGTCGCCGAGCCGCCAAACACGCCAATCAACTAAGCCCTTTACTGCCCTGAGGATGATATGAACTTAACCACCGCTGTACTCATTACCGGAGGGGCCTCAGGAATTGGAAAAGCCTGCGCAGAAGCTTTAGCCCGCCAAGGTCGCCCAATTATGATTTGGGATATCGATAGCAAAGCTGCTGCTGCTAGCGCCAGTCAAGTTCAACAAAATTTCAATGTCGACACCAGCAGCTATGGCATAGACATCAGTCAGTTCAATGAATTTGAATCGGCGCTAACTGCTAGTCGAATGAGTAAACACAGCATTGGTGGTTTAGTTCATGCCGCCGGAGTGGATGGCAGTGTGGCGCTCGATGACCTCACGCCCGAGTCATGGCAACGTATTATGGATATTAATTTAGGGGCTCTGCCGTTCTTAACGCAACTTCTACTACCTGACCTAGCCGCCAATTCTGGCTCCGCCATCGTAGGTATTGCATCGATTAATGCGCACTTAGGTAACCAAGCTAACCTTTCTTACAGCGCATCAAAAAGCGGTATGTTAGGGCTTGTTAAAGCACTAGCAGACCGCTTAGCCAATGATAATATTAGAATTAATGCCGTTTCACCTGGACAAATCGATACCCCCATGCTGGCAGGACCCATGGCCTATATGGATGGATTACGCGAACAATTCGAACTACGAATTCTAATGGGTCGTCTTGGCCAAGCCAGCGAAGTTGCCAATGCTGTTGCTTTTTTGCTATCGGATCAGGCCAGCTATATCACAGCAAGTGAGTTAGTGGTTGATGGCGGTAATCTTTCATCCCAACGCTGACCGACATAAATAATCAAATTACCCTCTTTTTATGGATTTTTGGAAGGTATTGTTAATTAACTACTCAAGCTAAGGCGTTAACGTAGTCACTATTCAATCACTTTACTGATAATAAGAAACAAGGTGTTTTATGGATACTCAAGTCAAATCTACTTCCAATGTTAGTCCAGCAGAGATGTTAGATAAAGCCATCGCCATGCAAGCTATGTTGCGAGAAAAGGCGCAACACACCAGAAGCTTGCGACGCATCCCTGATGAGACGATGGCCGAGCTAATTGACGCCGGTTTTTTTAAAATGATGCAGCCAGCCCGATATGGCGGCTACGAAATGAACCCAAAACATTTTTATGATGTAGTGTTTGAAATTGCAAGAGCCTGCCCATCGACAGGATGGGTGTTAAGTGTTGTCGGTGTGCATAATTGGCAGCTAGGATTATTAGACGATCGCGCTCAACAAGATGTCTGGGGGCAAGATGACAATCAACTCATCTCATCATCCTATGCGCCTAAGGGCAAAGCTGAGCCGGTAGAGGGCGGTTTTAAATTCTCAGGGCAATGGCAGTTTTCAAGCGGTTGTGACCATTGTAATTGGATTTTTGTTGGCGGTTTACTCCCCGCTGATCCAAATATGCCTGAGATGCCACAACTCGGTTCTTTTTTAATTCCAAGCAGCGATTACGAGATCATTGATGACTGGCATACCACCGGCTTACAGGGTTCTGGCAGTAAAACATTAGTCGTCAAAGACGCCTTTGTGCCTGATTATCGCGTGCATAGCTTTATGCAAGGCTTCTTATGCCAAGGGCCTGGCCAAGCATTAAATACTTCACCATTATATAAATTACCGTTCGGGCAAGTCTTTATTCGCGCCGTTTCAACCCCTTCTATCGGTACGGCTCAAGGGGCACTCGACGCCTACTGTGAATATAATTCGAAACGGCTCAACAGTGTCGGTCAAAAAGTTGTCGAAAGTCCCGCTGGACAAATCGCTGGCGCTCGCGCTCTATCGGCAATTCGTACAGCCAGATTAAAGTTACATCATGCCTTTGATACCTTGCTTGAATTCGCTGAAAAAGGTGAGCCATACCGTGATATAGATCGAGCCGAGTTCCGCTATGATTCTTGCAATACTGTAGAAACACTCATCCCCGTGGTGCAGGAATTATTGGCAAATTCGGGTGGAACAGCGATTTATCAAGGCAATACAGTGAACGAACTGTATCAGGATATTCTTGCTTTTCGCCAGCACGCGGCTAATCAACCCTACGCACCGACAACTAATTTAGGCTCAGTGATGTTTGGTGCACCATCGAAAGATTTTTTCAGTTAGATGCTTTTCATCCGCCTAAGTGATTAAGGCCTGATACCTGATCGTTTAAGCGGTTGAGGTTGCTGTGATTGTCGCTCGCGACTGACCATTAAAGCTTTAATAAATCGATTGCGCAATTCTCGTGGGTCAATAATTTCGTCATAAGCCATGGTATCGCCGGTCGACCAAGCTCCACTCTGTTCAGCTATTTTTAATTTTTCAGCCATGTCTTTATCGGCTCCTGATGCAATGCCGCCTCCCAGTGCCGGTATACCGCCCAAGGTAATTCCCGGAAACGCCAAGGTCAGTGTTTGCTGATCGAAAGGATTCATACCCATTAGTGAACTCCCAAAGCCAAAGGCTTTTCGGATCGTCACATGGAGTTTAGGCGACTCAATCGAAGACTGAGCAGCATACATACGTGCAGCAGATCTTAAGGTGCCCGCCTGCTCTGCCGATGAACCCGACATCACACCAGGGTTATCGGCTAAAAATACAATAGGCAAATGAAAAGCATTACAGACGTCAATAAAATGTGCAGCCTTATCGGCTGCTTCGGCGGTTATCGCACCGGCCTGAACACTGGGTTGATTGGCAACGATCGCTACCGGATAACCTCCAATGCGAGCCAATGAGGTAATAATAGATCGCCCATAGCCTGGCTGAATGTCAATACAATCGTCACTGTCATCGACAACTAAGTCAATCAGTTTATGTATATCGTAGGCAATTCTATCATCGTTAGGAACGATATCGAACACTTCAACGAGACTACGCGACTGTGACAAAGCAGACTGCTTTTGAGCTGCTAACTGATAAGCACTGGCAGGGAAAAAACTTAAATACTGTCGGACTAAGCGAACACCTTGTAGAAAGTCATCGACCTGATTATGTGCAACGCCACTAACTGATGTATGCATTGCTGCACCACCCAGCGCTTGTTTTGATATTTTTTCACCTAGCGCGGCTTCAACTAAAGGCGGTCCTGCTGCAAATAAAAAAGCATCAGAAGTCATCACAATAAAATCTTTTAGCATGCCCGTAATTGCACCATGGCCTGCCGATGGCCCAACGATTAATGCCACAGTGGGTACAATTCCTGATAGCTTAGCCAAAACCTGCATATCACTTGGCGCGTAAGGGTGACGGCTCAAGGCATTACTTGTTCGCTCACCCGAGCCCTCAAGCAAACTGATAAAAGGCAACCTTTCTTGTAAAGCCAAACTGGCTAAACGTATTTTCTTAGCATTAGTAGCATGGCCAATAGAGCCGCCCATGACAGTAAAATCTTCACAGCCAACCACGACATTACGGCCATCGATGGTAGCTAAACCACCGATCAAAGCATCTGCTGCTGCAATTGGTTCGCCGTGATAACTTAAACCGCCGGCTAAGGTACCCAGCTCCATAAAACTGCCGTCATCGACTAAAGCCGTAATCATTTGTCGAGCATTGAACCGGCCCGCATCCTCACGCTTAGCTAATTTTTCCTCGCCACCCATCGATTGACCAAAGCTTTTACGACGCTCAAACTCAGCCATTAATGGCTGCCAGTCTTGCGCAATAGAATTGATATCCTGTTCTGCCATACTCAGCCTCTGTTAATGAGTCGCAAGTTAATCACTGAATCTTAGCCATCATAGACAATAATCGGCCATGTTAAAATTACGGTCTTATAAGGGATAAATATCAAAGCGGGCGGATTTTCCCTCGATTGACGATGCGGGTGTTTGAAGCGCTAAGTGCTCGGCTCCTGGCGCTCGCTTGATCACAACTTTTGAACCGGCTATCTTAACCGCTGCTTCAAATAATCGCTGATCCTCAGCAGTTGAATTATGGGCAGCAATTTGCTGCAAAAAAGCCATATTTTTTTTCACGGCTGCTGTTTTTTTAAGTCCACGCTTTGGCTCTTGCTCCGCAGTGTTATACATGGGATCGAGGTAAACCACATCGGGTCGACGTCCCTGCCAACTTTTCATGATATCAACGCTATCACCTTCGTAAAAAACAATTCGACTGGCCACCTCAGCGATTACATCGTCACTATCAGCGACGCGATGAATTGCCTGTGCTAACAAAAACGCAAGCAGAGGGTTCTTTTCAACCATCGTAAGCTGGCAACCGGCATTGGCAAGTAAAAACCCGTCGTGGCCAAAACCTGCCGTCGCGTCTAAAACAAATAGCGGCAACGTCGCTTTATTTCGACCTTTGACTGCTCGAACGACATTTTCTTTTTCGAAACCTTGTCGGCTTAAGCGAGCATAAAAAGACGGTAAAAAAAAGTCTACCCCCACTGTGGATTTTCGGTCATGCGTAAACACACGCCATTGATTATTTTCAAGGACTAATTTTGGTAGTGAGTCACTGGGTAAATTTTCTTCACTGATGGTATGGAAATGCAATCGCTGAGCAAGCGATTTAACACTATCAAACGATAGATTTTCTTTTTCATTGGCCAACAAAACATAGCCTTTGGGCACTTGGCCATCATTCATCAATCAGCACCTAAACAAACTCAAGGCCCATGCCTTGATCGGAGGTATGGGCCACACGCATCGACACTGGCGTATCATTGAGTGGGCCGGTATGCCTTTTAATAAGGACTTTTACTTCGGTATTAACCGGCGGCAAGGTATGAGTACCTCGCAAAGCAAAAAAACCACCTTGCGAACTGTCTTTTGCCTTAAGCTGAATAACACCCCATGCGGGGTGACTGATTTCTAACTGCGCTTGGCTAGCAACCCTTGGATATCTTCGCTTATCAGATGCAAAACCCATCGCTAAATCACTCTTTTTATAATCGGTATAGGGCCTTATTTGGCTAGGCAATTTCCAACCAATCAAAGCCGCTTTCTTGATCCGCTACCCGCATTCGTTCATGGTGAGGAAATATCGCTTTTATCGCCTCGCAAGCCAGTGCTGCTTGATTATTTTTTTGGCTAATATGCGCAACCACCAGCCACTGAATATTCTGATGCTGTAATTTAGACAATAACTCAGCGGCTTGAGTGTTGCTTAAGTGTCCCCAGTCCCCTTTGACACGCTGCTTTAAGCTCATCGGGTAAGGACCATTTTGCAGCATCGATTCGTCATAATTGCACTCTAAAATTATCGCGTCACAATCTTGATAAGACTCAATAATATGCGGTGTATAGCTTCCTAGGTCGGTTAATATACCTAACTTCTTAGCTGCCTGGTCAGACGCAGGCTGAGTACTGATAACAAATTGACAGGGTTCTCTCGCATCGTGCGGTACGGTGACAGGCTGAATCAGTAGGTCGCCAACAACCACCGGTGAAAAGTGACTTAAAATATTCATCTGCGGGAGGTGGTCTAAGCCGCTCTTAATGGCAGTGCCGTGAGTCATATATAGCGGCATTGCGTATTGCCGCGCAAGTGACTTCAGACCTTTAATGTGGTCACTGTGTTCATGCGTGATAAACACAGCATCAATTGACTCAGGCAATATATCTAACTGTGCAAGGCCCTCCCTTAAGGGTCGCAAGGCAACGCCACAATCAATTAATATTCGCGCTTGGCTTGATTCAACAATTAACGCATTGCCGCGGCTACCACTGCCTAAAGAAGAAAATCGCATAATCTAGCCAGTCATAACCGCATTAATTAAGATAATTTTTTCTGAACACGACGAAGGATTACTGTTTGTTCTTTAATATCCAGTGACGAACCAGTCTGACTTTGCACTTGAATAATTAAATTACTGCCGTTGTGTCGCGCACTAAACTCTAGGGTTTCAGCAGCGGTTGCCTCCTCATCTTTAGAGCGGCTAAAAAGCCGTGAAATAAAGCCTTTTTCCTCTTTTACTGAGGCTGCACCATTTGATCTGGCTAAATAGAACCCGCGACTTCGATTAAGATCGCTAATATCAAAATTTGCTTTCTTTAATGCTAGGCCAAGCGAAGCCCAAGCTCGATCAAACGGCAGCGACAAACTCAAATAAGGCTCACTGCTATTATCGTAAAGCAGTTTCACCTTACTCGCAGAACCAATGCCCTGAGCTAACAGTGAGTAAGACGCCCGATTCGGCGAGTCAGCCAAATGTTCGGCCAATAAATTAATCATATTATCTTCACGCTTACTTTCGCTCGAAGCATTGCCCCAAGAAGCAGGAGTAGCTGAGCTGCTGGTAGCAGTCGTGGCTTGCTGGGTGATCTCAATTTCGGTGGTTGCTTTTTGCACCCCTGGCTTGAGCGAAAACCGATAACGCTCTCGCGAACCTTCCAGCCCTGATCGATATGCGTTAGCACTTGATGAACGATTGGAGTTAGACTGACTAGCGTTAAACGATGAAAAGCTCGGTTCAACCTCGTCAGACCTAATATCTTTCAACCAATCAGTTTCAATAACACCACGATTACCGTTCGAAACGGCAACAGGAATCTGGTTAGAGGCCAAAAAATTCGCAACCAATGGCCAAACTTGACCGGACGATGCGTTAACTAAAATCCATTGCCGTTGATCAAACTTTTGAACTTTGACGCTACCCTTTTGCTCAGCCGAATCTAAGGACTGCACCCTTGGTACTTCAAATTCAGCCGAAGGCAATGGTGATGTATTAATAGCAGGAATAGGATACTGATCATGGATAGCCGGTAATTCTATGCCGTCAGGCAAAACCAAATCACGACTTTCCTCTACCGATAAATAGTCATAGGTACGCGAGGGGAAAAGACCTTCATCACCAAACAGCCAACTACAACCGGGTAATAGCAAAAACGTACAAGCAATAATGAGTATAGTTTTTATGCGAGCAATAAATTTGATGCTTAAAGGCGTGAAAACTGTCATTACAGATATTCCAAACGGTGACTAAAATCGGCTAATTGCTTGCATGCGCAACAGAGTTAATGCCGGCCACCTCAAGCGCTGCTTCGATGCGTTGATGGTAAAGCTCAGCAAGCGGAGTTAACGGCAATCGTATCCCTAGGCCTATTAATCCCATTGATGACAGGGCCCACTTCACAGGTATAGGATTTGCCTCGACAAACAAATCATTATTTAAAGGCATTAATAGATCATTTAGCCGTCTAACCTCTTGCTGCTGTTCTTCCGTTGACGCAGACATAGCTAGAGCACAAAGACGTGACATCGCCTGTGGTGCAACATTCGCTGTAACCGACACATTCCCCATACCCCCTTGTAATAAAAATTCGATAGCGGTTGCATCATCACCGGAATAAACCGCAATTTTATCACCACAGATTTTCAACAACTCCAGCCCTCTAGAAAGCTGCCCTGTGGCATCTTTAATACCGATAATATTAGGAATATCAGCCAGTCTAGCGGTGGTTTCAGGCAGCATATCGACAGCCGTTCGGCCGGGAACGTTATACAGGATGTTTGGCAGATCAACCGCCTCAGCGATAGCCTTGTGATGCAGATATAAACCTTCTTGGCTGGGTTTGTTGTAATATGGAGTCACGCTCAAGCTCGCATCGGCACCTAAGCACTTAGCCGCCGCAGTCAATTCAATTGCCTCAGCTGTTGAATTTGCACCAGTACCCGCTATAACTGGTAATCGACCGGCAGCCGTTTCCACCACGGCTTTAATCACCGCCTGATGCTCATCAACATTTAAAGTCGCTGATTCACCGGTTGTGCCAACAGCAACGATGGCATCAGTTTTGGCCACAATATGCCATTCAACCAGACGCTGCAAAGCAGGAAAGTCAACCTCTCCAGTGTCTAACATAGGCGTTACCAACGCCACAATACTGCCCGAAATCACCAATTCACCGTCCTCTTGTATCACTTATCTACCGAGACTGCTAAAATTAGCCCTTCGGAAAATATACGTTTATGTTACTTAGCCAATCCTATTAACACAAGGCATAGAAGCTCATAATAGGACTTTATTGTACATTAAAGCCACTGCATCTATTTTGATCCGGCTTGCCGATAGAGCAGTGAGAAAGGCAGAAACCAATTGGCACAACATTCGTAAATAGGTCAAAAAAACAGATGATTATAGATACGACGATGCGTCAGAAGACTCTCAAGTTTATCACCATTGCCTTGACCAGCATGGTGACAACGTTTTTTTATCCCGCGTTATTGCACGCCGACATTGCCAATGAAAAAAACTGGCGTACAATTGATTTCAACCAATCTGATCACAAGTATCTCGCGCTTAGCCGTCAGCGGCTCAGTCAACAAACCCAAACATTTTTTGGCACTCAATTTCATGGCACGCGCGCGCACGATATACCGCTACTGCAACGACTTTTAGATGAAAAAAAGATTGCTGCAGATCAACGGCAATTACTGCAGGATATGGGCGTGATTTTAGCCGATGTCATACTGCGCGAGTTCAATGTGAAATGGGTGGTCTATCATGACCAGCATGGTCGCTCGAGGGCACTCCAGCTCAAACACAGCGACTACTTCTTCTTTCCAATAACCATGATTTCAAGACGGGCTGAAACCGGTCTCGCTGTGGATATTGAAGCACTGTATCAGCAAGTCGCTCAAAAAATTGCTGATTATTATCAAAGCCAGCGCTATGACTAGCTAAACCCAAACTCTAATACGACACTCAAAAATGCCTCTGACGCTGTTTTTTTGACTTTAGCTTACGCTTTTCTTGCTGCACATTGTAAAGAGACTCAGCGATTATAGTGGGAATACGCAAAAATCACGCCGTGAAATAGCGGCTTATTGTATCGACCACGCAGGCTGGTCTATCATCGCTTTGAATTTCAACCGTCACACGAACCACCGACTGGATCGCACCTTTAATTTCTTCTACTGCCAGTAATACACCATGCCCCCTCAAACTCGAATTGACTGGCACAGCAGCTGGAAATCGAGTTTTATCCATCCCTACATTCACTGCATGGGTAAATCCCTGCACTTCAACGATCTGTGGCAAAAATAAATTTACTAATGATAAGGTTAAATAGCCATGCGCAATACAGACGCCAAAAGGTCCATCTTTAGCTCGCTCTGGATCAACATGAATCCATTGGTGATCTCCAGTTGCATCGGCAAATTGATTGATTCGATCCTGAGTAACTGTCAACCAGTCGCTGCAATCTAATTGCTGGCCAACCGCATCAAGCAGATCGTTAGGTTTTTTAAATATTGTTGCCATGCCTTCCTCTTATGAATATAGAAATAACTAGATCTATTATGCTTTATTTTTCGTATTATATATGAAAATTGCTAAATAAAAATTGGTCTCAAATTCTAATTGCCAACCTTTAATTAATGTAATGGAGTCTGTCTGTTATGATTATGTCACTAAAATTCAAGTCTATCCTGCTACTTGTACTTTCTAGACACAGCACATGACGTTACAGCAAAAAATATTATTCTTACATAGATAAAAATTAATCATCAAACTGAGAAATAAATAACGAATGTCAATTCAACCTAAGCAGACTCATAAATTAACACAACCTGTAACCATTATTTTTATTGCGATTATAATCGCGACATTGCTATTTATTAACAGACCTGAGCAAGATAAGCAAAGCTTGCCAGAGACCCCAATCAGCCTTGAAGCTTATTCAGTTTTCAGTGAAACGGTTGAGATGTCGATTCAATCCCAAGGAATGGTTCAACCAAGTACTGAAACTCTATTAGCAGCTGAAGTCCAAGGTAGGATTATAGAAGTCGGTGAAAATTTCGTTGCAGGTGGTAAAATCTCACAAGGCGACACATTGCTTAGAATAGACGACCTCGCTTATCGGACCGCTGTTATTCGAGCTAAAGCGGCTCTTGCGCAAGCTGAAACTGAGCTTGCCGAAGAACGGGGTCGCGCAGAAGTCGCTTTTCAAGATTGGTCAAGACACAAAAAAAATAGCAGTCGATCAGAACAAGCAAAGCAGCTTGCGTTACGTGAACCTCAGATCAATGAATCCATTGCTAAGCTCAATGCGGCAAAAGCCGACTTAGAACATGCACGAGAACAATTAAAAAGGACTAATGTTATTGCGCCTTATGACGGCATAATAAAAAATCGGTTTGTAGATCTTGGCCAGCATGTAAGTCTAGGCATGAATTTAGGTCTATGCTTTTCAACCGAAAAAGCTAAGGTTAGATTACCGATAGCGGAGCATAAATTAGAGTTAATAGATTTAAAACAAAGCGGCGACTCTTCACCGGAAATCATACTATCTGTTGACTTACCACAATCAAGCCATCAGTGGTCGGCTAGACTCAGCCATTCAGAAGGTGTCATTGACGAGAGAAATCGAATGCTTTATCTGATTGCTGAAATAATTGATCCCTATCAGCTTAAAAACCCCAATAACAATCCACCGCTACGTATCGGCACCTTTGTGAGCGCTAAAATTTTTGGGAAGAAAATTGATGAGATTTTTCGTATTCCTCAAACTGTTTTGCAGCCAGATGATTCTGTATGGATAATTGGTGATGACGGCAAGTTAGAACGCAGGGCCATCAATATTATCATGACAGACAGTGAATACGCCTTTATTAATGAAGGACTATACGAAAAGGATAAGATAGCTTCGGGTTATGTTGAATCCTCTGTATTAGGAAGAGAAGTAAACGTAGCTCGACTAATAAAAATTCCTAATCTATCACCACAAACGTCAATAAACTCACAATCTCTTACAGAAAATAATTTCTCTTCATTAAAAACCCTTTCGGCTGATACCCTTTAGGAAGCCATCATGTCACGCGAGCATTTAAGCACGGACAGTCATAGCGGAATTATCGCATGGTTTGCACACAACCATGTTGCAGCAAATCTATTAATGATCTCTATTATCTGCATTGGTCTTCTTTCTTTGACACAAATACGGCGAGAGCTTAATCCAAACATTATACTTGATACACTAAAAGTAACTATTGAGTACCCTGGAGCTTCACCTAAAGAAGTCGAAGAAGGGCTGTCTAATAAGATTGAAGAGGCAATTAAAGATATTACTGGAATTGAGAGAATTACATCTTCAAGTTCAGAGAGCCTAGCTTTAATTTACATTGACTTAATGCCTGACTACGATCCTAATGATCTGTCCAACCAAATAAAAAACAGAATTGACAGTATTACCAATCTCCCGTCTGAATCAGAACGAGCTAATGTTGAACTTCTAGAGCTAAAACTACCAGCTATTCAGCTTAGCCTTCATGGCAACACAGATGAAGCCGAATTAAATAAACTACTCAGGGAGATACGACGTGAGATTCTTGCATTACCGGATATATCTTCAGTTGATATTTTTGGGCTGCGCGATTATGAAATATCAATTGAGGTGAGTGAATTATCGCTTAAAAAATACAAGCTCACCCTAAGAGATGTAGCTCTAGCAATTCAACGCTCTTCTATAGATCTTGCTGGAGGATCAATACGTTCTGAGACTGGAGATATCCTTTTAAGAACTGAGGGAGAAGCAAGTGATAAAAAAAGCTTTGAAGCTGTTGTGTTACGTAATAATGATGATGGTAGTAAGCTTAAATTAAAAGATGTTGCCACAGTTAGAGATGGATTTGTTCAGGGGGCTGGACTAACCGTATTTGATCGAGAGTATGGAGCCGCCCTTATGGTCTATTCTGTTGGCGATCAGGATGTTATCAAAACAACCTCAATCATCAAAGATTATGTCTCTGACAAAAAAAATAAATTACCTAGTAATGTTCAGCTTACTGCTTGGCAAGATTTAAGTCATTATATTGAAGGTAGGATTTCTTTAATGACGAAAAACCTGGCTTTAGGTGCAAGCCTTGTATTTATAATTCTATTGCTTTTTTTAAATTTTAATTTAGCTTTTTGGGTAATGGCTGGCCTTCCAGTTTGCTTTTTAGGAACAATCGCACTATTACAACTCAATGGTGTCGATGTTACTTTGAATATGGTTAGCTTGTTTGGTTTCATTACAGTCCTCGGTATCATGGTTGATGATGCTATTATTATTGGAGAAAGTATTGATTCATCCACCAGAATAAATGGCAATAACCTTGATGCGATCATACGCGGGGTTAGAAGAGTAGCAATACCTGCTACTTTTGGCGTACTAACGACTGTTGCGTCATTTATTCCAACATTAACTTTAGATAGTATCTATGCGCCAATGCCTGCAGCAATGGGTTGGGTTGTAGTATTCTGCCTATTATTCTCTTTAATAGAATCTAAGTTAATTCTACCCGCTCACATAGGCCACTCTCGAATAACAAATTTACCTGCCATTCGCGGCATCAGTCAACAAACAGACAAGCTTTCAAATAAAGCCAATCATATTCTCAAGCACTTTATTGAAAACATCTATTCGCCTTTGTTATTCCACTGTATAGTTAAACGCTACACAACCTTAGCCAGCTTCACTGCAGGATTGATAGTAACCGCAGGAATTATTAGCAGCGGCATTGTTTTATTAGTAGTCGTGCCCGTCTCACCCTCAGACTTTCTCAATGTGCGGGTTGAAATGATTGAAGGAACACCTGATAAGCAAACTGATGAGGCTGTTCATCAATTAGTAGAATCCCTATACAAAAGCAATGAAATATATACTAAAGATAGCGGCATTGAATCAGGCTTCATCAAACATAGCTTTGCTTGGGGACGTGCCGGTGACTTTGCTGAATTTAGCGTTGAGTTAACTAAACATGAAAATAGGGATATCGATAGCTATGAAGCAGTTCAGCTTTGGCGTGAAAATACCGGACCAATAACAGGAACTAAAAGTGTTGTTTTTTCATCCGAGGACGGTAGTCCTGATCCTATCTCATTCAATTTAATAAGTGAAGATGAATCCGAGCTTCTATCGGCAACCATAGCACTTCAATCAAAAATAAGTGAATATGAGGGTGTCTATGATATCGAATCGACGCTCAGCAATCCCTTAGACGAAATTAGCCTTTCTATAAAACCTATGGCAGAGGCACTGGGACTCAGCCTAAGTGATCTTGGCAGCCAAGTTCGAGATGCCTTTTACGGGGTAGAAGCCCAAAGAATTCAACGGAATGGTGATGAAGTAAAAGTTATGGTTCGTTACCCTCGCCTAGAGAGAAAGTCCTTAGCAGATTTAGATAATATGTATATACGTACATCTTCTGGGGATGAAGTCCCTTTCTATGCAGTTGCAGAGCTCGAATCAAAAAAAAGCTATTCTTCAATAAATAAAATTAATGGCAAGCACGCGGTGAATATTTCTGCCAAGATCGATAAGCGTTATTACAACCCGGATGCTGTCAGCGCTCAAATTATGAAAAGTGATTTGCCGAAACTGGTCGAAACCTACCCGAGCATTCGCTATGAAACTGATGGTGACTCTAAAGAGGCAGCAAAACTCGTTAGAGGTTTAGCGCAGGGTTTTGTTATAGCAATTATTGCTGTCTACGCATTACTCGCAATACCGCTTAAGTCTTATTATCAACCACTTATTATTATGACTGTTATTCCTTTTAGCTTTATTGGCGCTGTGTTTGGCCATTGGTGGATGGATACTGCTTTTTCCATGATGTCATTTTTTGGCGTCATTGCATTAACTGGCGTAGTAGTGAATGACAGCTTAATCTTGACTGACGCAGTGAATAAGCGCTTAAACGCACAGCAAAGCATTTTTGAAGCAGTAACGGGCGCATGTAAACAGCGATTCAGGCCGATACTTATCACTTCATTGACCACTTTTTTTGGCCTATTCCCGCTACTATTAGAGACTAGCCTTCAGGCTCAAGAAATGCTGCCTATGGCTATTTCTTTAGCATTTGGTATTTTATTTGCGACGGTTATTACCTTAATATTAGTACCTTGTTTGTTTATTATCTTAAATGATATTGCGCCGCCTATGAGCACACCCGAAATTGATCCAAACGACCCCGACCTAGTGCTCACATAAGCACCTATTGAGCAGGCATTTTTAGCCTCTTGAGGTGAAAAATGCTTTTATTCTGCGTATTAAATCGCTACCATATCTCGCAAATGCTAGTGGCACCGCATTATATAGCAGTCTTAAAGTAGCAACCCCTAAGCCATTACCCATACATTTGGATATATTGGAGTTATAGATGTCACGTACACGTCATGCAAGCGCAAACGAAGAAGAGTCAGAAATTGATTTAACCCCAATGCTCGACGTGGTATTTATCATGTTAATATTCTTTATCGTAACCGCTTCTTTTATTAAAGAATATGGGCTCGAAATTAATCGCCCGGACGATGCGCCTGAAGTCGACATTCCGACAGAAAATCAAAATGTTTTAATTAATATTAATGCCTCAAGTGAAATATTGGTGGACCAAAGACGCGTCGATGTTCGTTCCGTCAGATCGGTCATTCAGCGAAAATTGGCAGAGAACCCCAAAGGCTCTGTGATTATTAGCGCGCATAGCGAAGCCAAAGCTAATACCTATGCGGCGGTAGCCGATGCCGCTCAACAAGCAAAAGAAGGGATAGGCATTACCTTAGTCGTTAAAGAAGAATAAGGTTTGTGAAGCATAAAAAAGCCCTACTCGGGCTTTTTTATGGATCTATTTTGTATCATGCAGTAGCTGCTTTTGCACGACCTCGCTTAGCCTTGGTGGCTTTTGTTGCGGAAGCATTCTGATTAAGTGCTTGATCAGTATCATTTCGAGCGGTTTCAAGAAGCCTCTGAGCCTCCAGAGCGGCTCGATACTGACCCGATTCTAAGTTCATTAACCACTCTCTGGCTTTCAGGCCGCCATTATATTCTGACTGCTTACCCGAACGACTCACCACGCGATGGCACGGTAGGATAATTGGTAGGGTATTATTTTTCATTGCAGAGGCTATCGATCTGACCGCTTTTGGCTTACCAACCGCTCGGGCAATATCACTGTAACTGGCAGTTTCACCATAGGGAATGCGCGCAACCGAGCTTAGTATCTGTCGCTGAAATTCGGAACCTTCAGGATTTAGACGAAAATTAAACAGCTGCCTATCGCCAGCGAAATATTCATTTAATTGTATAATCGCGGTCATAAAAAAGGCGCCATCTTTGCGCCAGTGTGTTTCGGGTAGTAACGGTGCGGGCCCTTCTTGAATATTCAATCGAGACAACCCTTGAAAGTCGCCAACCAACAGAATACGACCCAGAGGAGATTCGGTGTAGCAATAATGTGTCGTCATTAATACAGGCCTCATTCACAATCATCGAAACAAATTAACGTCTGCGCGTTGTTAGGAACAAACCACAATCAATCTAACATTAAAATACTATGCCTTATTGTAAGCCTATTAAAGGCCTTTTTTAGCAAAAAAACGTACATTTATCGTATTTTTAGGCGTTTTTAAAGGCTTTTAAGCCCTCTATTCAAGCTTTTTTATTTTTCTACACTTTATGCAGCGGTAAATCGTCACTAACTTGCCTTGCTTAACATCAAATCTAGCAGACTTAACGGTTTGTCAGCGGTGATCATGCTAGCATAAACTTGATCGTTTAACCCGATTAAGTCAAGCAGCCCAGCAAAAATGACCGGTTAATATTCTAGGAATAGCAACATTGAAGTGTTAACTGTTCGATTGATGAAGATCTTTGAAATTAGTGAACAGCTATTTATGGCTAAAGTGATATTTTCACTTCTACAGCAGGCCTAATACGGGATAACCATAATCAAATACCCAATCATTAAAGGACAAGCTGGTAATCTAAAAAAGCTACCGAACTTACACCACTATAAGATACTTAGATCAAACCAATATCACATACTTACAGAAAAACCCCTAGCTCATAGCCACAGAATAATCAGCGATACGATCACCTAAATCAGTCAAATGTTGTTGGCTTGATCCCATTGAAAATTCCATTTGTCGGAGTAATAAGCAAAACCGCCACAAAGGATATTCACGATCGACACCGGTGCCGCCATGCAAATGCTGAGCGGTATAACTGATGCGATGACCGGTATCGCCCGCCCAAATTTTTGCCATTGTGACTGCATCGTTTATAGCTCGTTGCGCGTCGAGACCGACGGGTTTATCCGATAATAAACAGGCCGCCTGTTGACTACAAAGACGCAGACATTCAACGTCAATATAACCATCGGCAGCACGTTGGGCAACCGCCTGAAAAGATGCAATCACAGTATTAAACTGCTTACGTTCAGAGGTGTATTTTGCTGTCATGCGCAAAGCTGCATCACTTGCACCTGTTTGCACGGCACAATAAGCGGTGACTAAACAATTTACGCCGAACTGAATCGCATCATTGGCTACACTGCCCTGCGTAATGACTTGCGAAGATGGCACAGTAACTGCGGATAGATTCAAGGCCGATTGAGGTTCTGCCGTCGTTGTGTTTTCAGTCGTAAAGCTTACGCCCGCTTGGCCAGGCTCAATTATTACTAAAATATTTTCATTGTGGTTGAGTTTAGCGCTGACAATAATGCCATCGGCATGTTGGGCGTAGGGAATATAATGCTTGGTTCCGGTTAGAGTATAGCCATCTTCAGCAGGCGTTGCCTGCATACTATGCGGCGTAAGATCAGAACTACTCATCGCCTCTGAGAAAGCAACTGTCAACAAGGATTCACCGCTTGCAACGGCAGGCAACCACTGTTGCTGTTGTGTATCACTGGCATATTCCGTTAGCACCATGGCAGCACCGGCCAAGCTGGTAACGGCAGGAACAGCGGCAACACTTCGACCCACCTCTTCTAACAGCAAAGTTAAGGCAAAATAATCAAAACCCATACCACCGTGCGCTTCATCGATTGCGATACCCAATAGACCAGCGCTTGCTAATTGCTGCCACAATGCACGATCAAAACGCTCACCGTTTTCGCATTGATCTAAGCTCCTTAATCGCTCTTCTGTCACCTGCTCTTGAAGAATTTTATTGGCTAATTGCCGTATCTCATTTTGCGACTCGGTTAAAGAAAATTTCACCGTGCTTGCTCCTATTCAAATCTGTTCAATCAATTCATTCTATTCAGTAATCATTTTACTGTTAAGTTCTAACTCATTCGACTGCCAATTGGCATCCATAAGCCTGCAGCGGCAATAATATCTCGCTGCACTTCATTTGCACCGCCGCCAAAAGTAATAATCGATGCAGTACGGTAAAGGTTTTCAATCGTCGCGCCAATATTAACGTTTTCAGAGTCACGTTTTAATATCGAATGTTGACCAATAATTTCGCCCGCCAAACGATAAATCTCAACAAATAACTCTGTACCATAAACCTTTGCTGCCGAGGCATCGGCCATGTTTAATTCGTTACTATCCATTTGCCAAGCCAGCTTATAACAAATCAATCGTAACGCTTCTAAACTTGTACGAATACGGGCAAAGTGAGTACGGACCCAAGATTGATCAATAACCTTACGGCCATCAAGCAATGAGGTCGTTTGCGCCCAATCCACTAGCACATTATATTTTTGGCTAAAGAAACCAACATTGACTAATGCCAGCCTTTCACGGTTTAACTGACTCGTGATCAGTTTCCAGCCCTTATTCAATTCACCCACCAATGCATCAGCGGGCACGCGGACATCTTCATAGTAGGTCGCGTTGGTTCGGACTCCTCCTAAAGTATGCACTGGCGATAAACTAAAGCCTTCCGCTGTTGTAGGTAAAATAAACATGGAGATACCGCGATGCTTAGGCGCATCGGGATCAGTCCTAGCGGCTAACCAAACATAATCGGCCATATGACAAAGGCTAGTCCACATTTTTTGACCATTAATAACCCATTCGTCACCATCACGAACGGCACGGGTTTTCAGTGCAGCTAAATCAGTCCCTGCATCGGGCTCAGAATAACCGATCGCAATATTACAAGTACCAGCAACAATACCGGGAACGACCTCATGCTTGATCCGCTCACTGGCATGATCACGCAGCATAGGACCGACAGATTCAGTGGTTAAGAAAGGAAATGGAAATCCAGTCCTGGCGACTTCTTCAATAAACATGTATTGCTCGAGTGCCGATAATCCACGGCCACCAAATTGTTCCGGCCAGCTTAAGGCAATATAACCATCATCGCCCATTTTTTTCATTGCTGCCTGGTAAAGCGGGCCGCCGCCCTCACCGGTCGTTTGATTAAGCTCTGCCACCAATTCAGGCGTCATTAACTTATCAAAGTAAGCGCGAAATTCGTTACGTAAATCACATTGTTTATCGGTTAAATGAAAATCCATAGCCTTTTACTCTTCAATTGATCTCAACGCAGTTTATGATTAATTATTATCGTAATTTATCTTCACTGAACCTAGTGACTTTAGCAATCAATCAACCTCAAAATGAGTCTAAATGCCAGCGACGTAAGAAAACTAAACCAAAAGCAACGACAAACGTACAACTAATTGTCAAATCATCATTAATGAGTTAATGCTATTAATATGCTCTATGTTAATAAAAAACCTCCAGGTAACCCCCAGGGTAAAGGAGCAATACCCTTACTAGCGGCTTGGGATAACTTTTCTCCAAGCAAAGTTGAAATCAAATCAGCGGATCAAATCCTCAGCCAATATTTTACCTCGTTGCTGGTATTGTCGGCAGAATTTCATTTCAAACCCGTACCCCAACAAGACTACTACCTCTATTGGCGTCATAACTCTTCAGGCTCGCCATGGCGACTAAGTTTAATCGAACCAGAAAAGCTAGGAACACTTTCATTCGGCGAGTTTGTTGGTTGCTGTCACCTTCAGTCCGATATGACATGGACAATTTCACCTAGCCGGCGGTTAACGAAACAAACCAGCGTTCTGGCTGCTTTACAAAAATTTACCGAACAATTCCAAGCGGCCAATCAAAATGGCGATAGCTTAGAGCAACAGCTACCTTTCTTTATTGATAAACTTCCTTTTTATCGTCGCCTCGCAGCAACTGCTTTATCTAGCTCGCTGAGCCGCAGTATCACTCTTAGTAATCTGGCTGGCATTCCTAGCCAACAATGGCTCACTGAGAATCCCTGCAGCACTCGCTTTATGCTTCCTCCTGCATCCAAATAAAACTACAACTTTCTACTTCATTAAGAGCTAGTAAGTACCCTTAATCGAATATTTCTCTATTATGCTTTATGCAGATAAACTAACTGATGCATTCGAGCATGAATAATAACTTTTTTGATCACGAAGTTGACGTACTTGTTGTAGGATCAGGCAACGGCGGCCTGACAACCGCACTGTGCTCAAAAATAATGGGCGCTGATTCAGTTCTGGTGATAGAAAAAGCGAAACAAATTGGCGGCACTAGCGCCATGTCCGGTGGCGGCATATGGATCCCTTGCAGTCGTTATTCAAAAGCACTGAATGTTGACGACAGTCTGGAGCAAGCCAAAACCTACCTTAAGGCAACCATTCCATCGAATGTTTTTCGTGAAAATATGGTGGACGCCTATCTAGAAAACGGGCCAAAGATGTTAGATTTTTTGCACAATCACACACTGGTTCGCTACCTCTCACTCGAGCATTACCCCGACTATTACAGTAATTTACCGGGCGCTCGAAACGGTCACCGTTCTCTGGAGCCTGAACCCATACTAGGCTCTGAACTAGGTAGTGACTTTAACCACATTCAAGAAAGCGCACTGATTGTTTATAAGCGCTTTATGTTGACCCAGGTTGAAGGACAAGTTATCACAGGCGGCCTAAAAGGACGATTTAAAGCCCTAGCGAAATTAATCTTCAAATATTACACCGACTTCCCTTGGCGATTAAAACATCGCATTACCCGACGGTTAACCTGCGGCATGGCTGGTATCTCTCGACTATACCTGTCACTACAAGCGCAACAAGTCCCTATTTGGCGAGAGACAGCGCTTCAAGAATTAATCACCGAAAAAATTGATGGAAAAGAAAGAGTAATCGGTGTCATTGTTAACCGCGATGGGGAAATCATGCGTATAAAAGCCAGGCAGGCTGTCATGTTAGCCGCGGGTGGCTTTGAACAAAACCAATCAATGCGTGAGCAGTACCTGCCCGCCCCCACCAATAAAGCATGGAGTGCCGGCATAAAAACGAATACCGGTGATGCTATTGTCGCAGGTCAAACCATTGGTGCTCAAACCGCTCAAATGGACGGCGCATGGTGGTGCAGCACCGTCACAGTGCCAGGCCGAAAGTACCCTTTTTTAAGTATTGTCACTAAATCAATGCCTGGCACTTTTGTGGTCAATCAAACTGGTAAGCGTTACGGCAATGAATCGCAAAATTATATGTCATGGAGTATGGGGCTTTTCGACCAACACAGCGATAAGAATAATTGCGTGCCTTCTTATATGATATTCGATACAAAATTTAAAAATAAATATTCAGCGTTTCCATTAACCGGTCCCGACTGGCTATTACCTAAGGCCTATTTTAATAGCGGCTTAATCACCAAAGCCAATAGCATTGAAAAACTTGCAGAAAAAGCCAATATCAACGTCAGTAATTTAACCTATACCGTCGAGCAATTTAACCGTTTCGCTGTCACCGGCAAAGATCTTGATTTCCAACGCGGCGATGCCGCCTATGATCAGTACTACGGTGACCCAGAAGTCACCCCTAACCCTTGCCTTGCAGCATTAGATAAAGCTCCTTTTTATGCCATGCGGACAGATGCAGGCGATTTCGGCACCCACGGCGGCCTGTTAACCAATGCTAACGCACAGGTGCTGGATCAAGACCATCAAGTTATTGAAGGCCTCTATGCCACCGGTAATTGCAGTGCAGCCGTCTTACCAACCTATCCAGGCCCAGGCGCCACTCTCGGCCCTGCGATGACTTTTGGTTACCAAGCCGCAAAACATATCACTGGTTTTATTGAGCAAAAGTTATGAGCGAACTAATGTCAATCTACATCAACGGGCATGGTATTCAACTGCATGGCCTAAGCCAAGGTCATGGCCCACTGGTGGTATTTTGCCACGGCTTTCCAGGCCTAGCATACAGCTGGCGGCAGCAAATGCAGACGGTAGCCGATCAAGGCTTTCGCGCCCTAGCCTTAGACATGCGCGGCTATGGCAGAAGCGATCGACCTGAAAACTTTTCTGACTATCATGTTGACAATCAAATTGCCGATTTAGAGTGCGTGTTAGATCAATTAGGAGTATCAAAAGCGGTTTTTGTTGGTCATGATTTTGGCGCCAATCTGGTTTGGAGCTTAGCCAGTAGGAAGCCCGAGCTTGTTGCTGGAGTGGTGGGTGTCAGCGTCCCATTTGGCTATGCCTTGGGAGACAATACCATTAAACCCAGTGAAATGTATGCCGGCATTGCCGCTGAGCATTTTTTTCATATGCATTATTTTCAAGCGCTAGGCCCTGCTGATAGCGAACTCAGCCAAGATAGCCGATTATTTTTAACTCGTTTATTTTGGGCGCTAAGTGCCGAAGGCAATTTACTCAATTGGACTAACTATCCTAGCGATGGGACTGGTTATCTTGATGTATTAGCTGAACCTGACTATCCCCTACCCTGGTCGTGGCTAAGCGAGGAAGATATGGATGTCTACGTTAAAGAATATGAACGTGCGGGTAAGCAACAAGCGTTTACTGGGGGTCTCAGTTCATATCGGGTTGCCGATATAAACTGGCAATTGGAACAAGATTATCTAGATAACGATATCTCTGTACCTGCAGCCTTTATCAGCGGCAGTGAAGATCCAGTACTAAAACTAATGAGTAATAATGCACTCGAGATTATGCAGCAACGGGTGCCTGATCTTAGGATTAATTGTATTATTGAGCAAGCGGGACATTTTGTTCAGCAGGAACAGGCAGTCGCGTTTAACGACGCCCTGCTAAACTTTCTATCAACACTGAAAGCAAATTAAGAGCAAGGTGAACCCGGTCTTCGCATACCAGTAAACCAACCGCCATCAGCGACAAACTCTGAACCCGTGCTGTAAGTTGCCTCATCAGACGCTAAAAATAAACTGACATAAGCGACTTCAATGGGTTGGCCTACTCGCGGTATAGGAAAATCTGCATAAACGGATTTATTCATCTGCTCAACCGTTAAATGGTCAGCGCCACCCATGCTGGTATAGACACCACCAGGATGGAGGCTATTGACCCGAATACCGTATTGACCCAATTCAATTGCAGCATTTTTAGTCAGGCCACGCACCGCCCACTTAGATGAGGAATACGCAGATAAGCCAGTGGCGGAATGCAATCCATCAATCGAAGATACATTTATAATTGAACCACAACCAGCCGCCTTCATCGGTTCAATTGCCGTGCGAATTCCTAAAAAAGTACCTAGTTGATTAACCCGAATAACATTTAAATAATCTTCGGGCGTGGTATCAGTGATTGACTTAAACAGTAACACAGCCGCATTATTCACCAATACATTATAAGTACCGAGTGATTGAGCGGCCGAGACGGCCTTCGCCCAATCAGCTTCTTGACTCACGTCCATATGGACAAAAACCGCGGCATCACCCAGCTCATCAGCCAATGCTTGACCGGCTTCGTCTTGAATATCACCAATCACCACCTTAGCCCCATGCTCAACAAATAAGCGCACTGTTGCCTCGCCCATGCCATTTGCGCCGCCAGTGACTATTGCAGTTTTTCCTGCTAATCGACTCATAACACTCTCCAATAATTCATTATTATAATCTGACTAGGTTGATTCTAAACGCCGCGCAAGCATTATACAGTGGCAACAACTATCGCTCTTTGCGGCGCAGGGTAACCTTCTGCCGTTTTCGTCATATCATCTGGGTCAAGAAAATCTGTCAGCGAGTGAAAGGTCATCCATTCCGTTCGTCGCTGCTCTTCTGCCGTAGTCGTAGAAACATCAACCAGCTGGATATCAGAGAATTTCATTTTCCTTAACCACTGGCACAGGGTTGCAACACTGGGGATAAACCAAACATTGCCCATTTTACTGTAGCGACCTTCAGGCACCAGCACCTGACCTTCTGATCCATCGATCACTAAGGTTTCTAAAATTAGCTGACCGCCATCAACTAAAGCGTCTCGAAGCTCTTGTAAATGATCGAACGGCGAACGGCGATGGTACAACACCCCCATTGAAAAGACACTGTCAAAGCTACCCAATTTAGCCGGCAACGATTCCATTCGGGTGGGTAGCACCCAAACGTTGGGATGTTGTAGGTATTTTTGTAAAGCCCAATACTGCATGACAAATAAAGGAGTAGGATCAATACCGATCACTAAATGAGCCCCTTCACCCGCCATCCGCCAGCAATGATAACCACTGCCACAACCGACATCGAGTACTCGCTTGCCTGCCAAGGGTGAAATTTTTTTTATCAAGCGTTGCCATTTAAAATCAGAGCGCCACTCGGTATCGATAACCATGCCGGCCAGCGAAAAAGGGCCTTTACGCCAAGGATGCAACGCCATTAAGGTTGAGCGTAAAGCACTCTGCTGGACGATAATGCTATCGTCATTCAGGGCGACATTAACGCTAACCATATCACTGGCTAAATCAACACTATTAATATTGAGATCAGGTAATGTTGCAACCGCCTGCTGCCAACGGGGAATATCACCATAACGCTCAACATCCAATCCACTGCTGACGATGGCATCAATTACCGCTGCCAAACGAGGCATCTCATGTTGATTAAGTAAGTTTACTAGCGGTGAGTAATCGAGCAGCTTCACTTAAAAGCCACCAATGATGCAAAGTTAAAACACTGAAACCAAACTTCTACACGACTAAAACCGCAATCAATTAAACGCTGCCGATGCATCGGCAAGGATTCTGGCACTAAAATGTTTTCAATGGCCTCTCGCTTTTGGCTAATCTCTAATTCGCTGTAACCATTGGCTCGCTTAAAATCATGATGTAAATCGACAAACAAGTCATTTACTGAAGCATCATTAAATTGAATTTTTTCGGATAGCAGCAATACCCCTCCTGGCAACATCCCTTGCTGAATCTTGCTAAGCAATGACGCTCGCTGCTCAACAGCAATAAATTGCAATGTGTAATTTAAGGCAACCACTGAGGCATTATCAATAGTGACCGCATTAATATCATCATTAACTAACTTGATCGCTGTCAGCAGGGTCTGCTGACTGAGAATCGTCGATAACTGATCAAGCATGGCAGTGGAATTATCAACTGCAATTAATTCGCAGCCAGCCGCCGCTGATTGCGCCATTGAGAAACTGGTCGCGCCTAGTGAACATCCTAAATCATACAGGCGTGTAGCGGGTTGAGAAAACCGCTGGGCTAATACACCACTAATAGCAACGACAGTACTATAGCCTGGCACTGAGCGTTGAATCATATCTGGAAACACAGCCGCGACAGAACTGTCAAATGTAAACCCTTCAACAGCGCCCATGGGGTGTGAAAATAAAGTATCTACAAGTATCGATTGTGGCTTAATGGAGTGTGTTTTTTTAGGCATTGTCTCGCGATCGATAGACGTGGATGTGTTAGCAATTTGTAAATACTTTAAATGATTATCCCACTATCGCTGTGACTTTAATAGCTTTGAATAGCCGCGGATCGAAGACAAGGGGAATTCAACCAAGGATTTAAGGCCGCTCACTGCTCATAAGCACGCAGATAGGCTGGCCGCTGCTCCAAACGTTGGCAATAAGTTAGGCAATTGGGTGTCGATTCATTGACAAAATCTAAATACCGCGCAATATTTAAAGCAAAAGCTAACATAATATCGGCCGCCGTAAACATCTCACCTAAAATATACGACTGATCAGCAAGTGCTTTTTCTACGATATCAATTAACTGCGGAGCCAGTTCATTGCCACGATCGACAAGGGCAGGAATTCTGCGAGAATCGGGCAAATAAGCGCTATGAGCAGCTATTTCACCCATGGTTACAGCCAGCGCCCCCTCGGCAAAGGTCATCCATTGAACCGCTTTTGCGCCCGATGCAGTATCGCGGGGTGGAATCAAACTACCGTCACTGTACTTGGTAATTAAATAATCAAAGATTGCCGAGGTTTCCCATAAAATAAAACCATCTTCATCAATTGCAGGCACTTTGCCTTGCGGATGAACTGCTAAAAATTCAGGCCTCTGCATTTCAGCCGAAAACATTTCAATCGTTTCAAGCTGATAAGCAAGACCAATTTCTTCCGCCAGCCAAAGGACACGGACTGAACGGGATAATGGCGAGTGATAAATTGTAACCATAGTGTATGGATTATTTTTTATTGTAACCTAAAGTGATGGAATCAACTTTGAAAACTCTTCTATCATCGGCATCACTATTTCTGGTTTGTCCCAATTTTCCATACCAACGCCAATATTAACTCTTGCGATACCCATATCTTGATAACGTTTTAATAAATCCGTAGTGATCTCGCCCATTGCGACCATAGTGATCTCAACCGCATCTGGATCACGGCCAAACTCACTCACTTGTTGACGAAAAGCTTTGATGCCCAGTTCGATATCTGGCATTGCCACATCTACTGGCATCCATCCATCGGCCCACTGGGCTGCATGCCTCACCCCCAACGGCCCCATAACGCCTAAAATAATCGGCGGACCATTAATTTGAAGCGGCTTAGGCTCAAACCATACAGAATCAAAATCAATTAACTCGCCGTGATACTCAGGTTCAGCATTAGAAAATAATTCACGCTGGGCTAATACGGTTTCTTTTAAACCTAAGTAACGACGCTTCCATGGCATTTGAGTGGCGTTAGTAAACTCTTCTTCATTCCAACCAACACCAGTGCCAATTAATACGCGACCATTAGTTAAGCGGTCCAAGGTTGCAATAGTCTTAGCCTGAGAAAATAATTCTCGCTCTAACAGAAGAGCAATGCCGGTACCTAATTTTAAAGTAGTAGTAACCGATGCAGCAGCCATTAATGACAAATAAGGATCCATCATGCGCTTATAGGGTTCGGGCATCTCACCCCCAGGTGGATAAGGGGTTTTTTGTGCACAAGGAATATGACTATGCTCGCCATACCATAAAGATTCAAAACCAGCTTGCTCTAACGTAACCGCCAATTCAACGGGCGCAGGATCGCTGACATTATTCATCGAACTAAAGCCTAGATGCATTTCACACTCTCCCAACTTTGAAATAATTTTTGATAGAACTCTAAGTTAAATAATATACCCTTTGGAGTATTTCTATGAATTTGGTATCACAGAGAAAATTTTTTTTATTGCTTTAAATCAATGATCTAGACTAACCCAGAAAAATCAACGCATGAATAGTAAATTCGGTCGACTCCGCTCAAAAACAAACAATAATGATCAAATTGCTAACATTATATTAATACAATTAACCTATTAAGCACCGAAATTGTCAAAGCCAACAGACTTCTTAAGCTTAAGCAAATCCATATTTCAATGCTATACTGAGATCTAAGTAGTTTTTTAACAGGTGATAGTGTGGATTTTCAAAGTTTTCGTTTTATCATTGTCGCCGGTATTTTATATGCTGCTTTTCATTTTGCTTATAATCAAATACCCGATGATTATTTAAGAAATACTATCTACCCTAATGTCATCGGCCACGCAGCCGCAAAGACAATCAAAACCTTAACGCCCGATCGAACAGTCGTGGTATCCAATAACGCGCTGATATCTCCTCGAGCTAAAATGAATATCGTGCGTGGCTGTGATGGTTCTGGCGTCTGGTTTATGCTCAGCGCCGCTATTATTGGTTTTGGAGCCAGCTTTAGACAAACCATCACCGGATTAGTGGCCGGCACCATAACCGTTTATATTATTAACCAAATTAGGATTGTTGGCCTTTATTATATTATTGAGCACAATCGCGCTTGGTTTCCGCCAGTTCATACTTATTATGCACCAACTCTCATCATCATACTTGTCGCCGGTTTTTTTCTATTATGGACTCGCTGGACTATGGATCAGCCGACAAACTCGGCTTTTATAGCCACCGAAGAAACTAACCAGGAAAAAAATGACCATGAATAATCCAATTCCTGGCTACCTTTTTTTGAAGGTGATTTTAGTTTGGTTGGCACTGTCAATGGCTGGTTTTTTTTGGGGTAACGGCTTCGCTTCAACGATGACACCATTTTATGAATTCGTGACTGAAGCGGCATCCACTGATTATGTTGCCGCGATTTCAGTGAAAGAAAGACAAGAAGATGCCATTGTCTTAGCTGCGACAGCCATCAGGGCTAAACAAATTACCCCTTCCCGCACACTTCCTGCTGGAACAACAATATCGTCTGATATTACGGTCCTTCATACCCTTGTACCGCTTATTATTTTCCTAACAATCATTCTATGCTGGCCAATAAAATCATGGCAGCAAAGCGTATGGATCATGCTATTTGCCATTCCCTCATTTTTTTGCATCTCGGCTGCAACAGCACCCATACAATTATTAGGCTTACTGGAGATGGGGTTTCAAAACGCTGCCAATCAAGCTGGCTTCGCTCGCGAGGAATCATTTGCGCTGAAATGGATGCTGTTAACGGAAGGCGGCGGACGCTGGTTAATACCGGCTCTATTTGGCTTAGCCTGCGGAGCGATTAGCGAAAGGATGATAAAAAAATAACCACTAATCGTTTTTATTTGGATCAATATCTTCTATATCGCGGCGATTCTCAACCTTGATATCCCCACTGACAACTTGCCAGAAATTGCCAATTTGCTTGGCCAAATCTAAACCCATTGACCGTTTTGAGCTTCGCCCTTCGGCAGGGAAAAACTCTTTAATATTTATGTCTAGAATGGCTTCATACTTTTTAATTGTGCGTTTACTGTGCACTAAGAGCAAGACTTTCCAGCCAAAATGATAACCTACCATCAACATACCAACCGCTTTTTCCAACTCCTCTAGAGAACCTGAAAAATTGGCCACGGCCAGACCCACTTTGTCAAAAGCAGCAATTTTTTCAGCATCAGATAACTCAGCTAAGGCTGCTAAATTACGCTCTAATCGTACCGGATCACTCATTGAATATCGCCGTCAATAGGGTATTTAACACGCTAAGGCATGGCAAAAACATAGCGCCACCTGTGTGGTTAAATTTTAATCAATCCAGACCCTTCAGTTTAAGTCTCTATCTAGTATAGCTAGCTTACAGAAAAAACGCAGTTAAACTCAAAACAGGTTGATTTATCAGCAAGATAAGGAGCTACGAAGCCTAATATCAGTTGAGATATATAACGCTTCTGATGCGTTTATATGAAACGTATAAATGAACTGCTTCATTAATGAAATATTTTCTCTAACCCGGAAGGCAAAGCGGATAAGCTGACAAAAAATACAGTCGAGTCATTTCTTAGTATCAAGAAAAAATCACAAAAACATACAACGACTTTCAAATTCAATCTGCTATTCTTGCTGCTCTTCAGATTACACGCTTAGAGGAAAGCTAATGGATCCGCTCAATTCTGTTCTAATGTTTTTTGGCTTCACATTGCTAATTGCTAGTTGGATACAAATGATTGTTACTGCCTCACAAGAAGATTTTACTTGGGGTTTATTTTCGTTTTTTTTACCGCCTCTCGCCTACCTCTATGCGCTCACTCAGTGGGACAAAGCAGGCGA
Source organism: Cellvibrionales bacterium UBA1969 (assembly GCA_002339085.1). Lineage (GTDB taxonomy): Bacteria > Pseudomonadota > Gammaproteobacteria > Pseudomonadales > UBA7434 > UBA7434. The sequence goes on from DDDX01000060.1 coordinate 85,024, forward strand.
CTCGATTAAAATGGCTATCGGTGGCCTAGCATTTTTATTTTTTGCATTTAGCTAATACCTAATTAGTCGTAAAGATAAGTCGCTTTCAGCCGTGACAGCTCAGACGAACTTAAACCAATTTGCTGCTCAAGGTATGAGATAGTACCACCGAATTCTGCTTTAATTGTGTTGATCGCAGTTTGCAGATAACTAGGCTTCACTTTCAAGATGACAGCCAAGGCCTGATGATTAAATTCGCCCTGATATGCGTTTATTGCTTCTCGCGCTGCCTTTACTTTGTGCGAGTCCGCGCCGGCAGTTTCGGTTTGATTAGTGCCGTAATTTGCTGTCCATCGAGCAATTTCACGCTCGATTTTGACATACTGATTCGTCAGTAAATAATCGGCCATAATATCATCATCCGATACACCCAGCGCGGATAACAACAATAAACCACCAAAGCCAGTTCGGTCTTTGCCTGCTGAACAATGTATAATAGAGCCTCCATCAGCCGATGCTAGTAATTGATCAAACATGGCGCGATAACTGGACTGATGATTAATGACTAAATCATGATTAATATCCTGCATAAAAGCATCAATCTTAGCTTCATCTATCGCTTGATCTGAAATGGCAGAAAATAAATCAATCGCGCTCCCTGGCGAGATGGGAATAGCGGTAGGCTGTAAACCTTGCGGTAATAAGCTCGGTTGCTTGGCAGCTTCTTCTGGCCGACGAAAATCACATACCGCTTGGATATTAAGCTGACTCAACACCGCGATATCTCTGTCGTTCATTTCGCCCATGTGCCCAGTACGAAATAACTTACCCCACATCACTTGCCTGCCATATTGTGTGTGATAACCTCCATAATCTCTAAAATTAGCCGTCGCAGACATAGGTAAATGGCGACAGGCTATCCTTATTAAGGCCGAACCAGCATGATTGTTTTGCACTAATAGGATGGGATGAGCAAGAGCATCAACCTCATCATTGACACGCGCGCTTAATGCGTCAAATGATAATACTGCATCGCTTATTTCAGTTAATGCAAGCGCAGGTGAAAATGATTCTCCAGCGCACTGCTCAAGGTAAAACTGATAATCGTTTAGGTCAACAGATTCAGGCGGACTTATCTGCCAACCATTATCATGGGCAATCAGTGCCCAGTTGGCATTCGAACTATGTTGTTTATTCATAGATTATATCTACTGACGTTGAGCTAATTTGTAGCAATCGAAGCAAAATAAAAAAGAGTAGTTCATATTAGCAGTACGGCGTCGATCAGCAAGTCAAAAACCTGCTTTTCAACGGATTTTAAAAAAATGTCATCTGCAGTATTTTTCAGGCAAAAAAAACGCACCGTACTACAAGCTCGGTGCGCTTATGTTTTTTACTAGATTACTTTCGGGTCGCCAGAACATCATTTTTGATTATTATCATTGATGCACATTTGTCTAACAAACTCACCACTCTGGCGGTGATACTTTTACTTTAGCTGAAAAGTAATGGACCGCAAGCCAATCAGAGTTTTTACAGTGCAAGCAACTTAAACGGTAATGTTTGATCGAAAAACAACCTATCAAATATCTAAGCAATACACATTAAAACGGAATATCATCATCCCAGTCATCACCACTGGCGGGTGCCATCTGGGCTTGAGCTTGCTGCCCCTGAGGGACAGCCTGCTGAGGCTGAGTAGCTGCGCCACTCTGATACGACTGACCAACCTGTCCAGTCTGTCCGTCGCTCATACCGCGGCTATCAAGCATTTGCATTTCATTACCCACAATCTCAGTGGTGTAGCGATCTTGCCCCTCCTTATCTTGCCACTTACGAGTTCTCAGCGAGCCCTCAACATAAATTTTAGAACCTTTTTTAAGGTATTCACCGGCTATCTCGCCTAAACGGCTAAAGAACACCACACGATGCCACTCAGTACGTTCCTGCTGCTGGCCTGTCTGTTTATCCTTCCAAGACTCACTGGTGGCAATACTCACGTTAGTGACTGCTGCCCCTGCTGCTGAAAAGCGTGTTTCTGGGTCTTGGCCACAATTACCGACCAAGATAACTTTATTGATTCCGCGTGCCATGCTTTGTCTCCACTCAAAAACTTGTTATATAAAATACAATATATACGAATCAGGCGCCAAGCTCCACCATATTGACCGCTATCCTCTTCAAATATGCGTTTTCACTCTCACTGAGCTGAAACGCCTCACCCATGACCAAGTTGAAGGGATTATTTAGATGGCTTAGCAGCCCATTAATCTCGCTTTGCTATAACGTGTCTCGATCATTATAATTGGCAGTTTGCCTTGGCAATAACATTCTACTCACTTAATCGATCTATGCAGTGGGCAGTGGCTAAATCAAGCGCTTGGCGTCGATTGCTTTTGAGCCAGTTAATTGACTACGGCGTATAAACGAGATTAACTTTTGTTTTATAGTCAGTGACCCCATGGATAAAATTGTTGTACGCGGTGCGCGCACCCACAATCTCAAAGACATTAACATCGAGCTTCCTCGCGATAGCTTTATTGTTATCACTGGTCTTTCCGGCTCAGGCAAATCTTCGTTAGCATTTGATACCTTATATGCAGAGGGTCAACGTCGATATGTTGAATCGCTTTCAACTTATGCACGCCAATTTTTATCTTTGATGGAAAAACCCGATGTTGATCACATCGAAGGTTTATCACCCGCTATTTCAATTGAGCAAAAATCAACTTCTCACAACCCTCGCTCCACCGTCGGCACGATTACTGAAATCTATGATTATTTGCGCTTACTCTATGCTCGTGCCGGAACACCCCAATGCCCTGACCATCAACTCGATCTAGAAGCACAAACCGTGAGCCAAATGGTTGACGCCGTTCTAGCCCTTCCCGAAGGCAGTAAAGTGATGCTGTTAGCGCCGATCATAAAAGACCGTAAAGGCGAGCACTTAAAGCTGTTCGATAAACTAAAACAAGAAGGTTTTGTTAGAGTCAGAGTCAACGGTGAGATTTACGATATTGATGAAATTCCTGCGCTGAAAAAAAATAACAAGCACAGCATCGAAGTAGTCGTCGATCGGTTCAAGGTTAGAGATGATCTTCAACAACGGATCGCCGACTCTTTTGAAACAGCACTGGGGTTAGCTGAGGGGGTTGCCAGTATTGGCTTTATTGATGGTGAAGCCGATGATATGGTCTTTTCGGCTAACTATGCTTGTCCCGAGTGCGGCTATAGCATAAATGAGCTGGAGCCACGCTTATTTTCATTTAACAACCCTGCTGGCGCCTGCGCAGAATGTGACGGTCTAGGAGTAAAACAATATTTTGATCTAGAGCGTGTTGTTCAGTATCCAGACTCTAGCCTCGCTGAGGGTGCCATTAGGGGTTGGGATAAACGCAGTGTGTATTATTTTCACATGTTAAAATCTTTAGCGGAACATTTTTCTTTTTCTATCGACACCCCATTTAAAGAATTAACTAAAAAACAACGCGAAATCATCTTAAACGGCAGTGACGAAGAAGTGGTTTTCTCCTATGTCAATGATCGCGGTGATGTTTTCAAACGCACCCATGCGTTTGAAGGCATCATACCCAATATGGAGCGCCGTTACCGTGAGACCCAATCACAAATGGTGCGCGATGAACTGACTAAATTTATTAGCAACCAGGTCTGTCCATCTTGTTCCGGTTCGCGACTAAGACGCAGTGCCAGACACGTATTTGTTGATGGGAAAAACTTGCCTTCCATTACTGCCATGCCAGTTTCCACAGCGCAAGATTATTTTAATCGACTATCTCTGCCTGGTAAGCGCGGTAAAATCGCCGATAAAATTATCAAAGAAATTCATCAGCGGTTAGAATTTTTAGTTGATGTCGGTTTAAATTATCTTACCCTCGACCGAAATGCGGATAGTCTATCAGGTGGTGAGGCACAGCGTATTCGTTTAGCCAGCCAAATTGGCGCCGGCTTAGTAGGCGTTATGTACATCCTAGATGAACCATCCATTGGCCTGCACCAACGGGACAATGAACGTCTTCTCAAAACATTGCTTCGACTTCGCGACTTAGGCAACACCGTGATTGTCGTTGAACATGATGAAGACGCGATTCGAAGAGCCGATTATGTCGTCGATATCGGGCCGGGGGCCGGTGTGCACGGCGGCGAAATTGTTGGCCAAGGTAGCATAGAAAAAATCATGCGTTGCCGCAAGTCGATTACCGGTCAATACCTCAGCGGTAAAAAATATATTGCTGTACCAAGTCAACGGCACCCAATCGATAAAGCTCAACAAATTCGTTTAACTGCTGCGACGGGGAATAATCTTCAAAAAGTCGATATCAATATCCCCTTAGGTTTATTGACTTGTGTTACCGGCGTTTCCGGTTCAGGCAAATCAACCTTAATTAACGGTACGCTCTACCCCGCTGCTGCCATTGCACTAAATGGTGCGACAACCCTCAAACCAGCTCCTCACGACTCAATTGAAGGTTTAGATCTTTTAGATAAATGTATCGACATTGATCAAAGTCCGATTGGTCGAACACCTCGTTCTAATCCTGCTACCTACACTGGTATTTTTACGCCAGTCCGCGAATTATTTGCTGGCACCCAAGAAGCTCGCACACGTGGCTATAAACCTGGACGGTTCAGTTTTAATGTTAAGGGTGGTCGCTGTGAAGCCTGTCAAGGCGACGGTGTCATCAAGGTCGAGATGCATTTCTTACCCGACGTTTACGTCGCCTGTGACATCTGTAAAGGCCAGCGCTATAACCGCGAAACCTTAGAAGTCACCTATAAAGGAAAAAATATTTATCAAGTGTTGGATATGACGGCAGAAGATGCGCTCGAGTTCTTCTCGGTCATACCTTCTATTGCAAAAAAACTTCAAACCTTAATCGATGTTGGCCTCAGCTATGTCAACCTCGGTCAAGCAGCTACAACTTTGTCCGGCGGCGAGGCTCAGCGGGTAAAATTAGCTAAGGAGCTCTCCAAACGCGACACAGGCAGAACATTATATATCCTTGACGAACCCACCACAGGACTTCACTTTGCCGATATCCAGCAACTATTAACGGTATTGCATCAATTACGCGACAGAGGCAATACGATGGTCATCATCGAACATAATCTCGATGTGATTAAAACGGCCGATTGGATAATTGATCTTGGGCCAGAAGGCGGCAGTGGCGGCGGTCAAATAATTGCCGAAGGAACACCTGAGGCAATTATCGAGGTTAAAAAATCACACACCGGTAAATTTCTTAAACCGTTACTAAAAAAATAACTTTATTTTCTTTATTTATTTTCAACAAACATAAAAAAACCGAGCTTCGCTCGGTTTTTTAATGGAGCATCTTATTCGTCATCAAAATCATCGTCGAAGTCTAATTCATCATTTTGCGGGCGATCAACCAGTTCAACATAGGCCATAGGAGCTTTATCACCAGTCCGGTAGCCACACTTCAAAATACGAATATAACCACCAGGGCGAGCCTCGTAACGAGGGCCTAGCTCAGAGAATAGTTTACCAACAGCGTCCTTACTGCGGGTTCTATCAAATGCTAATCGACGATTAGCAACACTGTCCTGTTTAGCTAGAGTGATCAAAGGCTCAGCGAAGCGGCGCAATTCTTTCGCCTTAGGCAGTGTTGTTCGGATCATTTCATGCTCAACCAATGAATTGGTCATGTTACGAAACATCGCTTTACGATGAGACGAATTACGGTTGAGCTGTCTGCCACTATGACGATGACGCATGGCAAGGTTCCCTATATTTTCAAGTTAAATTAAAACGCTAATATTCTATCTGCTATGTAAGAATTTTATCGTCGTTACGAAGACTAGCAGGCGGCCAGTTATCTAAACGAAGACCTAATGAAAGCCCTCTTGATGCCAACACGTCTTTAATTTCTGTTAAAGATTTTTTACCCAAATTCGGCGTTTTCAACAATTCAACTTCGGTACGTTGCACTAAGTCGCCAATATAATAAATATTTTCAGCTTTTAAACAATTAGCTGAACGAACAGTCAATTCTAAATCATCAACCGGACGTAATAAAATAGGATCTATCTCTTCTTCTTGTTGCGCGGGCTCGAGCTCTTTCTCGCCTTCAAGATCAACAAAGACCGCTAACTGACGTTGTAGAATTGTAGCCGCTCGGCGAATCGCCTCTTCAGAATCAAGCGTACCGTTTGTTTCTAAGTCAATGATTAACTTATCAAGGTCAGTTCGCTGCTCTACTCTAGCGCTGTCAACAACATAAGATACGCGTCTAACAGGGCTATATGAGGCATCCAACTGCAAACGGCCAATCACTTTTGACTCTTCATCATCAACGGATCGAGAATCAACTGGCTGATAACCTCGGCCAGAAGTGACGGTTAACTTCATTGATAATGAACCGCTATCATTGAGGTGGGCAATAACATGCTCAGGATTTTTTATTTCAACTTCATGATCCAACTGGATATCACCGGCAGTAACCACACCAGGGCCTGTTTTTGAAAGTGTCAATACTGTCGTATCACGATCATTCATAATCACTGAAACCCCTTTCAGGTTCAGCAATATTTCAATCACATCTTCTTGCACGCCTTCGATAGCGCTGTATTCATGTAATACACCATCAATTTCAACATCACTGATTGCCGAACCAGGCATTGATGACAATAAAATACGACGTAAAGCGTTTCCTAGTGTATGGCCGAAACCACGTTCTAAAGGTTCTAGGGTTATTTTAGCTCGAGTCTGACTGAGCTCTTCAATATCAATCTTGTGTGGTGTAAGTAAATCGCTGCCTGCACTTAGCATATCGCTACCTATATTTGATAAAAACATTTCAAGATCGTGGATGTTTAGTGAATCACTTCCTATTAAAGATATGACTCTGGACTAACTTTCTCTACTTAATCGGCATCTTTATAAAAAGTAACCATCAAGTTTACGTGAGAATGTTAGGCACTTGGTCGAAAAGACCAGCAAAAAACATTCACACTTATTACTTTGAGTACAACTCAACTATCAAACTTTCATTGATTTCAGAGGGTAAATCAGCACGCTCAGGTGATGATTTATAAGTCCCTTGGAAATTAGCTTCACTGACATCAATCCAGTCAACATGGCCTCGTTGCGCGGCCAAAGACATAGCCGATTGAATACGCAATTGCTTTTTCGCTTTCTCTCTAACTGAAACCACATCACCGGCTTGAACTTGGTAAGAAGCAATATTCACCACTTTATCATTCACTAAGATAGAACCGTGAGAAACTAACTGCCGTGATTCAGCCCGAGTAGCACCAAAACCAATGCGGTAAACTACATTATCTAGTCGACCTTCCAACATTTGCAAAAGATTTTCGCCAGTTGCGCCTTTCTGCTTAGCGGCTTTTTTATAATAGTTACGAAATTGCTTTTCTAACACGCCATAAAGACGTCTAACTTTTTGCTTTTCACGTAACTGAACACCGTAATCAGACAAACGACCACGTCTAGCACCATGTACGCCGGGAACAGATTCCGCCTTACATTTGCTATCTAGGGCGCGCACACCACTTTTCAAAAAGAGGTCTGTACCCTCGCGTCGTGCTAACTTACAGGTTGGGCCTAAATATCGAGCCATAATTTTATTCCTGCGCTCTGCTGCTAAAAATTTATCTTTAATTATTTATAAAAAATCGATCATAAATAATATTAATAGGACGTTTTAAACTTAAACTCGTCTTTTCTTTGGTGGACGACAACCATTATGGGGTATCGGTGTAACG
>DDDX01000049.1 GCA_002339085.1 Cellvibrionales bacterium UBA1969
TTCGAATCCAGCCCCCGCTACCAACAATACCCAACATGCGTCCCAATTTTCTGATACTCGCATCACTTCTCTAAGGGTTTAAACGCCAAAAGCTCTGCGGCACTATCGGTAAAATCAATAAATGAATGATGCGTATGCTCGGCATCGTGAATTTGTGCTTCACTATAAGTATGGCAAATACCCACCATGTGATCACCGACAAATTTACGCGTGCCTCCCAGCTTGTTAATATCAAATATTCGCGCTTGAGAAACCAAATAACCTTTTTGCGCCAGCCAAGCCCATTCTTTTTGTTGTTCATCGTCAGGGTAGAAAGCCTCTAGCCATTTTGAAAAGCCCGATCGCAAGGTATGGCTAGCAAGTGCAGTCGGTTCAAAAATTTGCCAATCTTTGACCATCCAACTCAGCACGCGCTGCCCGTCTTGAAACACCTCCAAGGGCCTCGGTTGTTTAGCTTTCGTTTCATCAGGAATTTGAATATCGTACAGCCGCTCTGACGCTGTACGTTGAATATGTTGGTAGGCTAAAACACTTAAATCAAACAAGTGCGTGCATTGCAAGCGCGGCGTTAACTGCTTAGCTAGCTCGCTGGCAGATAACCCCAGCGGTATTCCTATGATGGCTTTTAAGGGGTGGCCCGCCGTTGAACAAGTGGTCATGGGATAGCGAATGGTCTCTGGAGCAACATCAATAATTCGCTCACCATCAAACGCTATCTTCACTCTAAAGGCATGACTGCTGTCCTCTAATTCGCCAAACACCCAGCCATCGCCGGAGGTAAGCCGTATCCTGCGGCGAAACATGCCGGATCCATAAGCGGGATTGACTGGCGCAGCTTCATTAGGGCTGTTATCACGGTTACTCATAAGCGCTATTTCATCATAAGATAGTTGTTTGAATGTTCACTGATTCCAATTAGCTGTATTTTTTAAACATCAGTTGCGATAGTCAATCTGCCAAACGCTGAAAGCGTTCAAAAACTTTACCTTCACGTTCTATGGTCTCTGCAAACATGGCTAGCGGTCGTACCCATAAACCAAAATCGCCATATAAAGCCTTATACAATACCATCTCAGCCTGGGTTTCACTGTGCCTGACAATATCAATCACTTGATAACGATTGCCCTTAAAGTGTTGGTAAATACCTGGGGTAATGGTCTGCATAGTCAACTCACTTTCTCAATATGCTGAATAATTAATTGCACGGTTTCTCGATTACGAAAGCGGTTTACGTCTAATCGGTATGCCGCGATAATGGTTGTCACTTGCGGATCGGGCCATGCGTCAAGATCAATATTAAAGGCAATTGCATCAATGAGCTGTTGTGGATCATCCATTAAACTGAGCACCAGCTTTAAGTGTTTGTCACCCACAATTCGTTGTTGAATCACCGCAAACTGATTATCAAATAGAGGCTCAGGAAAACCCTGCCCCCATGGTACAACGGAGTGAATCAGCTTGGCGTTGGCAAGTGAAATTTCACTGCCGGCTAACTTTCCATCGCTTAAAACCGAGAATTTTAAGTCATCTTCTGATAAATGCTTTTGAACTTCACGATCAAAGGCGGCCGCAAAGGCTTCATAATCGGCTTTGTTTAGACTCAGTCCAGCGGCCATCGCATGACCGCCAAACTTAGTCACTAGCCCAGGACATTCGGTGGCAACCGCTTCAAGTGCATCACGAATATGAAACCCGCTGATTGATCGAGCCGAGCCCTTTAATTCATCGCAGTCTGGGTCATCATTGGCTAGGGCAAAGCAAATCACCGGACGATAGTACTGCTCTTTAATCCGCGAGGCCAAAATGCCCACCACGCCTTGGTGCCAGTCAGCGTTGAACAGACACATACCGATCGGTAAATTCTCAGTCCGGTCGATAGCCGCTAAAGCGGCTTCTGCCTGCTGCTGCATGCCCTGCTCTATGTGACGTCGGTCGAGATTAATCTCATCAAGACTCTGGGCTAAATCATCGGCCAGGGCTGTATCTTCGGTGAGCAAGCAGGCAATACCAATGGAGATATCATCAAGTCGACCAGCCGCATTCAGTCGTGGCCCTAAGGCAAAGCCAATGTCGCTAGCAGAAAGATTGGCCGCGGAGCGATTGGCTACTTTTATCAATGCCTGAATACCTTGGCAACATTCCCCTCGACGAATGCGACGCAAGCCTTGCTCGACTAAAATACGGTTGTTTTTATCTAATGGCACCACATCTGCGACGGTACCTAAGGCCACTAAGTCTAAAAACTGAGCCATATTCGGCTCTTTTAAGGAGTCCGTAAACCAGTTGCGCTGACGTAAAGCAGAGCGTAATGCCAACATCAGATAAAAAATAACGCCCACACCGGCCAAGTGCTTGCTGGGAAAAAAGCAATCCGTTTGATTAGGATTGACGATAGCATCGGCAGCGGGCAATTCCGCACCCTGCAAGTGGTGGTCAGTAATAATGACTTTTATTCCCGCAGCTTTAGCAGCTGCAACGCCGTCGACGCTGGCAATGCCATTATCAACCGTAATAATTAAAGCAGGCTTTTGCTGCTGTGCGACAGCAACAATTTCAGGAGTGAGACCATAACCAAACTCAAATCGATTAGGAACAATAAAGCGAACGTTGCTATGACCCATTTGCTCAAGCGCGCGAACCGCTAAGGCACAACTGCTAGCACCATCGACATCAAAATCACCAACAATCAAAATACGTGACTGGCTTTCTATCGCGGCGATAAGCTCTACTACCGCTGCATCAATCCCCTGCAATAATTCAGGTGCCAATAGACCTGACAGCGACACATCAACATCAGCCGACGAGCGAGCACCTCGCGCAATAAACAAGCGGCGTAACAATGGGGGGCAGTCAGTCTTAAAATCAACTTCGTCGAGCGAATACTTTGGCTGTCGCTGAAGGACTGAGGTCACAGGACTATAACTGATCAATCATAAATTGATTAACCGAAGCTTTATCATTTGGTAATACCGTAAATCGCTCTTCACGCTCAAAAAGATCGCTCATATGTGCAGGTACAGTGGCACGTATATTAATATCCGCTTTTTCAATCGCAGCAGGAAATTTCGCAGGGTGCGCAGTGGCTAAAATCACCATCGGTTGGTCAGGAACTTTATTACAGATGCGCGCAGCGCCCACTCCAGTAGCTGAATGAGGGTCAAGCAAATAGCCAGAAGTGTTATAGGTATTAGCAATAATATCGCAGGTCGCTTGATCGTCGATAGAAGCGCTCGAGAATAACGCTCTGGCTTTTTTCATAGCAGCTTTATTTAAGGTAATTGACTCACTATTAAACTGCTGCATTAAGGCATTGATTGTTGCGCCATCCGATTCGTATAAATCAAACATAAGCCGTTCAAAATTACTCGAAACACTGATGTCCATGCTGGGCGATAAGGTTTGATGCAACTCAGTGCGGGCGTACACAGCATCACTCATGACCCGGTGCAAAACATTATTTTTATTGGTCGCAATCACTAGCTGGCTAACAGGTAGGCCCATTTTTTTAGCTAAGTAACCCGCAAAGATATCACCAAAATTACCCGTTGGCACTGAAAATGCGATAGGCTTTTTCTCGGCACCCAAGGATAAAGAGGCATAAAAATAATAAACAATCTGCGCCATAATACGCGCCCAATTAATAGAGTTGACTGCCACTAGCTGCACGCCTTCAGGTAAAAAAGACTGATCCCTAAAACTCGCCTTAACAATATCTTGGCAGTCATCAAAGTTACCTTCGATAGCAATATTATGAATATTATCTTCTAACACGGTGGTCATTTGGCGGCGCTGTACTTCAGACACACGATTGTGTGGGTGCAAAATAAAAATATCAATATTTTCACAACGACGACAACCTTCTATCGCCGCAGAACCGGTATCACCCGACGTGGCTCCCATAATCACAACGCGTTGGTTTCGGCGTTTAAGCACGTAATCAAGTAGGCGACCCAGCAATTGCAAAGCAAAATCTTTAAACGCTAAGGTTGGCCCTTGAAATAATTCGAGCAGCCATTCATTCCTATTTAACTGCACCAAGGGCGCAATCGCTGGATGCGAAAAATTAGCATAGGTTTCGACTAAAATCGCTTTAAAGTCCTCAGCAGGAATACAATCACTGACAAACGGGAGTAATATTTCATAAGCAAGTTCGTGATAAGCCAAACCTGACCAACTGGCAATTTGTTCTGGGCTGAAAGATGGCAATTCAGCAGGCACATAGAGGCCTCCATCACTGGCTAAACCAGTAAGCAAAACCTCTTCAAAGTTTAACGATGGTGCATCGCCTCGAGTACTTATATATTTCACGGTCACTCTCTATATAACGATTTAACGATTTAACGATTTAACTCACTCACCATCAAGCTAGTCAACTCAATTAGTCTTGACTGCCGTTGCCTATTCCTGCTAAACAAAGAATAAAGCCGCTTAAGACAAACTTTCAACTCGAATAAAAGTGACTTTATCGGTAACCGATGCGAGCGCCTCAATATCACTGACGGCTTCGGCAAAACTAGCCTCTCGAATCACATTGGTGATCAAAACGACGGCAACATGGCCCGCAGGCAAACCATGGCCCTGATGCTGATCAGATTCTTTTTGCAATACCGCTTCAAGACTAATACCCGAATCACTTAAGATTTGTGTAATATGCGACAGTACGCCCGGCTTGTCATTAACCGTTACTCTTAAATAATACGCACTTTCAATATCATTAATCGGTACAATGGTTTTGTTAGTCAAAGCATGACTCGCTAAACCTAGTGCGGGTAGGTCTTGCGAGGCCTCGACTAAACGAGCCAAATCAACAATGTCGGCAATAACAGAAGACGCTGTAGGTTCTCCTCCTGCGCCAGCGCCATAGTACAAGGTCGCATTTACTGAATCGCCTTTCACTAGCACGGCATTCATCACGCCATCAACATTGGCGATTAAACGTCGATGCGGTATTAAGGTTGGATGAACCCTCATCTCCACACCCTGTTCAGTGCGGCGCGCAATACCTAAATGTTTAATGCGATAGCCCAATTCACTAGCCAAGCTAACATCTTGCGGGGCCACAGCAGAAATACCCTCTGTAAAACAGGCATCAAAATTAAGTGGCATAGCAAACGCTAATGAAGCCAAAATAGCCAATTTATGCGCCGCATCAATACCCTCAACATCGAAAGTAGGATCAGCTTCTGCATAGCCAAGTTCCTGAGCATCCGCCAACACATCAGCA
>DDDX01000046.1:0-9698 GCA_002339085.1 Cellvibrionales bacterium UBA1969
TTTCTTTTTTAGGAAAAAAATCAAAGATCAATCTTAGTTACGCTATTCGTAAAAGAGACTACAATAAAGTTAGTGCTGGCAGCGCCGAATATCGTACATTTGAAGATCGTGACAGAATTAAAATTTATTTTGATACTCACTTAAGTCCACAGTGGGGAGTTAGATTGAGCTACGATTTCAAAGATCGAGATAGTAATCTAGCCGACTATGCTTATGAAAATAATCTCTACAGCTTTAGGGTACAATACCAGCACTAACAGAAGAACAGAACGACGCCATTTATTCACGGAACACTCGAGGTATCAGCCATGCTTCTAATTGTTGATGATAATAACGAGATAAGAGAATCGCTAACTGAATATCTTGAAAAAAACGGCCTCAAATGCGAGGCCGCTAAAGATGCTCAAACAGCCAGAGATAAACTTGCCGCCAACGACTACCAACTGGTCATTCTAGATATTATGATGCCCGGTGAAGATGGCCTAAGCCTTTGTCGATATATTCATGAAAGTAGTCAAACACCCGTCATTCTTCTGACCGCCATGGATGAAGAAACCGACCGAATTATCGGCCTTGAGGTAGGTGCCGACGACTACCTAAGCAAACCTTTCAATCCCCGCGAGTTATTGGCTCGTATTAAAGCCATTTTACGGCGCGAGTCAATAATCACTGGTAACATTCAAGCTGAGTTTACAGAACAGAGCAATACTGCAGATAATAACGGCATTCATTACTTATTTGGTGACTGGTCGCTCAGCGTTAATCAGCAGCAATTACGTCAAGGCCAGCAAGCGCCAAAAGATTTGAGCACAGGTGAGTTTAGGCTGTTAATGGCATTTATTGAACACCCCAAGCGTGTCCTATCTCGCGATGAACTTCTCGATCTTGTAAGCAATCGATCGATCGCTGCCTTTGATCGTAGCATAGACAACCAAATCAGCCGTTTACGTAAAAAAATAGAAGTCGACCCTAAACAACCCACCTATATAAAAACAGTTTGGGGTGGTGGCTATACCTTCGGTTATGAAGTTACCAAAAAAGACCGCTAAGCCCAATTAAATATGATAAAAAAAATACTCCCCAGAACCTTTCGCAGCCAAATTGTTTGGCTGCTTTTGTCGAGTCTACTTATTGCCCAGTCAGTCAGCTTTTTCTTAATTATTGGCGAACGTAGCTTGGTCAGCATGAATCAAAGAATTGACCAAAGCTTAAATGATTTTTTTACCTTTGCTGATTTAGTCGATGCCACTCCTGACTACCTTCACGATGATTTATTATTATCGATCAATGACCCAAAACGTTTTTTTAGGCTCAATGAAGATTATCAATTAATGAAATCTGATTCATTACTTACACAAGATAACCAAAGCAATATCATCGCCCAAAAACGCCTCCTCCAGCGTATACAAGACACTGATTTTCGTATGGGAAACGCACTTATTATTATCACCTCTGTGACTAATAATGAGCACGAAAAAGTTAATAGCAGCTATGCAGAATTTATTGCTAAACGAGAACCAACCGACCTAAACCATTGGCAAAAATGGCTCAAGCCCCAACTGAGCTACGATCGAATAGATACAGAAGTGCAACTGGCATCCGGCTTATGGCTGTACGGCAGCTTTAAACTTGAAAAACTATCGACAGGTATTCAAATAAGATTGCTCGGTTTAACACTGCTGACAGTAACTATCGTAAGCTTAGTGGGTGTTTTTATTAGCTTGCGAATGACTAAGCCGATCTCTTCCCTCGCTGATGCTTCAGAAAAGTTAGGCAAAGGCCAAGTAGTCGATAGGCTCAAAGAAATTGGTTCTGCTGATATACGTCATGCTACATCCGCTTTTAACACCATGAATACCCGCGTGATGCTGTTATTGGAAAACCAGAAGCAAATGCTAGGAGCTATCAGCCACGACCTTCGATCGCCGCTAACCTCTTTGCGACTAAGACTTGAAAACCTTGATGATGGCCAAAGCAAAGAAAAAATGATTTCAACTGTCGATGAAATGAACGGCATGATTGCTGCGATATTAACATTTACGCGCCAGCAAGCTGTTGAAAATAACAGCGAAGCTACAGAAAAAGTTGAGCTAAAAAACTTTTTTAACAGCCTCATTGAAGAATATACTGACACTTATAGAGATTGCCATTTAGATTATAACGTCAATCAAATCAATCATTTTGAATGCCGTTATATTAGCCTCCGACGCGCGCTAAGAAACATCATCGATAATGGACTGCGTTATGGCAATAAGGTCAACATCATTGTGACAAACCCAAATCAAAGACAGCTTAACATCACTATCCGCGATAATGGGCCTGGTATACCCGAACAGCATTTAAACGATGTGCTCAAACCCTTTTTTAGACCCGACCAAGCACGTGCTCATAATGATGGCGGTATTGGCATGGGGTTGGCAATAAGCGAAAGCATCATCACAAGTCATGGTGGCGTCCTTGAACTTGGAAATTATCCTGGAGGAGGACTTGAAGCCTTTATTTCATTACCTCTCTAAAAGCACGAACCGATATTAACGAAAACACTTTAGATCAACATCATCTACACAAGTAATCAGCAACGCCTACTTTATATTTAACAAGTAGGTTTAGGTTTGTATTTTGTCCACTTGATATGGCTATTAAGTTAGCTATCATAAGGCGAGACGTTTTAATTCAAGCTATGGGGTACAAACAAGCAAATAGGCTTGAGAAACCATCACTAATATTTAAATATGTGAATTGAATGTATAAATTTTGTATCGCACCCATGATGGCCTGGTCGGACAAGCACTGCCGATATTTTTGGCGTTTGCTAACAAAAAAATCGAGACTCTACAGCGAAATGATTACCACTGGCGCAATTATCCATGGTGATGCTGCTAGATATTTAGCATTCAACTCTGAAGAACACCCAATCGCGGTTCAATTAGGTGGCAACGATACCCATGATCTAGCCAAAAGTGCTCGTATTTGTGCTGACTATGGTTACGATGAAATCAACCTAAACGTAGGCTGTCCAAGTGATCGAGTTAAATCCGGAGCTTTCGGCGCCAGCTTGATGAATCACCCGCAGACAGTCGCCGATGGCGTTAAGGCAATGCTGAATGCCGTCGATCTACCAGTAACCATTAAATGTAGAATCGGTATTGACGACAATGATAGCTATGAAGCCCTGCAAAATTTTGTTGGTCTTAATGCTGAAGCAGGCTGTGATACTTTTATTGTACATGCACGAAAAGCATGGCTATCAGGTCTAAGCCCAAAACAAAATCGAGAGATACCTCCATTAGAGTATCCTCGCGTATTTCAACTAAAGCAAGACTTCCCCGAGCTAAAGATCATTCTTAATGGCGGTCTTAAATCCATAACGCAATGCAAACAGGCGCTAATAAAGCTTGATGGTGTAATGGTGGGACGTGAGGCTTACCAAAATCCCTTTATGCTAAATGATGTTGACAGGCTTATTTTTGGCAACAATGAAACAGCCATTCAAGACGCAATGTCAATTGCGAAAAGCTATGCCAGTTATATAGAAAAACAGCTGTCGTTTGGTGTAAAACTGAACCATATGACCCGTCATACACTTGGCCTATTTAATGGTAGGCCTGGCGCCAGACAATATCGTCGCCACCTGAGTGAGAATGCTTATAAGAATGATGCTGGTGTTGAGGTTTATCTTCAAGCATTAAATAAGATTACTGTCATTGAATGAACTTGGTTCGTTATAGGAATTATCATATAATTCGAATATATTCATACCAGCTCAATAAAATAATTTAGTTGCTATTTTATCGTAACTCATCCCTAGGCTAGAGATTATGTTTAAAAAAATAACAGATTTATTTCAAAGCTTAACTGCTAAAGAATCGGAGAAGCCTGACCCTGAAAGACTTTCTTACCTAGCAGCAACGGCATTAATGATTGAGTTAAGCCGCGCCGACAACTCAATAGACCAGCAGGAAATACAGACCATCCTAGCCATAGCGACCAATACATTTAGCTTATCCGACGAAGAAGCAGCCGATATTCTTAGTGAAGCCAAGCTTAAAAATGCTGAAGCAATATCACTGTATGAATTTACTGACACCATTAATCAGAACTTTAATAAAGAGCAAAAATATAACTTAATCAGAAATATCTGGCGAGTAGCTTATGCAGACAAAACGATTGATGCCCACGAAGATTATTTAGTCCGTAAAGTTGCCGATTTAATTTATGTCGGCCATGCTGATTTTATTAAGGCAAAATATGAAGCGAGTAAGCTATAACATAAACTGTGCGCTAAGATCGAGTTTTCTCCAACGACTCAACCAGACCACCAAAACAAGCACGATTATCTTCTGTCAGCTCCATTAATGCTTTATGGGCAGCGATTACAACCTCCTTAACTTCAGCCTCTGTACAATCAAGAATAGGTAAATCCCTAAAGTTTAATCTGATATCACCAAAACCATCTTTTATATCAAACACCGCTGAAAATCCCATACTAATAATTAAACGTTGAATATCCTCATTAGCACAAAACAGAACCGCCTGATGATGGCAATATTGCTGGGTATAAACAGCAACTTTCGCCAATACGCCAAGTGTCGTGCTATCAAGATTTGTCGCGCCAACTAAATCAACATATACAGATTTTATGCCTACTTGCTTTATCACTGCCTCACAATAACTTTCTAAACTGACGCACCATGGCACTCGCACATCGCCATTAAGCTTAAGCCAAAAACTGTCTTCACCTTGTAAGCCAACAAGAATTTTACTGTAAGACAAAATTCAACACCTCTTAATCAAATATAAAAATTGTTGTGGCAAAATATCAAAGCATTTCATTGAAATATTTACTTTCTATCGATCACTAACAGTGCAATATCATCAGGGTATTGTTTATCAGTATCGACATTTAGCTGGTTAAATACAGACTCTTCGTCGGCCTTTAAGTTAACCGACTGGGTAAGTAGGTATTTTTCTTTATCAACCAAACTTGGTTGATCAATAACCTCTAAAATGCCGTCAGAAAACATCATAAATCTGAACTTATTAGGCAAATCTACAACAACTTCTTGGTAGCTGGTTTGCTCAAAAAGACCTACCGGCGCACCCTCTCCTTCGAGATAACGCGCCTGCCCATCACTGATTAAAATCGGTAACGGTAAAGCGCCAGCGACAGAATAGGTCAGCTGATTTTTCTGGGCATCAAGAACTCCATAAAACAAAGTTGCATGCTTACCAATAGCCGTGCCGAGTAATTCGGCATTCGCTTGAGCAAGGAAGTCAGCCGGATGTAAAATACCAGCATCATTATAGCGATTATATTCGCTACGCATGCGCGCTGTTAGGTTCTTCATTAACACTGTGACAAATGCTGATGAGGCTCCATGTCCTGAAACATCAGCCATGAAAAAAACAACGTGGTCATTACCTACGGTCACATATTCAACAAAGTCGCCACTTAGGTAAACCGAAGGAACAATTTGATGCTTAAAAATATAAGCAGACTTTTGCATTGGACTGACAGGTAACATCTTCATTTGTATCTGCAGACCGGCTTGCTGGTCTTTCTCTAATACTGCAAGATTAGCTTTTAACTCTCGATTAGCTTGTTCAAGTTGATTTCTATATTTAAGGTTTTCGCGCCGTAAACTATAGCGCTCCAGGCTTCGCTCAATCGCATGCTGAAGAACTTCAAGATCAATAATGGGTTTAATTAAATAATCACTTGCGCCTAATCGAAGAGCTTCAACCGCATCGCTCATGACACCCGCACCTGAAATGACAATAATTGGCACATGAGGATAGGCATCGGCAATAACTTTCAAAACATTAATGCCGCCTAGCTCAGGCATTCTTAAATCACAAAGCACCAACTCAGGTTTTTCACTAGCCATCATGGCTAAACCAGATTCGCCATCGGCGGCTTCACACATGATGTAGCCACTACCACTTAGATACGATGCGATCGAATGACGAACGTCATCGTCATCATCAATGACAAGCACTTTAACTAGATCAGAGCTACTGGGAATATCCACGCGACATTATCTTCAATCGATTAAAGAAAAAGTAATTATACGCTTACAATAGAGGATTCATTTAAACACTTATAAAGCAAGAATGGGAGAATTAAAGCGAGGAAAAAGAACACTTATGTTCGGTAATAATAATCAATTAATCACAGTATCGACTGTTGAATTAAAAACTCAACGCAAAATTGAATGAATAAAGCCTAGCACTTAAAAGTCTTCTTCAAAGTCATCATCCAAATCTCCATTAGCGATAGCAGATGCTCTTCTTTGCAGGTATATATCACGAAGGAAACCATAACGGTCGCCAGAAACCAATTGCTCAGCATCAATAAGGTCAGCTCGCGTATCGATAAGATCTATCGCCCTAATAATATTTCTAGTTGAGACATGATGAACTCCTTCCAGTGGCGAAAGGTAGACATCTGGAGCAAAAGCTAGAGTATCTCTAAGGTTTCGCCCACCGAGCATAGGTAACACGATATACGGTCCATCAGCCACACCCCAAACCGCAAGTGTTTGACCGAAGTCTTCTTTTTCAGACTCAAGTTTCCAATATGATGCAACATCAAAAAAACCTAATAGTCCAACCGTTGTATTTATCAAAAAACGCGCTGAAGATTTTCCCGAATTTGACAAGTCGGCCTGCAGTAAACTATTCACGCCATTCCTAATCTCTGCAATATTATAAAAAATATTACTCACACCTTGATCTATCATGCTAGGCGTGGACCACTGGTACACCTTAGCCACAGGCTTGACTAACCATCGGTCAAGAAATTCATTAAATGCGAAAACTTTTCGATTTACAGGCTCGAAAGGATCTACCTCAGAAGCTTGAGGGCTACCTATAAAGATTAGCTGAACTAACAATAAACCAATCCCAACTAGCCGAGATAAAGACATAAAAAACCTCTGCAGCCCTATAATGGCACGATAATAAGCCTTAACAATACTAAATAAGGCTCAATTTATCAAATTCAAATAGACACTTAATGGTCCAATCATCCATTAAGATTAATTAAACTGTGTCGTCGAAAGAGTATGAAGGGTAGCGAGATAGCCAACACTATTCGCCTGGCCATTTAGAAAATTAACCGAATAAATGATTAAACTTTACATTAGGTACAAAGAACAATGGTCTCTTTGCTTGAAGAAGCTCTTTCATTTTGTCTGTCATCTTCTTCTAGGTAAGATGCTGCTGCTGATGGCTCAACTGCATCTGTCTGACTAAGCGGCTTAGCTGCCGCAAAAGCAACATTGCCATCACTTGAGCTAAGCACGTCTTCCTCGACCCTCAGCCGATACCCAGCTTGCTCAAGCAACCACTGATCCAAAAAGCTAAACACATCATTCTCGGCAGAGGGGTGGATCAGCATTGAAAGGTGATCATACTGCTGAGTTGTTTCCCCAATATTGCCTAACACCAATAGCCTTGCATCATGCGGACCTAGCTCATCGATAAAGCCTCTTACATCTTGAATATCAGCAAATACGGTATCTGCCTTGCCTGCAAAGTGTAAAGTCGGTGGCACAGGGTGACTCTTCAGCGCCAAACCATAATCAAAATTATCTTCTGGGTCGAGCCATTGCTCTTCATTCATCCATTTGGCATAGCAGTGGTACCAGTCGGTGTTCTCGTCAGAAGAGCCAAGCCTCAACAACTTAGCAGGAAAAGCTTGATGCCAATCAATTAGCTTAGCAATCATTGGATGCAAAAATAATTTAGAAAAATGACGCGCCAATCGATGAGAGCTTTGGAGACGTCGACGCGAGCCAAAAAAGACCATCCGGCTCGCCGAGCGCTGCTCGGTTGATAAGCGGGCCCATGCCGCAGACAATAAAACGCCTCCGAAACCATGGCCAATCCAAATGGTCGCTTTATTTGATACCAAATGGGCACTATTTTGAGAATCAGTATCGTTATTGTGCAGTTCGATGGCGCGCAATAATCGGGGAATTGTCTCAATGATTATTTGTCGGGTTGTGAGCTCAGTAACTTTACCTTCAGCACCCAAACTTCTGCCTCGGCCACCAAGATCGGCAACAAAAACTTCATAGCCTAATGTCGCCAAATAACCCGCCAAGCCTTGGCCTGAATTATCGTAAAATATACGGCCACATTCAGCTTCGCCATGAAGCATAAAAATGCGCTCTGGAGACTTATCAGCTTCAGCAAGTTTGCTTGGCATGAAGTGACGCAGATGCAACTGCTCACCGTTACTCATCGACACCCAAAGAGACTCAGAAAGCGGCCCTGGACTTAAATCATGACTATTTACCGGCTGATCTGATGAGAGCGTATCACTATGATTTGTCGCCGGCATTTCAACCGACTCTAACGCTAAACTGAACTGTCCTTCAGCATCTAAAAGAGGTGTGGCGGTCGAAACTTCAAGCGACATACTTAACTCATCATAGGGTATTTATTATGATTAATTTTTTTCCACTCTTTCAATGCGCGTTTAAGGGAAACAGGCTGCGCTGTCTTTAACTGCTGGGCGAAAAGAGATACTCGCAACTCTTCTAATAACCAACGAAAATTATCAACTGCTACATCAGAAAAAATGGATTCAGGATACTTATATAGCAGATTTTTAAGCGGCTGCTCTAAAGATGATAAATTTTCACACAATTCAAGGTCTTTCTTCGCTGATCCACCTAATTTACCTAATCGTGTCCTAATTGCTTTCATGTAACGCGGCAAATGCTGAACTCGCAGTAAACCCGTAGCATACAAAAACCCAGGATAGATAAGAGCATGCAATTGTCGATCTATATCCTCACACTGAAGTGGAAAGGTACTTCTCAATCGGTCAAGCTCAAGATGAATTTTTTGATAATGCGACAAGGTCTCTAACAGCAAAGCTTCCGTAGCTAAGGCAGAAGCGACTAACTTCCCCTTGCCTTTCTCCATACAACTGTAAAATTGTGATTGATCTCGAGGGAAAGAGCGATCAAAATCACCCAAACAAGCCTCAACAACGGCTGCTTGAATAATATCCTCAACTAGCTCTTCTTGGTTACCACATCGATAATAAGGCAAAATAACTCGCGAATCTTTGACTAATTGTTTTTTCAAATACCGAATTTTGTCCGCCATACCTAACATTAAAAGTCGCGTAACTCCCTTTCTTGATACCATCATTGCTTCTTCAGGCGAAGATAGCAAATCTAAACTCACTGATTCCTTGTTATCAATAAGCGCAGGGAAGCCTCGGAGCGTTATACCATCTTGCTGATATTCATGACTAGTCGATAAAGCACCGAAGTCCCACCGATTAAGACCTTTCTGACGGAAACCATGACTGGCATAACGGTCTACACTCTCATCGAGTTGGTCACGGCATTGCTCAATCAGAATTGCTAAATCTCTGCCCTCCTTAATGCATAATCCTTGTTTATCGTGAATTTCAAAACGCATTAAGCGAAATCGATCTAAGCTCTTTTTTGCTGCTAAACGCCACTGCACAGGATCAATTGATAAGGAATAATAGATCTCAATTTTCTCGGCTAACGCCTCATTTAAAGAGATATTTTTTTTGTAATATTCCTCGTAATCTATTTTATCAAGCAGATTATCGACCACTGAGGGCACAGGTACTAGAAGCTTACGTTGAGCCTTCGGAAGCGCTTTAACTAAATCAATACATTTATCACGTAACATGCCAGGCA
>DDDX01000046.1:9997-13028 GCA_002339085.1 Cellvibrionales bacterium UBA1969
GTTTATCACGTAACATGCCAGGCACCAGCCAATCGAAAGGATAAATCGGCAAATAAGCCAAAGCGGCCAATGGAATAATGGCGGTTACGCCGTCTTTTTCATCGCCGGGATTAAAGTGATATTGCAAAGGCAATGTTAAATCAGCCACTTTTAAGTGATCAGGAAATTGACTTATAGCTGTATCAAACTCAGATATGAGCAATAAGTCTGAGCGCTTGAGAAAAAGCGACTCTTGTCGCTTTGGGTACTTTGACAACCAAATCTGAAGGCCTCGTCGGCTGTTGATTTTTTCAGGTAAATTTCGCTGATAGAAATCCGCTAAAACAAGCTCATCAACTAGCAAGTCTCTTCGCCGAGTCTTTTCTTCTAAGCACTTAACTTGATCAATTAAATGCTGGTTATGGCGCCAAAAATCGGCCAAGTTCAATAGCTTCGATTGCGGTCTTAGTTGCCCTTCAGCTAGCGCCTGCTGAACAAAAATCTGTCTTGATATCTGGGCATCAATTGACTCGAAGACCACCGCCTGCCGCGACAGTATTTTTAACCCCAACAAAGAACTACTCCGATACGCCATCACCTGTCCACGTTCAGCATCCCAGTAAGGCTCGCTATACTCGTAGTTAATCAATTGCGGAACCGCTTTAAGCACCCATAATGGATCGATCGCTGCAAGGGTTCGCGCATAGACTTTTCGCGTTTCAACAATTTCTGCCGACATCACCCAACGTGGTGCCGACTTAAACTGCGATGAGGCAGGAAACAAAAAGAACCGTAAATTCCTTACGCCACGGTATTCACCTTTCTTTTCCTTGCCGCCAATATTAGTCGCTAGGCCAGTTAATAATGCCGTATGAATGACCTCTATCTCAAGTTGATCGAAGTTAAGTTGATGCGCATCATTGTCAATCGAGTTCGCCAACCAGTCGCGGTCTGTATGCAGCGCATCATCGGCCGATGATTGCTTAGCCACTAATGGCTTAATGGCCAATAATAACTGTCGATGTAAATCTCGCCATTCACGCATTTTGGGATAAGATAAAAAGTCTTTCTTGCACTGCTTACGCAGCTGGCTTTGGGTCGACTCTGCGAGTTTTGCATCGTAGTAATGCCAAAGATTAACCCAGGTTAAAAAATCCGACTTATGGTGCCAAAACCGACGATGTTTCATGTCGGCAGCTTGTCGCTTATCACTGGGGTATTCACGCGGGTCTTGCACCGCTAAAGCACTGACAATAATCAACAGGTCAGACAGGCATTTTTTCGACAAAGCCGCAAGCAACATGCGCCCTAACCGCGGGTCGATAGGTAGACGTGCAAGACTTTGTCCCACCCTGTTGAGTTGCCCCTTATGATTTAAAGCACCTAACTCCTCTAGCGTTTTAGTACCTGAACGGACTTGTCTTGAGTCTGGCTGCTCTAAAAAAGGAAACTGCTGGATTTCTCCTAATTTTAGGGCTTTCATTTGCAAAACGACGGCCGCTAAATTAGTTCTGAGCAGCTCAGGCTCGGTAAACTCGGGCCGCTGATTAAAATCTGCTTCTGTATACAAGCGATAACAAGTACCTGCAGCTATTCTGCCACATCGGCCCGCACGTTGGTTAGCACTGGCTTGTGATATTACCTCGATGGGCAACCTTTGTAATTTACTACGCGCACTGTAACGGCTAATTCTAGCCACTCCAGAGTCAATAACAAATCCAATCCCTGGTACAGTCACTGAGGTTTCAGCCACGTTAGTTGCAAGAATAATACGCCTTTTTTTCGAAGGCTTTCCAACTGAAAAAATACGCTGCTGTTCTTTTTGGCTGAGTCGAGAATACAAAGGTAGCAGCTCTATAGTTGCTTGCTCTGACTTTAAAAAGCGACTTAAATCACGAATTTCGCGCTCGCCCGGCAAAAACACCAACACATCGCGTGGCCCGCTCAAGGTTGAGCCTTGGCCCTTCTGTTCAATCAATATCAAACAGTCTTTTATTTGTTGATTTAAATCACCATCAAAATCTGCGCTGTCATTATCTGTATTTGAACGCTTGCGCTGACCTGATGCGTGAGTAAGCTCAGGCTCAAGATAGTGAATATCTACGGGATAACTTCTGCCGGTTACCTCGATGATCGGCGCGGAATCAAAGTGTTTAGAAAAACGTTCAACATCAATGGTTGCTGAGGTGATAATGAGCTTTAAATCTGGCCGTTTTGGCAATAACATTTTTAAATAGCCTAGCAAAAAATCGATGTTTAAACTTCTTTCATGAGCCTCATCAATAATTATTGTGTCGTATTCGAGCAACAAACGATCACGATTAATGGCCGCAAGCAAAATGCCATCAGTCATAATCTTAATGCGCGTCGACGCAGTAAACTGCTCGTTAAAACGGAACTGATAACCCACAGTTGTGCCAAGCTGAACATCAAGCTCGTCAGCAATTCTGGCGGCAACCGTTCTAGCCGCTAGACGCCTCGGTTGAGTATGGCCAATTCGCCCAAAGATACCTCGGCCAAGCTCTGCACATAATTTCGGAATTTGGGTGGTTTTACCAGACCCCGTTTCTCCTGCGACAACCACCACTTGATACTGATCTATTGCCTTGAGAATCGATAATCTCGATTGAACAACGGGTAATTCTTCTGGGTAATCTATTTTTTGGAATGAAGATGCGCGACACTCAACTGCGTCGATTGAACACTGTAGCTTCAGGAAAAAATCTCTCTGACTTAAGTGAAGTTTTTCTTGCTCTTTCTCCAGGGCTTGATTTTTTTTCCATAGCCCCCGCAACGCCGGCCTATCTTGCAATAAACACTTTTCAATAAGAGCAAATACTGCTTCAGACTGATCAACTAATGGGTCTAGATTGAACTCTTTCATTCAAATTATCTAACGTCAAAAAAAGACCTAGAGCAGGTAACTTGTTTATTCACGAAGTTCGCGCCTAAGAATCTTACCAACATTGGACTTTGGCAATTCATCGATAAACACAACATCACTGGGGACCTTATAAGCAGTTAACTGATTTCGACAAAAATCAATCACTTG
>DDDX01000022.1:0-40564 GCA_002339085.1 Cellvibrionales bacterium UBA1969
CGTGAAATGGTTATGACTGAGTCCGCTTCATTGGCGGATGACAATATCCTTTTTGCCGGCCAATGGCATGAAGATAGTAGTGATGAAATAGAGGTATCTGTAGAAAAAGATATTGCCGACAGTCTTAAAATTGGTTTAGATGATAAATTGCATTTTAGTTTTGCCGGAGTAGAAGTCATAGCGCGTGTCACCAGTATTCGTAAGCTAGACTGGAATAGCATGCGGCCCAATTTTTATTTTATTTTATCGCCGCCAAACCTATCATCCTTTCCTTTTACTTATATGACCAGTTTTTATGTTGCCGATCAACAGGTGGCGAAAGTTGATAATTTAAGCCGCCAGCATCCATCAGCTACATTAATTAATGTCGGTGAAATCATTGTGCGCGCGCAAAAAATATTAGCTAAAGTGAGTTTGGCTGTTGAGGCATTGGCTTGGGTTACGGTTTTTGCTGGCTTGCTTGTAATGGTGGCCAGTTTACGAATGACGTTGGATAAGCGCTTAGCTGAGCAAACAATTTTTCGAGCTATAGGCAGTTCTGCTTCATTATTAAAGCGCAGCTTATGGGTCGAGCTATCAATTGGTGGATTATTGGCTGGTCTTAGTGCTGTAATTTCTGCGCAAGTCATTTTGTACAGCCTCGGCCGGTGGGTGTTTGATATGCCATTGCTTGCGCCTCTTGGTATGATCTTCATGGTTGTATTATTGTCAATGCTGCTGGTCGCAGTGGTTGGCGTTAGAGTGCTAAAATTAGTTTATCAGCTAAGCCCAATTGCTATTTGGCGAGGCAATTAACACGCAGCTTTTTATCAATAGGAGTCAATATGCCTTTAATTATTGAGCATGATTTTACTGTTGCGGCTAACCAACACCAGTTGTGGCATGTGTTAACTGATTTTTCACAGTATAAAAATTGGAATCCCTTTGTGGTCGATTGTGAATGCGAGTTAGCCGTTGGGAATGAAATTATCATGCAAGTAGTGATGGGTAAAGGTAAGCCTCGGCGTCAGGTGGAATACATTAGTAAGGTCGAAGAGGGAATTCATTTTTCTTATACCAGCCCTAAGAAGTCTACCTTTCTTTTACGAAGTTACCGCTCCCACGGCTTGCAAGTATTGGCTGACGGTAACACCCGTTACCAGTCACGTTTTGAACTGCATGGTTGGTTGATACCGATTTTATCCCGATTATTGGGTTCGTCACTGGAGCAAGGATTTTCAGCTATGGGATCAGCGGCGGTGGCTGAGGCTGAGCGAATAGCCCAGTTATAGGCCGCTATTAGGCTAAACAGCGATTTATAAGTTCCAATAGTGCCAATTTAAAAACAGCCTTGTTTGTGATTAAATGCCGTCCAAATACAAGATTTTTCCATCTATTTTTATAACATTGTTTTTTTCCAGCAGGTCATCGTGTGTCTTTGAATTTACGCAAACCAGTCGTTGCGACAGATTTATTTTCATTCCCTAAATATTGGGCTGAGTGCTATGGCGTCGCGCCTTATTTGCCGATGAGTCGCGCCGAAATGGATGACTTAGGCTGGGACAGTTGCGACATCATTCTTGTGACTGGCGATGCCTATGTCGATCACCCCAGTTTCGGTATGGCGGTTATTGGTCGGATGCTTGAAGCACAAGGCTTTCGTGTTGGCATTATTAGTCAGCCTGGATGGCAGCAGAGTGATCCTCAGGCAAGTTTAGATTTTACTGCTTTAGGAAAACCCAATTTGTTTTTTGGGGTGACCGGCGGCAATATGGATTCGATGATCAACCGCTATACGGCTGATCTGCGTATGCGCAGTGATGATGCTTACACAGCCGGTGGTGAGGGTGGCCAACGTCCCGATCGTTGTGTCATTGTTTATACTCAACGATGTCGTCAGGCCTATCCTGATGTGCCGATCGTGATTGGTGGTATTGAAGCCAGTTTGCGACGTATTGCGCAATACGATTACTGGAGCGATAGCGTCAGGCGGTCCATATTAGTGGACAGTGGTGCGGATATTTTATTATACGGTAATGCTGAGCGTGCTTTATGTGATTTGGCGCATATGGTTGCTGCGGGTCGCGATATTTCTGAGGGGTCAAGTCTCCGAGGTACTACGACCATATTATCGAAACCACCTAATGGCTATGTCGAGGTTGATTCAACTCGCATTGATTGGCCTAATGCGATAGATAAATTGCCCAACCCTTACCATTATGACGAGGGTGAAACTAATTGCGATCGTGATAAAACGCAGCCTCAAAAAATGGAAGAGGATGTAGTCAAAATCATTCCGATGCCGATCGCTAACAAAACGCTAAGCGAGCAAGGCGTGTCTGCTGATGATGTTTATATTCGTCTACCTTCGTTCGAAAAAGTATCCAATGATCCTGTGTTATATGCGCACGCCTCACGCGTCTTGCATCAAGAGAGTAACCCGCATAATGCGCGAGCGCTGATACAGAAACACGGCGGTCGTGAAGTTTGGGTGAGTCCGCCGCCAATTCCATTGACCACCGATGAAATGGATGCGGTATTTGCTTTACCTTATAAGCGTCGCCCCCATCCTCGATACGGCGGTGCGGTCATACCAGCCTATGACATGATTAAGACCTCAGTGAATATTATGCGTGGTTGTTTTGGTGGCTGTACTTTTTGTTCAATCACCGAGCATGAAGGTCGAGTGATTCAAAGCCGCTCTGAGCAGTCTGTCCTTGATGAAATTGAAAAAATTCGTGACCAGGTGCCTGGTTTCACTGGCAGCATTTCAGACCTTGGCGGGCCTACAGCCAACATGTATCACCTTAACTGTAATGATGATGTGGTGCAGGCGAATTGCCGCCGCTTGTCCTGTGTTTATCCGACTATTTGTAAAAATTTAGTGACCGACCACAAGCCTACGACTCAACTTTACCGTAAGGCGAGAGAGTTACCAGGAGTTAAGCGGATTTTAATTGCATCGGGTTTGCGTTATGACTTAGCCGTGTTGGACGAAGAATATGTAAAAGAGTTGGTTACGCATCATGTTGGCGGTTATCTTAAAATTGCGCCAGAGCACAGTGAGGATGCCACTTTGTCAAAAATGATGAAGCCGGGTATGGGTAGCTACGATACGTTTAAAAAAATGTTTGAAAAGTTCACTAAGCAAGCCAATAAAAAGCAGTATTTAATTCCGTATTTTATTGCCGCTCACCCGGGTTGCACCGATGAAGATATGCTGAGCCTTTCATTATGGTTGAAAACTAATGACTTTAGAGTTGATCAGGTGCAAACTTTTTATCCGTCGCCAATGGCTTTAGCAACAGCAATGTACCACTCAGGTCGAAACCCGCTTAAAAAGTTAAAATATAAGCGGGGTGAAAAAGTTTATACTGCTAAAGATTTAGATCAGCGTCGGTTACAGAAATCTTTCTTACGTTATCACGATGAGAAAAATTGGCCTTACCTGCGTGAGTCACTGAGAAAAATGAAGCGTGCCGAGTTGATTGGTGATGGTCCAAATCAGCTCATTCCTGCAAATTCGAATACTCGTGGTCGCCCAACTGGTAAGCGACGAAAGCCCTCTAATAAGGCCAGGGGCGGGCAATGGAGTACTCGTTCGTGACGTTAACTATTGATTTTGCAGTGAACTCCGAACAACTTGCCTAAATCGTAATAGCATTTTCTGTTGGCTTGGGTTAAAAATACGCCTACTCGATAATCATGTATTAGGATAGCAAAGCAGATGATTGATTTACACTTTTGGCCTACACCTAACAGCTTAAAAGTCAGTATTTTATTTGAAGAAATTAAATTATTAAAACCTGATTTTGAATATCAAATAGTGCCTTGTTCTATTGGAACGGGTGACCAATTTAAACCTGAATTTATTGCAATTAGTCCAAATAACCGAATGCCAGCAATGGTTGATCACCGTCCTGATGGAAGTGATGCGCCTATTAGCGTTTTTGAGTCTGGCGCTATCATGATGTATGTGGCAGAAAAGACAGGTTTATTTTGGTCGCAGCAGTCAGCGGCAAAATATGAGGTGGTTCAATGGCTAATTTGGCAAATGGCCAATCAAGGGCCTAAATTTGGTGAGGCGGGACACTATCGCCGCTTAGAGGATGACAAGGGTGATCAGAGCTATGCAAAACAACGCTACGCCGATGAAGTCAACCGTATTTATGGCGTTATGAATAATCGCTTGTATGATCGTCCCTTCATAGCCGGTGACGAGTACAGTATTGCTGATATGATTTGCTATCCATGGTGCACTTATCTCGAAGCGCAGGGTGAAGACATTAATGATTTCAAATACTTTAAACGGTGGTGGGACGAGCTATCTGAGCGGCCAGGTTTAAAGGCTGGCATGGCAGTTGGCAGTGATATGACAGTGGATACTAGTAGGTACAGCCCTGAAGAGATTAAACAATTGATGTCGCAATTGTTTAATCAACGTGCTAGACCTGCACCTGAATCGTAGTTTTTTTGTGATGGCCGACGAAGTTAAGCGTCGACCTTTTCGTTTTCCTGTTGATTCAGTTGAATACGATACTCTCCTGGTGTGACATTGGTCCATTTCTTGAAGGATCGATGAAATACACTGGGTTCATCGTAGCCCATTAATGCTGAAATCGCATTGATTTTCAGCTCTGGCTGTTTTAAGTAATGAATAGCCGCGTCACGACGTGTTATATCTTTGAACTTTTGATAGGTTGTGTTTTCTTTATTTAGGCGGCGACGAAGAGTCGAGACTGACATATTGAGCAAGCCCGCCATCTCTTCTACTGATGGGAAATCTTTAGTAAATTCGCTACCGATATGCTTACGCATACGAGTGATGATATTATTAGTTGAGCTCACTTCTTCAGCAAGCAGTGCATAGGGAGCATTTCTCAAGAGGGTCTTTAGGCTTTCTTCGTTTTGTACAATCCGTGATTTTAAATAATGGCTGCTAAAACTGAATTGAGCAACATCAGCGCCAAAACTTATTGGGCAATTAAACAGTTTTTGGTACCTAGGCATGTTTTCTGGTTCGTTACCAGGGAGTCGCACTTCTAATAATTCGATGGTATTGCCAATCAGCCAACCGCAAAATCGTCGCCATGCTGAAAGGATATGCGCGCCTGCTAAAATTCCATCAGTGGTTAATGCGTATTGCAGATCTTGATAGTGTGGCAATTCAAGAACAGCAACATCAGGGGATGTGTTATACAAGCGACGTTTTTTGGTTGGGGTGTGTCCAATTAAGGCTTGTTGAAAATCGCTGAATTCATTGCCGCGTATCATCGCCTCACCAAGATTGTCGCAGTGAATGATCATTAGCGAGGTCATTCGAAAAGAGCCGAGTGGCGCTTTAATTTGTGGCAACATGCCAAAGGTTTCATCTTGCAAGGTCCACATAATGCGCTGGTATAGCCGGTTATAAAGATCGGCTGAGATATATTCGGGTGTATCTTCCTCATTACCACGAGGGTCGAAGGGCATTTCAGAAATTTCAAGAATATGCGAGATATCATGCCCTTGAGCTTCTGCAACTTTCACCATGGAGCGAGCAAATTTTGTGGGAATAATAGCGCTACTGATTGATGACATAGATTTTCCTTTTGTAGTGGCTAGCGTAAGCAATAAATCATTTTCAAGTCGAATTCAGCGGCTTTAAGCTAAAAAATATTGCTATTTTGCTTGTAAGTAACAGCAATATAGACCGACTTAATTAGTTCATTATGAACTAAAACTATATTTGATTGTAACAAGCTTGTATCAAAATCCAAGTAAAAACTCATTTTTCAGTGGGCCTAAGTGTTTGTTTATGCACTAAATAAATAGTCAGCCAAGATTATTTTTTTAAGTATATGATTTTGTTGGCTTTATTTTTATTGTTTCTAGGTATGATTGAAGGACCGTAATGTTCGGCTTTTGACGTTTTTAGTCAGGAAATCTATGAGTGGACTATCCAGATAACTTTGCAGATAAGAGCTGTTGGGTATAACTATGGGTAGGTTCCTGATAAAGAGTTTCAGTTGCATTCAATTCAACGATTTTACCCTGATTCATCACGGCTGTGCGATCGGCGATGTATCTAACGACGGCTAGGTCGTGTGAAATAAATATCATTGTTAATTGCCGTTGCTGACAAAGTGTGAGTAACAGCTCGAGAATTTGTGCCTGAATAGTGACGTCTAGAGCAGATACGGGCTCGTCGGCAATAATTAATTGCGGTTCTACCGCTAGGGCTCTTGCAATGGCTATTCGCTGGCGCTGCCCACCTGAAAATTCATGCGGATATTTATTTGCCCAACAAGGATCAAGCCCGACATCGGCCATTAAATTCAGTACTTTTTTCTTTATGTCACTGGATTCAGCCAATCGATGAATCTTTAACGGTTCCGCTAAGGTGTTGAACACCGTCATTCTAGGATTAAGCGACGCGTAGGGATCTTGAAAAATCATTTGCACATTTTTTCTGGCCTGTTTTAGCTCGCTCGTATTTAGCTTATGTAGCGATAGTTCTCCAAGAAGTATTTCACCACGATCAATGTTGATTAATTTAACAATACTTTGGGACAGGGTTGTTTTACCACAGCCAGATTCACCGACTAAGCCTAAAATTTCCCCTTTGGCTAATTTCAAGCTGACATTATTAACCGCTTGAAACCGCGAGCTACGATCTGCATAGCTAATACTGACATTGTTAACTGACAATAAAGGACTATTTTTTTTCGGTGTATATTTAAATTTGACCGGTTTAGCTTGTTGCGGTATGGAGGCGAGTAATTTTTTTGTGTAAGAATGATTGGGTGAATTAAAAACTGTTTGGCTTTGTCCATGCTCGACAATACGCCCTTGCTCCATGACCAAGGTTCGATCAGTCATATACCTAATAACATCTAAGTCGTGAGAGATGAAAATAACTGCGATATTTCTTCGTTGCTGTAAGTCTTTAATGAGTTCAAGAATTTGTGCTTGAATAGTGACATCTAGAGCAGTAGTAGGCTCATCGGCAATCAATAGTTCTGGCTCGGTGATTAACGCCATTGCAATGACCACCCGTTGCCGCATGCCGCCTGAAAGTTCATGCGGGTATTGATAATAGCGAGATGCCGCGTCATTGATGCCGACTTCTTCTAGTAGAGTTAATGCTTTCTGCTTAGCTAGGTTGCGTGAAACATCTTCGTGTAGCAGCAAGGGTTCTATGATTTGGGCGCCAACACTCAGGTAAGGGTTTAATGCAGTCATCGGGTCTTGAAAAATCATGCTGATTCGTTTGCCACGAATACCACGCATTGTTTTTTCGTCTGCAGAAAGTAAGTCAACATTATGAAATAATGCCTTGCCGCGCTCTATGTGGCCGGGAGGTTTATCGATAAGCCCCATCAGTGCATAACAACTGACTGATTTACCTGAGCCTGACTCACCAACAATACCCAGCGTTTCGCCTTGCTGAACATTAAATGAGATATTATCAACCGCTTGAGTTTTGCCGTCTCGTGTATCAAAGGCAATCGATAAGTTATTGACGTTAAGTAATTCCATAATGTCTCGTGTATCAGTCGCTAGTTGCGCGAGGATCGAGCGCGTCTCGAAGACCATCGCCTAAAAAATTCAGTGCAAATAAGGTTGCAGATAAGGTTAAGCCAGGAAATAGTAACAGCCATGGGTATTCCTCCATGGTCTCTACACCCCCTGATATAAGCACGCCCCAAGAGCTTTGTGGTGGCTGGATGCCCAAGCCTAAAAAGCTTAAGAATGCCTCTAACAGCATGACGCTGGGAATGGTCAGTGTTATATAGACGATAACGGGGCCAATAATATTAGGAATAATATGCCGACTAATAATTTGCCAGTGACTTAGCCCCGTTACAATGGCTGCACTCACAAACTCCTGATTGCGAATATTCATCACCTGCGTACGTACGATTCTTGCCATTGTTAGCCATTCAATTAAACCAATGGCTAAAAATAAAAGTAGTAAGCTACGACCAAATACCACCATCAATAAAATGATAAAAATCATAAAGGGCAACGCATATAAAATATCGACGATACGCATCAAAACGGTATCGGTTAAACCGCCTACATAACCTGCGATAGCTCCCCAAAGCACGCCAATGACTAACGATACTGCTGTGGCGGCAAAGCCAACCATTAGAGAAATTCTACCGCCATACATGAGACGCGTCATTAGATCACGGCCGTGAATGTCAGTGCCAAGCCAATGTGCAGCTGAAGGGCCAGAGGCACCTAGGGCTAAGTTTTGCGTTTCGTAGCCATAAGGGGCAAGCCAAGGTGTTAACACGCAGATGACCACCAGAGCGGCGAGAAAATTTAAGCTGATAATAGCGAGTTTATTTTGCTTCAGTCGATACCAAGCGTCCTGCCAGGGCGAGCGACCCTGGTCGAAGACGACGTCTTGGTATTGTTGCAAAGAATCGGTAGCCATAATGGTTAATGTTTCGCGTCTAAAGTGAGTCGAGGGTTAAGCCAAACGGCCAACAAGTCAGATAGCATGTTTAAAAAGACAATTAAGCATGACAGCAAAATAGTGGTACCCATTATCATCGTATAATCACGGTTAAAAGCAGCTTGCACATAAAAGCGGCCGAGGCCAGGAATTTGAAAGATAGTTTCGACCACAAAAGAGCCTGCTAACAAACCGGCTATGGCGGGTCCTAAAAAAGCCACCACTGGTGCTAATCCGCCGCGCAGTGCATGCTTAAATATAATCTTACTAGTGCTAAGTCCTTTGGCTTTGGCAGTACGAATATAATCTTGATTGAGTACCTCTAACATGCCGCCACGGGTTAATCTGGCAATATAGGCAGCATAGGTCGAGCCTAATGTGATCGCCGGCAAAATTTTATCGCCGGGAGAGTAGCCCCAGCCTGAAACAGGTAGCCACTGTAGCCAGATACCAAAGACTAAGACCAGAAGCGGTCCAAGTAAAAAAGACGGCATACAGATGCCGGTCATGGCTAAGGACATGGGTATGTAGTCCTGCGCCGTATTAGGTCGTACTGCGGCCAGCATCCCTGCGCTTATACCGATAATTAGGGCGATCATAATGGCGTAAATAGCCAGCTCAAAGGTGATGGGCAGTCCGGCGCCAATCATCTCGGTGACGGAGCGATTGGTGTAGCGAAAAGAGGGGCCAAAATCGCCGCGGATGAGATGACTTAAATAATCGAAATACTGTTGGTGTATTGGTGCGTCTAAGTTGTAGCGTTCATTAAGTCGCTCGATGACTTCTTGGCTAACGACTTTGTCGGCATCAAATGGACCGCCCGGTGCACTTCGAATTAAAAAAAATGTCGCAGTGATAACAATGAAGATCACGGGCATGGCCTGCAGGAGTCGAGATAGAAAAAATCGAATCATTTATTGACCACCATTAATGGTTGAATCTTCAAGATAGACATATTTATAGGGATGAATATCAAGGATATTAGGTTCCCAGCCTTTAAGTTGAGGGTGTTTTAATAATACGCGAGTATAGGTATAAATAGGAATGATGGGGCTCTCATCCATCAACAAATTTTCGGCTTGTTGAAAAATTTTATAGCGTTTCTTTTCGTCTGCCTCAGAAGCGGCTGAAGCGATCAATTCATCGTACTGGCTATTTGACCACCCGGTTTGATTATTACCGCCATCGGTCACAAACATATCTAAGAAGGTATTAGGATCAGGATAGTCACCGATCCAAGCGGCTCGCGCAATACTGTAGTCTAAAGCTTGAATGCGGCTTAAGTAGACTTTCCAGTCTTGGTTAGAAAGGCGTACATTTATATTCAGTGCCAGCTTCCACATTTGCTGAATGGCCACTGCGATTCGGCGGTGACCGTCACTGGTATTGTAGGTTAATTCGATTTCTGGAAAGCCTTCGCCGTTTGGAAAACCCGCCTCGCTCAGCAGTTGCTGCGCTAGAGCAAGATCGTAGCGAATACTGTTATTGTTAGCAAAATAACCTTGCGTATTAGGTGGCGTGAAAGTAAACGCAGGAATTTGTCCGCCTTTAGTAATTGAATCGGTAATGGCCTGACGATCGATCGACATGGAAAGAGCGCGCCTGACACGTACATCATCAAGCGGTTTCTCTGTGACATTCAATCGATAATAATAGGTGCCGAGATACGGATCGATAGAGATTTTATCAGGGTCATTGGTTTGGTAGCTTGCAATTTTATCTAGAGGCGTGCTGCTAGTTGCATGCAACACACCGGTTCTAAACATACGCTCTTCAGTCAGTGCGCTGTCGATCGGGTAAAACAAGATTTCATTTAATCTGACGGTTTCATGATCCCAGTAGTGCGGGTTCTTTTTAACGCGAATAATGTAATTGAGGCGCCAGCTGTCTAGGGTAAAAGGACCGTTACCGACAAGATTACCGGGCCGCGTCCAAAGTGTGCCGGCCTGATCCCGTTCACCAAAGGCTAAAATCGTGGGCGGGTGAACGGCAAACGTACTGTAGTGGGCTAGTAGCGAAAGAAAATACGGGGTTGGGTTTTCCAGTTCAATGACTAAGGTTTTGCTATTAATTGCTTTAACACCAACTTGACTAAAAT
Source organism: Cellvibrionales bacterium UBA1969 (assembly GCA_002339085.1). GTDB lineage: Bacteria > Pseudomonadota > Gammaproteobacteria > Pseudomonadales > UBA7434 > UBA7434. The sequence continues at coordinate 10,527 of DDDX01000022.1, forward strand.
CTTTTAATTCACCGTGATTAAAAGCTTGGGCGTTTTTCACTGTAAACAATTGGTAAGCGTATTCGCTGGCTAGCGCAGGGGATAGCATTCGCTGCCAAGACCAGACAAAATCATCCGCGGTGACAGGGTCGCCATTTGACCAGTTGGAGTTATCACGCAAAGTAAATGTGTAGCGCTTTCCATCATTGCTGATAACCCAAGATTCGGCAACGGCAGGTTGTGGCGCGAGTGTTGCTGGGTCGACACTGATTAGCCCTTCAAATAAGGCGCTAATAATATTGTGCTCAGGCACGCCGGTGACGGTATGAGGATCGAGATCTTTAGGTTCAGTGCCATTGCCAAGGTGCAGAATTTGTTTAGCAGTGGCCGACTCTATATTACTTGGGCCAAGGTCGCAGCCGACGAGTAATAAAATCGATAGCAAAACCGGCAATAAGATTTTATTCGGCATTGAGTTGCTCGTTAAATGCTTGGTAGTTAAAGGGGCGGCCTAAGAAATTTTCGACCAGTTTAGCCGCGTCTTGAGATCCACCCGGGGTTAACACTTGATCGCGATAGCGTTTTGCGAGGGTTTTATTCATCAGTCCTTGTTGCTCAAATTCTGAAAACAGATCTGCCGCGATAACTTCAGACCACATATACGTATAATAACGTGCCGAGTAGCCAAATAAATGGCCAAAGTTTGCGAAAAAATGGGTATCTTCCATGTAGTCAAAGGGCGAATATTGGTTTTGAAGCTTGATTAATATTTGCTTCAGATCTAAAGACTCGGGTTCGATTGAATAATAGTTCAGTGACAGTGCAGCATAAAACATTTGGTTGCGAATATGTGTGCCTACACCGAAGTCACGAGCGGCTACCATTTTAGCAACCAGTGACTTAGGAATGGCTTTACCGTTGGCATTAATTGCAAAGCGTTGCAGGCTATCATAATCCCAAACCCATTGCTCAAGTAATTGGGAAGGGGCCTCGACAAAATCCCGTTCAGTGGCGATGCCGGATAAGCCACTCCACGGTTGGTGACCGCCAATAAGGCTATGTAACAGGTGGCCAAACTCGTGAAGAAAAGTTTCGACTTGGCTATGTTCCATGAGGCCTAAGTCATTTGCTAGGCCAGCTTCATTCACTGACTGGTCAGCACCCGGAAAATTACAAATTAAGGCTGAAATAGGTAGCTGTTTATTAGCAACGCCGGTTTGAATGCCAAAGTGTGCTGCGTGCTTATACTTACCCTCGCGTGGATGCATGTCGAGATAAAAGTAGCCTAGTGACTCACCTTCTTGTGTTTGCAATTGATGCGCAGTGACACTTGAATCCCAGACGGGTGTTTGCCAATCAACGATTTTAAGTTCGAACAGTTCACCGACTAAATCAAATACGCCATTTTTAACTTGCTGATAAGGGAAGTATTGGCGAATTGCTTTACTGTCAAATTGATAGTGTTGCTTTTTGACTTGCTGTTCTAAGAACGACTTTTGCCAATTACCGACCGACAAGGCATTGGCTTGCGTTTGCTGAAGTTGGTCCAGTAGTTGCGCATAGTCTCTCTCAGCTCTCGGTGTCGCTAATAGGTTCACTTTATTAATAAACTCAGCAGCATTTTCTGGATTTTCGATCATTGCTGTTTCTGTCGCATAGGCGGCGTAGCTTTTGTAGCCTAAAGTTGTTGCTAATTGGTGCCGCTTGGTAATAATGTCTTGTAATACCGTTTTATTAGCAGGGTAGCCGCGGTTTAAAAACTGTAGGTAGATCGCATGTCTGTATTGGTCAGAGTGCGCGTAGCGTAAAAATGGAAACACACTGGGGTAGTCGGTGGTGATAAGCCACTGCCCTTGTTCGTTACGATCAAGTTTATCAATATAGTCTTGCGGCAGGCCTTTCAGATCATCGGTTGATTGAATGGTAATATGACGAACATCATCACGTATATTTTTCGAGAATAACTGTCCGAGTTCGGCAATCTCATTTTGCAATTGGCGAATTATTTTTCGCGCTTCGGCGGGCTGGCTAACGCCAGAGCGGACGTAAGAGCGTAGCAGCTTTTTTTGATAGCGTAGAGCGTTTTTATCGTCAGTTTCGAGAGTGATGGTGTTCAGTTGCCTATAGATAGCACTGGATAAGCTGACATCAGTGTTAAGCTTAGAGAGTTTTTTCTGACAGTCGCTGGCTGCGCTGCGTAACGTACTGTTTGGATGAACATTGCTGAGTAATTGCATGGCGCTATAACTGTTGCCCAGTTCAATGTAAAAATCGTCAAGCTGGTTAAGGAAGTCAAGCGAAGCGGCGTGGCCTGTCTGGGATGACGCGGGTATAGCCTCTAGAATAGCAAACTGTTCTTTGAGCCGTTGTTCATCTTGCTCGCAAAGGGGGGGTAAATCAGTTGCCTCTATATAGCGATCTAGAATTGTCGTCAGTAAATTATTATTGGTATTACAGCTCATCAAGAGGTGACAGGACAGTATCAATAGTATTGAGCGATAACGAGGCATGGTGCTTTTTTCCCTTTTGCGACTGATTGATTAAGGTCTAGCTAACGTATTATGAATGCATAGCTGTTAAAAGTTATCTTTCCACTCTCGAATAGCGGCAAACACTTCATCGCCGATTAAATTCTTTCTATTTAATCGCTTGCTAGCTGCCGCGATCACTGCCGTTTTATCGTAGCGCAAGAATGGATTGGTTGCGAGTTCATCGGCTAATAGTGAAGGTATGGTGGGAATGTTACTCGCTCGTTGTTGGCTAACAGTTTTGACTCGCTGTGCTAATGCCAAGTTGTCGGGTTCAACGACTTTTGCAAAGTTGAGATTGGCTTGTGTGTATTCATGGGCACAATAAATACGGGTATCTTGTGGCAGCGCTTTTAGTTTTTCTAAAGAGTGATGCATCTGAGCATAACTGCCCTCAAACACTCTGCCACACCCGCCAGCAAAAAGCGTATCGCCACAAAATAATATCGGTTGACCCAGGGGGTTTGGTGAAGCTGCAAAGTAAGCAATATGATCCAGCGTATGACCTGGCACCGCAATGACAGTGAATGTGATTCCCATCAGTTCAATCATTTGTTCATCACAAACCGCTTGCGTAACTTGGGGTATATTAGGGCTATCAGGGCCGATGACTTTGGCGTCAAATGCAGCCTGTAACTCGCTGACCCCGCCGGTATGATCACCGTGGTGATGGGTGGTCAATATATAGTCAAGCTGAAGGTCGCGCTCGATTAACGCATTTTTTACGACTTTGGCGTCGCCGGGGTCCACCGTTATTGCACGGCAGCCATCATCGATAAGCCACAGATAATTATCATTAAAAGCGGGTAGTCGGCTGACCGAGTAGGGCGGTGTCGATACTGTATTCATGGGTTAATTATCCAATCGATTGCATGTTAGCTTGAGCAATGAAAGTAGTTTTTATATTATCAGCTAAGCCGAGGTAAAGGCTATGCCTAGTTTTAACGAAAAACACTGAGAATGAGATTAAGCAATCAGCATCCTAGCGACCCTATATTGAAGACACGCGCTTTTTTTTCAGGGCAGCGGTCGTCTATGCCTAAAGCTATGCGACAGTTTAACGTGTTTTTGCAAACTGATCTTGGTGTCGCATTGATGGCGGAACAGCAAACTGTCCTCAATCGCTATCTACCTTCTCTTGCCGGCTATAACTTATTGCAGCTTAGCGTCCAACAAGGCCGTCGTTTGGTTCCTGATGTTTCAGTGGGACAATATTTACAGCTGGGATTTGCACCCTGCATGCGTTCAGTTTCCAAGGATACAATAAGGGGTGATTATCAGCACTTACCGTTGGCCAAAGACTGCATCGATACCATTATCTTTCATCATGTATTGGACTTCTCTATCGAGCCTCAGCAATTGTTGAGAGAAGCCGATAGGACGCTTAAAGATGGTGGTCATCTGGCGATTATTGGTTTTAATCCGCTGAGTAGTTGGAGCCTATATCGCCGCTACGGACGCTGGCTGAAGCCTGCACTTCCGGAGCATCGACCTATCCGTTCGGCCAGATTGGCCGATTGGCTATCGGTATTAAATTATCAAGTCCTTCATCAATCTTGCTTTTTTCATCGACCGACAATAAATCACCGTGGTTCCTTAGAGGCCATGAAATGTTTTGAGTCTGTTGGGCGTGTTTGTCGTTCACCCTTTGGTCAGTTGTATTTCATCTTAGCAAAAAAACGGGTATTTCCGATTAATCCACTGCATTCTTCCTGGCTTCAACGGGTCTCACCTGCTCGCGGTGCAGGGGTTAAGCAAGGTCAGCCGCAAAGCTACTTTGAGGATTAAGGCGCTCACTTCTGTTCAATAAGACTAGGGGTCTGTTAGTGACTTGGCTAACATGGTATTTTACAGGTTTTGTAAACGTAGGGCATAATTGTGACGATTGAATTATATACTGACGGAGCCTGTCGCGGTAACCCCGGTCCGGGAGGTTGGGGGGTCTTATTGCGCCGAGAGGGTGAGGATCATCATCATTGTGGCGGCGAGATTAACACTACTAATAATCGAATGGAGCTACAAGCGGCTATTGAAGGCTTGCGGTTATTGAATGATGATTCTGACGTATTGTTAGTGACTGATTCTCAATACGTACGAAAAGGAATAACTGAATGGATTGTGAACTGGAAGCGCAACGGCTGGCGAACAGCCGCAAAAAAACCGGTTAAAAATGCGGATTTGTGGCGTGAGCTCGATGAGCAGACGCAACGCCATCATATTCGATGGCAATGGGTAAAAGGGCATTCGGGTCATGCTGAGAATGAAATAGCGGATCAATTAGCTAATCGCGGTATTGACCAATTGTGAACATAGATTAGTTGGAAGTAGTGACTTAAGAAAAGAATTTTAATCGAGTAAGGAGTTATTGATGGCGCAAAGGCAAATTGTTTTAGATACAGAAACGACTGGCTTAGAACCTTCTAAAGGCCATCGCATTATTGAAATAGGTTGTGTCGAGCTAGTGGATAGGAAACTAACCGGCAAGCACTATCATCAGTACATTCAGCCCGAGCGCGAGATTGATCAAGGTGCGCTTGAGGTCCATGGTATTAGTAATGAGTTTTTAGCCGATAAACCTATCTTTAGTCACATTGTTGACGAGTTTCTTGCTTTTGTTGATGGGTCTGAGTTGATCATTCACAATGCCCCTTTTGATATTGGTTTTCTTGACCATGAATTAACGCTTGCGGCTAATAAGGTTAAAAAGATGAGCAAGATCTGCTCGGTGGTTGACAGCTTATTTCTAGCTCGAAGCAAGCATCCCGGTCAAAAAAATAATTTGGATGCGCTATGTAAACGTTATGCCGTTGATAATGCTAAACGAGAGTTACATGGCGCCTTGCTTGACGCTGAGATCTTGGCTGATGTTTATCTAATGATGACAGGCGGGCAGACCTCGCTGGGTCTCGATGCAAAGGCGCAAGTTGAGGGTGCTGAGTCAGCAAAAAATACGCCCTTATTACTGAATAAAGACCGAAGTCGACTGGCTGTGCTTGCGGCGAGTCAGGCAGAGCTTGATGCTCACCAAGCATTGCTGTCAGTGATTGATAAGAAAAGTGATGGTCAATGCTTGTGGCTTAATAGCGGTGGTGAATCCACGCAGCATTAGTTACGGTCGTTCCTTTAAAGGCATTTATGTATAAGGCGTGGCTGTCCCTTCAGGCCTTCTTTTAAACCGTTTGTAGCCCCACTGGTATTGGCTTATATGCCTACTGACCACCTTTTCTATTGATTGGTTCAAGGCGGCAACAGATACTTTTTCCTTTGCATCATAAATAGCCGTTTCGGGCGCTTCGTAATTGAGTTCAAAGCCTTGTTTCACTCTTATTGCGTAGCCTATGACTACGTTACACTGGGTGCGCTTGATTAACTGGTGAACTAAAGTCATCGTATAGGCTGGTTGACCAAAGAATGGCGTGAATATCCCAGAGTTTTTGGTTGGAACGTGGTCTGGTAATATGGCAGTCAGTTCATTTCTTCTTAGCGCCTTCAATAAAGCAGCGACACCTTTGGTATTGGTTGGCACTAAGGCAGAACCGGAGGCTTCACGCCCCTGTTTAATAAAGCTTTCGAGGGCTGGGTTTTTTTGTTGTTTGTAAAGGCTGGTCATGGGTGCATAGCGACTGCTATGACGTCCCAGTATTTCCCAGTTGCCGATATGCGGTATCACTAAAATAACCCCCGCTTTCTGTTCCAAGGCGGCTAGCAAAGAATCTTCACCGTTTATTTTAGTGATTTTCTTTTTAATCCATTGGTCTGAAGCTGTCCAGATAAGGGGCATTTCAAAGAAATTACTTATGGTTCTACAAAGGGACTTACTGGCTAGACTTTTAATTTCTGCACTGTTTAATTCAGTCTGAGTCAGCGCTAAGTTGATTTTGCTATTTCGGTAGAGTGAGTTTTGGCTATGCCTCATTAGCTGGCCTAATATGCAGCCAATAATGTCAGTCATCCACAAGGGTAGATGAGGTGCGACATGGATAAAAAAAATGATAGAAAAATATTGTGCCATATAGCGTTCGTTGCTTGATTCACAAAAGCATTGTGCTAATGAAAGATTGATACCGTTATTCGTTGGTAGGCCAACGCAATAGTCAATCGACGGAGTAACTATCTTACTAGGCTAATGATGTCCATTGTTGTGAGTAGGCACAGTGAGCTCGCTGCTTTCTTGAGAGTCGCTAAAAAGCCCCGCCTTATTCAATGCCTCGGTAGCATTAGGCAGCAAATGGATGACGCTTAATAAGCCAACGATAGTAAGCGATATAGTGTAGGGGATCGCTTTGTATACCATTGTGCCATAGCCTAAGCGAATTAACGGTGCTAAAGAAGAGGTGAGTAAAAACAGAAAAGCAGCTTGGCCATTCGGTGTGGCAACAGAGGGTATATTGGTGCCTGTATTAATTGCAACGGCTAGTAAGTCATATTCTTCTCTAGTAATTCTTTTGGCTAATAAAGCTTCTTTGAGTTCATTGATATAAACTGTGCCCACAAATACATTATCACTGATTGCAGATAATAATCCATTTGCAAGATAAAACATCGGTGTTCGAAGATCTTTATTTTCCATTTGTAAGACGTTGTCGATTACGCCTTTGAAGAGCCCTTGTTTATCAATCACCGCGACAATAGCAAAAAATACCACCAGTAAGGCAGTAAAGGGTAAAGCTTCTTCGAAGGCTTTGCCTATGGCATGCTCATTAGTGACGCCGTTAAAGGCCGTGGTAAGGACAATAACACTGAGTCCAATGATGCCTACTTCAGCAAGATGAAGTGCCAGCGCAACAACCAGCCATACAGCAACAACGGCTTGAATAATTAATGTCATATTTGCCCTACGGTCGCGCTTTGCGTCTTGCTCAATGGCGTCTTGTACCAGTATATCTCTGACCGACTCAGGGAGTTGCCAGCCATAGCCAAACCAAGCGGTTTTTTCTAGCACCACGACCATGGTTAAGCCGGTGATCAACACGGGAATACTGACTGGCGACATGCGCCAAAAGAATTCAGCAAATTGCCAGCCAGATTGGGCTGCGATCACAAGATTTTGTGGTTCTCCTACCATCGTGCATACGCCGCCTAAAGCTGTACCGACGGCAGCGTGCATCATAAGATCGCGAAGAAAGCCTCTAAATTGCTCGAGATCTTTTTGGTGTTTTTCATTATTTTCAAGATCGTTATCTTGGGCTGCCGAGACGGTTTGAAATATTGTATAAAAGCCAACGCCCACACTAATCACGACAGCGATTACAGTTAATGCATCTAAGAATGCTGATAAAAAAGCGGCAACAAAGCTAAATAAAAGGGCCAAAAGGGTTTTCGATCGAATGCTGGTGAGTAGTTTAGTGAAGGTGAACAACAATAAATCCTTCATAAAATAAATGCCAGCCACCATGAAAACCAGTAATAAGATCACTGGCAGGTTCAGTTGAATTTCATGATACACATCTTTAGCGCTGGCCATGCCGAGAAAAATAGCCTCGATCGCTAACAGACCGCCACTTTGAAGCGGGTAGCATTTCAATGCCATTGCGAGTGTAAAAATGAATTGTAATATCAGTATCCAGCCGGTGATATAAGGCCCGACGACCTGCAGTAGTATAGGGTTGGCTAAAAGGAAAAATATGATACTGTTTTTATACCAGCTTGGAGCGTCACCTAAAAAGTTGTGGTAAATAGCTTGGTGAGGAGACAAGGGTTGCATAAATAAATCCTAATTCATTCATTTTTTAATGTGACCGTTGGTTTTGATTTGCAACAGTCACTAAGGTATTAACAAAAAGACCGGTTCGGTGTTATTTCTCAGCTGGCGATTATAATGGGTTTTAACGGCTTTGGCAGTGTTAAAAAGGCTTAATTTGAACATGTTCAGTAAAGAAAGTTAGTTTTATTGTATGGCGTTGACAATGATCGTCACTTGGGGCTAATTGAGATGCTATAAGCCGGGTTGATCACACTTGTCGCCAACAATAATTAAATAGAGGAAAAACTGCTTTTTTTAAGCTATTCTTAGGGCATCGATTGGAGAGACATAACGGTATATTTGCTGTTTAGTCGATTTCTTGGTGGTCTAAGACCGTTGGCTATGTCAAAAATAGAAGGTAAGGTTTATTGTGAGTGAGTTTTTTCAGTTTTTATTGGAATATGGACTGTTTTTTGCCAAAGTGGCTACATTTGTTATTGCGGCCATTATTATTGTTGTCGCGGTTCAGTCAAATCAAGGTGCCGCAGACAGTAGCGGCCGATTGGAAGTCAAAAAACTTAATGATCGGTTTGAGCAAATGGAGTCGAGCTTAAGAGATGTGATGCTTGAGCCTGATGCGGCTAAAAGGTGGGCAAAAGAACAGAAAGAAGCTCAAAAAGTTAAGGCCAAAGAAGCCAAAAAGCTTGCTAAGCAAGACTCAAAAAAGGGTGCAGAGACCAGTACGGCAGAATCGAAAAATATTTATGTTTTAGATTTCGATGGTGATATGAAGGCTTCAGCGGTGGAAAACTTTCGAGAAGAAATATCGACAGTACTGACCATGGCATCATCCTTAGATGAAATAGTGGTTCGTCTGGAAAGTCCTGGTGGTATGGTTCATTCTTATGGCTTAGCGTCATCACAACTAGCTCGTATTAAGTCAGCGGGGATCCCCTTGACTATTTGTGTTGACCGCGTAGCAGCTAGCGGTGGCTATATGATGGCTTGTATCGCGGATAAGATATTGGCAGCGCCATTTGCCGTGATTGGTTCAATTGGCGTTGTTGCTAGCCTGCCTAACTTTAACAAAGTGCTCAAAAAGTTTGACGTTGACTATGAGTTGTTGACCGCCGGCGAATATAAGCGCACGTTAACGATGTTAGGTGAGAATACCGAAGCGGGACGTAAGAAGTTTATTCAAGATTTAGAACAAACACACGACTTATTTAAAGGTTTTGTTAGCCAGTATCGACCGAGTTTAGATATTTCAGCCGTTGCAACCGGCGAAACGTGGTATGGGCAAAAGGCGCTTGAAAACCAATTGGTTGATGGCTTGAGCACGAGCGACGAATACATTGCCCAGTGTGTTAAAGATGCGGCAGTGTATGAGGTTAAATTTGTACAAAAGAAGTCCTGGCAAGAAAAAATTGGTATGTCTGCGCAGGCTGCCATAGAAAATAGCTTAGACAAGGTCTTAAATAAAGCGCTTCACGATTGGACGACACGTCATTAAATCGAGGCTAGACTAGGTATGAGTCAAGCGGAGTTATTGCTGTTTTCCCGCGCTGATTGCCATTTGTGTGATCAAGCTGAAGCCTTAGTCAATGCGCTTTTGATTGGCAGCCCTTGGCAGTTAACAAAAGTTGATATCGACAATGATCCTGCACTTAAGCGGCGCTATCAAACTAGTATTCCAGTCTTATTTCGCTGTGATAATCAGCAGGCACTTAACTGGCCTTTTCCTCAAAGCCGCGTTCGTTCGTTACTTGATCTAGATTAAAAAAATCGCAGGTTGTTTTAGTCGTGGCCTCAATCAGTGTTTGGTAATTAATATCAAGGCACTCGGCCAGTTTTTCTGCTGTAAACTTTAAACTGCACGGTTCATTTCGACGATGTTGTGGCAGCAACTCTTTTATCCCTTTTTGTTGTGGCGTTAGATAAGGAGCATCAGTTTCTATCATCAGTCTTTCTAGCGGCGCATAGCGTATGATTTGGCGTAAATTTTCACCGCGCTTCTTATCACTTATCCAGCCAGTAATGCCGATATATAAACCCAGATCTAGGTACGCTTTTAATGCCTCTTGGTTACCAGTAAAACAGTGAACGACGGCTTTATTGGTGAGCGAATGGCAGTGGGCTTTGATAATTGAATAAAAATCTTTAAAGGCTTCTCGCTCATGTAAAAAAAGCGGTAATTGAGCGTCTTTTGCAAGCTGTATTTGCGATTCGAATGCCTTAATTTGATTGTCCTGAGTTGAGAAATTGCGATAGTAGTCGAGCCCTGTTTCGCCCACGGCGACGATTTGTTTTCGTCCTTTGCTGGCGAGCAACTCGCTTAAGGTTTTTTCAGTTTGATCACTATAATGATCGGCTTCGTGCGGATGAACGCCGGCAGTCGAGTATAAATATTGGGGGTAGTTGGCGGCTAATTGCTGGGCGTTAATGCTACTTTCGGCACTGGTGCCGGTGGCAATAATAGCGGAAACCCCTTGCTTTTTAGCGCGCTGAATCACCTCAGGCAAGTCATTTTTGAAGCTTTCACTGGTTAAATTTGAGCCAATATCAATCATTTTGATGGAATTCTTTTCGTCTTAACGTTGAGACGGCCAATGCTTAGTTTCGAAGCGATTTGCTCACTGTAGAGCAACTGCTTGGCCTGAAAAATAAAAAATTGTCTTCACATTTTAGCATTCAATGAGAGTGTCGGTATTTTATTTTCTGCAGTAACGCGGAATCACTAACGGGCCAAAAAAGAACATTTTTAATGATTTTAGAAGATTTTAGCGTTTTTTTTAACTTTTATTGGCTTTGTGATACTTGCCCGCTGTCGTCGCTAACTTAAAAATAACTACAGGAATTGCTTGACCAAATCTTTCTAGCCCCTTATATATGTCCGCCGTCTAATGCGATGGAACTTTTATTCTTTTAAGTTTGTACTAGACTTGAGCAATTATGGGGTCAGCGCAGGTTGACCAAAATGTTATATGGTTAAATGCTAACCAATAATAGGAATATACTTTTCTCTATGGGCAAGTCACTGGTTATCGTCGAGTCTCCCGCCAAAGCTAAGACGATCAATAAATACCTAGGCAACGATTATATTGTTAAGTCCAGCGTCGGCCATGTCAGGGATTTGCCTGTCAGCGGAAACGGTAAGCCTGTCGACCCTAAAGCGAGAGCAGCTGAGGCGGCCAAGACCCGTAAATTATCACCGGCTAAAAAAATTATTCATAAACAAAAAAAGGCACGTGAGCAGTTAGTCGCTCGAATGGGTATCGATCCCAGTAAATCTTGGAAAGCCAATTATCAAATTTTACCGGGCAAAGAAAAAGTCGTTGATGAGCTACGCAAGCTTGCAAAAAATGCTGACTCGATTGTGCTCGCGACGGATATGGACCGTGAAGGGGAGGCGATTGCTTGGCATTTACGTGAAATCATCGGTGGTGACGATCATCGGTTTCAACGGGTCGTTTTCAATGAAATCACTAAAAAAGCCATTAACTCGGCTTTTGAAGAGCCAGGCGAGCTTGATATGCATCGGGTATACGCCCAGCAGGCAAGACGGTTTTTAGATCGCGTCGTTGGCTTTATGGTTTCACCTCTGCTGTGGGCTAAAGTGGCCCGCGGTCTCTCTGCAGGGCGGGTACAGTCGGTTGCGGTCAAGTTGGTTGCTGAAAGAGAACGAGAAATTCGTGCGTTTATTCCAGAAGAGTATTGGGATTTATTTGCCGATTTAGCCGGTGATGCAGGAGCGCTTCGTATGCAGGTCACCCGAGCAAATGATCAGAAATATCGTCCTAGCAGTCAACAGGAAAGTGATGCTGCTATAGCTGTCCTTAACAGTGCAAGTTTTACTATCGCTAAGCGTGAGGACAAGCCGACTACGTCAAAGCCGACTAAACCGTTTATCACCTCCACTTTGCAGCAAGCGGCAAGCACTCGCTTAAGTTTTAGTGTTAAGAAAACAATGATGATGGCTCAGCGCTTATACGAGGCGGGTTACATTACCTACATGCGTACTGATTCAACCAATCTCAGTGCCGATGCCGTAGCGGATTGTCGACAATACATTGACAAAAAATACGGTGCCGCCTACCTGCCAGAAACTCCTGTTCTTTACAGCAGTAAAGAAGGTGCGCAAGAGGCCCACGAAGCAATTAGGCCATCTGATGTTAATGTCATGCCCAGCGATATTGTCAAGATTGATCCTGATGGTGTAAGGCTTTATGAGTTGATTTGGCGTCAATTTGTTGCTTGCCAGATGACGAAGGCTGAATTTACTAGTACTAGCTTGGTCGCCAAGGCGGGGGATTTTGAGTTAAGAACCAGTGGTCGGGTCATTCGATTTGATGGTTTCACACGCGTGCAACCGCCAATGTCAAAAAAAGAAGAAGATCGTGTATTGCCAGACTTTAAGCAAGGCGATAGTTTAACGCTCAAAAAACTGGATCCCAGTCAGCATTTTACCAAGCCAACCGCGCGCTACTCTGAGGCGGCATTGGTTAAAGAGCTAGAAAAACAAGGTATAGGAAGGCCATCAACCTATGCGGCAATTATTTCAACGATTCAAGACCGAGGTTATGTGCGGGTAGAGAATCGTCGTTTTTATTGTGAAAAAATGGGTGACATTGTGACTGAGCGCCTCTCTGAAAGTTTTGGTGATCTAATGGATTATGGCTTTACGGCCGAGATGGAAGAAAAACTTGATGCTATTGCAGACGGAAAAAAACTCTGGTCTGATGTGCTCAATGATTTTTATGAAGATTTTAGTGGTAAATTATCTGCGGCTCAGGCTGAAGTCGACGCTGGCGGCATGCGCAATAATAATCCTACCGGCGTGCCTGCTATTATCTGTCAGCACCCGGATTGTTCGGGTACGCGCGTCATGCAAATTCGAACCGGTACCACGGGTGTATTCTTAGGCTGCTCCGGATATGCCTTACCACCTAAAGAGCGTTGTAAGCATACGGTCAATTTATTATCCGGTGACGAAGTTGTTAGCGCCGACGCCGATGATGAAGCAGAATCACGCTTGTTGATTAATAAGCGCCGCTGCCCGCTTTGCAACACGGCAATGGACAGTTATTTAGTTGATGAAACGCGTAAGTTGCACGTCTGTGGTAATAACCCTGACTGTGAGGGTTATGAAGTTGAACAGGGTCAATTTAAAATTAAGGGTTACGAAGGCCCTGTGTTAGATTGTGATAAATGCGGCTCCGAGATGCAGCTTAAATCGGGTCGATTTGGCAAGTACTTTGGTTGCACGAATGAGGCCTGTAAAAACACCCGTAAACTATTGCGTAATGGCGAGGCAGCTCCGCCTAAGATGGATCCCGTGCCGATGCCTGAATTGGCATGCCTCAAAGTTGACGATACTTATATTTTACGAGACGGTGCTGCCGGTATATTTTTGGCAGCCAGTCAGTTCCCTAAAAATCGCGAAACGCGAGCACCCTATGTTGATGAGATTCTTCCGCATAAAGCCGAAATTGACCCTAAATATCATTTTTTGATGGAAGGACCTGTTAAAGATCCCGAAGGTAATCGTGTCCAGATTCGTTACCAACGAAAAACAAAGCAGCAGTATTTGATGACCGATGTCGAAGGTAAGGCAACCGGTTGGCGTGCTGATTTCGAGAGTGGTCAATGGTTCATTACCGACAAAGTTGCCACTAAAAAAGCTTCTTCCAAAAAGAAGTCGGCCGCTAAAAAGAAAGTGGCCGCTAAGAAAAAAGCTACGGCTAAGAAGAAAGCGCCAGCCAAGAAAAAGGCTGCTGCTAAGAAAAAGGTAGTTACTGAGAGAAAATAATATTAGTAACACTGAGCGTTATAGCGAGTTAGATATTTTTTGGTTCAAGCTTAGTGATTAGGCGTTTAATAATCATCTTATTTCTTGGTGTCATTCACTTTACTGAAAAGTATTAATGCCTCTTAAATGCTTCCTGACCCTACTAACCCGTTATTTTATATAGGTAAAATGAAGCTTTTACTGTTTTACTCACTGTCATTAACTCTTAATAACAGTCACATATAGCTGATATCTTTACTGCAATTCTGATTGAAAAATGTTAAAATATCAGCTATCTAATGATTTAGGGGTTATTTGTGTCTTCTTTTTTAGAAATTGTCGAGTTAGTAAATGGTGATATCGTATTGCAACGAGCAGACGGAGACGGTGAACCATTGATGACGATTCGGTTTTCCGATGAATCAAAAGGGTATATGCCTAATGGCCGATTAGAAGTAGCTCGAGCGATGATCCATGCGGGTATCGAGACGGCCTCAGAAATGCAGTTTGTGAAATCAGAGCTCGAAGAAGATGATACAGAAACTGAATCTCACAGAATACTTCACTGATTCGAATGGCGAGTCTTTTGATAAATTATCGCCGGATAACCCCTACGCTTAAACCTTCAATTTCAAAATGCTGAACGCGAAGATCAACCTCGATGACACTGTAATCTGCATTTTCTGGCTCTAGTTCTATCAGATGTTTGCTACGTGTTTTTTTGAATCGTTTCACCGTGACTTCATCATCAATTCTGGCGACCACAATGTCGCCAGAATTGGCTTGATTCGTTTTGTGCACTGCCAGCCAATCACCATCGAAAATACCAATATCTTGCATGCTTTCGCCAGCGACCTGTAATAGAAAATCGGCTCTAGGCTGGAAAAAACATGGTGAGATGTCACAGTAATCATCAACATGTTCCAGTGCTAGGATGGGGCTGCCTGCGGCCACTCGACCGACTAAGGGGATCCCTTTGGGTGTGTCGGCAGTCAAGCGAATCCCTCGCGAAGCGCCAGGTATAATTTCTATCGCTCCTTTTTTCGCTAGGGCTTTTAAATGCTCTTCTGCTGCATTGGCTGATTTAAATCCAAACTCGCTGGCAATGTTGGCACGGGTTGGGGGGAAGCCAGTTTGTTGGATATAGTCACGTATTAAATTTAAGATTTGCTCTTGCCGCGTGGTTAATTTCATTACCCGCATCCTATGTAGTCGAGGCATTCTAAGAGGTTATTACCGGCCACGCCTGTTTTTGCGGTGCACGAATAAAACAACTGTTTATAATTACATACTGTAATTATAAACAGTTTTTGGGTTAAAGCAAGTCCTACTTGGTGATCAGTGCCAATAGACGAAATAAGGCTGGTTGTTATTTATCCTTTCACAAGTAGGGTTACATGCATTTATCGAAATTAGGTCTATTCTTAAGATTGTATTGATTGTTTAGACAATAAGATTTTTGACTAGGAGAAAAAGCACATGAGTGCTCATTGCCCATCGTGTGGCCAGCAAGCGCTTGCGCTGTGGAAAAAAGTCTTTCTGAGTCCATTGGCGCCCATGCCATGTGAATCCTGTGATATTGAATTAAAAGTGACCTGGTCTGCCTATTTAACCGCGATCTCGATGGGCAGTATCATCTTTTTATTGGTTTATTTACAGATTGAGATAGATTCCATTATGCATTATGCATTATGCATTATGCATTCTGCATTATGTGTGTTTTGGTATGGGCTTTATTTTGATGTAGATTGGTCAGATCTATTTATGCCCTTAGAGTCAGTAGTTGATCATAGCAATAACTACTCTGTCGATGGATAGCAGACGAAGTGCTTTATATGCTGAGCACAGTTGAGTAAATCAATCATGACGAACAAGAATTTATTGATTATTTATCACAGTCAGTCTGCAACGACGACAGCCTTGGCGGATGCGGTAGCTCAGGGTGCTGAGCTTGAAAAAGCGATTGATACCGTGAAAAAATTAGCCTTTAATTCTGATATGAACGATCTTCAATGGGCTGACGCGATTATATTTGGCAGCCCTGAAAACTTTGGCTATATGTCAGGTGCGTTAAAAGATTTTTTTGACCGAACCTATCATCAAGCGCAACCACTGCAATTATCGACGCCCTATGCGCTATTTATCAGTGCTGGTAATGATGGGACAGGCGCTGTTCGCGAAATTGATCGTATCTTAAAAGGCTATCCAATGAAAAAAATCGCTGAGCCGATTATTGTTAAAGGTCAAATCAAGGAGACCGACCTGCAGGCTTGTCGAGATTTAGGTCAGTCAATGGCCTGCGCTTTATCCCAGGGTATTATTTAGGAGGCGGGGTGTTAACGCAGGCTATTAACCGCTTGTGCCAGTTAAATGACAAAACTAGGCTTGTTACTTCCCCTGTCATAGTTGTTGAATTCTAATACCTTGATCTTCGCACAGCGATCGATAATTTTTTGCTTCGCCTTGATGGGTGATGATACCAATGCTGGCCTTTTCAGGTGTTAAGTAGGTTTCAGTGACGCGTTTTAAATCGGCTTGGGTCACCTCTAGTACGGCATTTCTAAAAGCATTTTGGTGTTCTTGCGTGCGGCCATGTAAGCGTTTATAAAAGTCAATTTTAGCAGTGCCTGCCGGAGATGACGGTTTATCTAGGCTGCTAATGACGCCAAGTATAGCTTCTTCAACCACCCGCGATGAGTGCTCATTAGCTAATAGCCAGGCGATGGATGCATCAAAATCATCTAAAGTCTCACTGAGACGAGGGTCGCGATACGAGTAGAAACGAAATCCCGCAACACTGTTGTCTTGACTTGCACCACCACCATAGGCTCCGCCCTGTTCACGAATGGCTGTATGTAGAAAACCGTTGCGTAGCACGCCGCCGAGAACCGTCAATGCGGGCGAATCTGGGTGAGCACTGCCAACCGTTTGATAGGCTTTAGCACAAAAGTTAACTTGGCTATTGCAAAGCCACAACTCGCGACTGTTCTGGCGGATTTCATTGAGGCTGAATTCACTGTCTACTTGGCTATGATGGTGGTACCAAAGCTGCTTAATTTTTTGCATTGCTTGACGATTGCATTGCTCATCGCCAATCACTAAAAATTCAGGCTGATTATTGATAATGCATTGATGAACATCAGCTAACTCTTCGCAAAACCGGTCTAAGGTCGAGGCTTCGTTTAAGCTGTCGTCGAGTGCTTTAAGATTCTTTATTCCTTCGATACCTGCATTTTGATGGTTGATTTTAGCTAGGGGGCTAAAATTTTGAGTGGCGATCGACATAGCGAGGGTATGACCGCTGCCGGTAACAGATTGTTCTGATCGGGCTCGCGACTGTGCTATAAGCTCTCTAATTCGTTGCTGCTCATCAAAACGAACATGCTGATGGGTTTGCTCAAGCAGTTCGCTAATGGCATCGCTATGACAATTGAGGCCCTTTGAGCTAAGTATGAAGTGGCCATTAACCGATTGCTCATCGTCTAATGCGCCAAAAAAATTGGTATGGCATGAGATGCCACCGCAGACAGCCGTTTGCCAATTCTGTGTAGAAAGATAATCACGACTGCCAACTCCTAGATCGGTCATGACATAATTGTGAATAGATCGAAGATAATTTTGACGCGCATTGAGTACAGGTAGTGGGATAATGACTTCTTGATAACATAGACCATTAGTCGCTTGTGGGTAACTGCTAATCTGAGGACCATTGGCCTTGCTGGTACTGAAGTCGGGTGAATCAGAAGCGGGTGGAATGTCTTCAAGGTCGACCTTAGGCAGAACTTCGGGGTCATCGACCTCGTTTTGCCGCTTTTTAAGCGCCTCTGTAGTCGCAATTATTTCTTGTTTTTGGCCGTCAGTTAATGTTGACTTGATCTTGCTGAGTTTGGCTTTTTCTTGGTCGATCTTATGCTGGCCAAGTTTGCCATCAGGTGACATAAGCAGGCTAACCCGATGCTGATTATTAAGTAATAAGCGACTAATTAGCTGTTTAATAAATGCAGGGTCCTCGATGGCGCGTCGGAGTTCAGTAAGAATAGGATCGATATCCAAAGCTGCAGCAGCATCACCACGATGGATAGCCGTTGGTAAACAAGACAACATAATCTGCAAGCCATAAGGGTAGCTGCTACCGCCAATTTCACGTTGTTGTAATTCAAGTTGATCAAGTAAGGCGGTTAAACGGCTGTGCTCAATCCCTTTCTCAACCACTGCAGTCAGGGTCTCAGTGACGAGTTCTTCGAAGTTATCCATGCTGTCTGCTTTTGCGCCTTCAATGCCACAGACAAAAACCATTTCTAGGCCGGTATCGTCCACTCCACATAACGGTGAGGGCGCAGAGCCTAACTCCGTGGTTTCTAGTGCCAGTCGTAATTCTGATGCACTATTTTCTAATAACACCGAGGCGAGTAAATGGGTGCTCATCAATTCTAAGGGGTCGCGAATATCTCCCAGTACCCAAGCCATAATAAGGTGATTTTTTTCATCGGTAATCTCTTCTTCAGGCAGAGGAAAGTGTTTAGCGGTTCGTTTGACTTGGTTGAACTTCTTTTGTAAAGGAACCTCAATTTTTTTATTAATCGGAGTAAAGTGCTGCAGAGCAAGCTCTTCGAATACAGACTGATGTCGTTTGGCAGGTATATCGCCAAAGGTCACGAAGGTTGCGTTATCGGGATGGTAGTGAGTTTGATAAAAATCCTGCAGTTGCTGGTAACTTAAATCGGTGATGTTCTCTGGCTCACCACCACTGTTAACACTATAGGTTGTGTCAGGGAAAAGCGCTTCACCAACCGCTTGCCAAAGCTGGGATGTAATAGAGCTCATGGCGCCTTTCATCTCATTAAAAACGACACCTTTAAAGACCAAATCACTGCTTGAGTCATTGGGTTGTTCAAACTCAAGTCGATGACCCTCCTGTGAAAAATCTAAGGGGTCAAGTCGAGCAAAAAAGACTGCGTCTAAATACACCTGCATTAAATTATTAAAGTCTTTTTTATTTTTACTGGCAAAGGGGTAGGCCGTCCAATCTGAGCTAGTAAAGGCATTCATAAACGTGTTCAGTGATCGGCGTATCATCATGAAAAAAGGATCTCGAACAGGATAACGCTGACTGCCGCAAAGGCTGGTATGTTCAAGAATATGGGCAACACCCGTTGAGTCGGTAGGTACGGTTCGGAGCGCAACCATGAACACATTTTCTTCATTATCAGATGCTAAGTGAATGTGTTTTGCGCCAGTACGAAGGTGTTGGTACTCTTCGTACTGAATATTTAATGAGTCTATGTGAGTGGTTTTAATTAAGTTAAAGTTCTCGATTTTAGCATTCATAGTTAGCTTATTTACTGCCTTAGTTTAATGTTAGGGATTCTGGTGATTGCGCTGCAGGGGGCGTAGACTTTTTTGACAAAAATTGACTTGAGTATCATGGCGCTAATGTCATTAATGCTGCTGTTTAATTTATGATTCATTCCATCATATTTTAGCGTGTTTTACTGCCTAGGTGGTACTTTTTTCGCTGAATCACAACGGCTTTTGAGTCGCTTGAAACTGCAGTTGATAGATGCGCTGCCAGTTCTTGCCAGTAATTAATAGCGACTGCTCACCGGGCATGACGGCAATCCCATTTGCGACCCCAGCTGAAGGCTGTCGCTGTTCCCTTTTAAGAATCGGACTGAGGTCGATAAATCCTAGCACTTGTCCATTACTGGGCTTGATGACAGCAATGCGAGGGCTTTGCCAAATATTTGCAAGCAGGCATTGATCGACCCATTCTAGCTCATTAAGCCGCTTAAGTGGACGATTGAGGTAAGTGACGCGAAGGGATTTCACCAGCATTAAACTCTCAGGGTCGCGATAATAAAGCGTAGCACTGCCATCGCTATTGATAAGGTGGTGACCATCATGGGTAAGTCCCCAGCCTTCCGTTTTGATTGACTGATGTGGCAGCGGACTGAAATCTTTTTTGTGGTAGCGTAAAACCTTTCTTGAGTGCCATGTCAATTGAATCAATTGATCTTGCCAAATCGTTAAGCCCTCACCAAAAAGTGTTTCATCGATTGATTGCTGCTGAATAAGTCTGCCATCTTTCAACTGTATTTCTGCAATGCTTGATTGGCCGTAGCCGCCGGTTGACTCATAAATATTGCCATCTTGGTAAACTAAACCTTGGCTAAAGGCGCTGGTTCGGTGCGGATAGCTGTGTGTTACTCGATAGGGCAAGGCGTTAATTTCGGCTGCGACAATGTCTTTTGTGCAATCCAGTGGTAGCACTTTAGTATCCGCAGCATAAGTCGGGAGTGTGAATAAGTAAGCCGTCGAAACCGTTAGATAGAAACCGATTATCTGATGCCATCGCCGAACGAAATAAGCCACAATTAGCGGTGATTCTCTATCAATCGTAAATGCGCGCATTGTTGCCTTAGCCTCGGATAAGCTGCCTAACTAAAAAACGATTCGGTGCAATTGCCTGAGTGATTTTATCACCTAACGGCATTGGCGTGGCCTCAATTTGAGCGACTAATAGTCGTGCGGCTAACGGCACTGTCGTATAGCCATGAGAGCCAAATCCCGTGTTAACAAAAAGACCACGGTGACTGACTGCACGTTCCTTTGGGGTTTTCTTTGCATCTTTTTTTAGACAAACAAAACGCTCCATAAAGTCTTTTTGATCGGCAACAGGGCCGACAATCGGCAGGTAGTCGGGGGTAACGCAGCGAAACCCTACACGGCCATTTAGCGATGCTAATGACTGTTCGCTGGATTCAAGCTGGCAGTTCCAGTCACTGTTATCGGCCAAGCTGGCGCGGAGTTTGTTAATATTGTCGAGATGATCTTGTGTCGATAATTGTTGTTCAGTGTCTTTTGAATAGCTTGATCCGATCGAATGATAACCACTCTCGGCAGGGGTTGAATACCCTTCTTGGCAAATGGCTAAACGAAGTTTTTGACTTTCTGCTGTTGCGGGTAGGTCGGTGGTTTGTCCGCGTAAGAACCGTAATGGCAGCCATGCAGTCTGTTCAAATTGGTGGCTTAATTGGCCGCTGGCGATGACGATAATATCGCTATCAAACGAATTGCCTTGGTGATCATGAGCGTGCCAAGTTGTGGATGTTTTTTCGAGGCGATTAACCTTGGTGTTCGCGATAAATTCGATGCCCTCTATACCGCTTAAGGCTTGGCAAATTGCCTTTGGTACTAACCATCCCGCCTGTGGGTAATAGATCCCCCCAAGACGGGTGGCTACGCCGCTAAGATGACTGGCTTGATCGATATTGACATTGTGTCTCGAAGATAACTCTGGCTGAGCATAGAGTAATTCGTCAGGCAATGATTCGCCCAGCTTTAACATGCCTTTTAAACCTTTGGTTAACTGACAATCGCCCAGTTGCGGGTAAAATTGTTGCGCGTAATGTAAAGCGGCCTCGTGAAAGTCGGCCATGGCTGAACGATGCTGGGCGGTGCGAGCATAGAGTACCGCGCGCGGATTACCCGAAGCAGCGCTGGCCACGTCATCATGACTGTCGAGTAAGTTAACCTGCCAGCCACGTTTCGCTAGCTGGTAAGCTGTGCAACAGCCAGCGATACCGGCGCCTACGATGGTCGCTCGCCGTTTTTTATTGCCAATGTTATGGCGTGATTGCGTGCCGGGGTAATAGCAGTTTGATAAATCACTGACTGCTTTTTTTTTCTGCGGCATTGCCGTTAGTTTTGTTGCCGTGTTAGCTTGAAAAGTGCCAGTCAGCATTTCGCGTTTACGACCAAAGCCTGGTAATTTTTTGACCGCAAAGCCATGCTCGCTGAGTCCGTCTCGAACAGTTCTTGCGACGGTAAACGTGGCGACAGTGCTGTTCGCTGAACTGTGCTTCGCCATTAAGGCGTAGATTGAGTTTTTCCATAAGTCTGGGTTTTTAATTGGCGCATAACCATCGAGAAACCACGCGTCGATGGTTAGTCCCTGGTGATCACTTCCCTTTGTCGCGTTAAGGGCCGGCTCTATGCTGATGTCATTTTCACGGTTAAAGTGATCTATTGGATAATATTCTAGCCGCTTAAATGCTTCGCTACTGTCGCCAAACAACAGCACTAACACCACAGGGAAGGGACTGTCTGTGTCGAGTTCTATAACATAGTCACCGCCAATAGCATCGGGGTAATGATTGTGCAGTTCGTTAGCTAAATCAGGAAAAGGATTGTAGTGACGAATGCTTTTTATTAACGCCGCTGATGATAGAGGGTATAGTTCAGAGCTATAAAAATAGAGTGTGCGAGGAGCATGATCAGCAGTGCCTTGGTGATGACTGTCGCGCCAAAGTTGCCAGCAGGCTAAAAAATTTAACCCGCTACCAAACCCTGTTTCTGCAATGACAAAGTAGTCTTTTGATGGTGTTTTTTGGTCCTTGATTAGCCAGCGATTAGGCAAGTCATTGCCGGCTAAAAAGACGTGCTGGGACTCTTCTGCCCCCTGACCGGGATGGTAATAAATGTCATCAAAACGGGTAGAGCGCAAGCCGCCATTACGGTCAGTAAATAACTGATCACTAGTGGTCGCCTCTATCGTAAGATAATCTTTACTTCGACTCATGGGTTCGGATGGCTGATTTATTTTAAGCCATCATACGTGCTAACAGCTCAAATGTATGCTAATCAATCTCCAGTTATTAACTACTCATGACTTCATAGTCGTTAAGATTGAGTGTTTTTAGTTCGTTGCGAAACCGAGAAGGTGCCCATGGCCACGTGACCGGTATACCATCAACTTCAAGATACCAGCTATTGCAACCGCTGACCCAACGAGTGCCATCGAATGCATTGGTCAATGAATCAGTGAATGCTTGCGTTACGTCCGCTTTGGGGGCCAGTGTCGTTAGCTCGCCTTGAGCATACTTTTCGACGCATTGAAGGATATAATCAGCCCCTATTTCAGCAATATCAATTAAGGATAAATTGGTGATAGGGCTATTAGGACCAATCATCATAAAGAAGTTGGGAAAGCCTGGCATGGTGATAGAGCGATAGGTTCGCACACCGGCATCCCAGCGTTGTTCTAATGTGGCGCCGTTTTCACCGATAATAGTATTAACGCCCCAAGCGTTGGGGTAAAAACCGGTAGCGGTGATGAGCGTGTCAATTTCCACTAAACGGCCAGAGTCGCTACCATCATCGACGACAACTCCCTTCGGTTCAATGCGTAAGATATTGTCAGTGATCACGTCTACATTGTCGCGTTGAATGGCCGGATAATAGGTGTCTGATACGATCATGCGTTTGCACATGGCTTTGTGATCGGGGGTTAGTTTTCTACGTAATTCAGGGTCTTTGACCGTATTTAAGTTTTCTAGTGTGGCTTTATCAATATAGCGGCGTTGCCAGCCATCTTTTAGTGCGGCTTGTCCAAATAACTCGCCAATTAAGTCATAAAAGCGACGCGTTAAGTAGCCCAGTAATGGGATTTTCCGTTTGAGAAATTTATCGATTGGTGAGTATTCAATATTTTCAGTATGCATAACCCATTGAGCGGTTCGCTGGAATAGATTTACTTGTTTGCCCGAGTGCGCAAGCGGGCTGAGCATTTGTACTGAAGAAGAACCGGTACCAATGACTCCGATTCTTTTATCGTTTAAGTCATATTCATCATTCCAGTCGGCGGTATGAAACCGCTCACCCGCGAAACTTTCAAGTCCCTCTATTTTTGGGTATTTGCGTTTATTGAGTGGCCCAGTGGCCGCAACAAATAAATCAAAGACCTCGGTTTCTGTAATCTCTAACGCAGAGCTACCTTGCTGTTCCTCAATAATGCTTTTTACACTGCTGCTGCCACCCTCATTACTAGTGAAGTTTTTAGTCGCTTCGATATGCCAACGACTATCTTTAAATTCAGCTTTTAATACTTCAGTATTAAATTGTATATAGTCGATTAAGCCGTACTTAACAGCCGTCTTTTTAAAGTACTCGTATATTTCTGGGCCGCCAGAAAACCTTCTGCTCCAGTTAGGGTTTGGCTCAAAAGGATAGCAATAAGCAAAAGAGGCGACATCACAGGCAACACCTGGGTAGCGATTTTCTCGCCACGTACCGCCAACGGTGGAGGCGCGCTCATAAATTTTAAAATTAGTGTATCCGGCTTTGATTAGCTTTATAGCCATCAGCATGCCTGACATGCCAGCACCGATAATGCATATTCTTGGTTCTTTTTTGCTCATTGATTATTGTTGTCCGATATAGTTTATAATTAATGTAAGATTTACGTAAAATGTCAGCTGCTAGATTAGCATTCAAGGTATAGTTAAATTCAATTGCTATAATAATACTGCAAGTTATTGATCTGAATTAATATTTAGCCATATAGATAGCATTGTCTGTTTGAGGAGTTCATTTAATGCTTAACTCAGAGAAGATCAGCCTACAGGTGCAGCAATGGCTTGAAGAGGTGGTTATTGGACTTGGCTTATGCCCTTTTGCTGGCCAGCCAGTTGCGAAAGGACTCCATCATATTGCAGTGTTAGATGTTCAGTCGATCGACTCGGCGTTAGCAGCCCTAAGGATTGAATTTGAAAAGCTTATGACGGCAGACCCTAAAGAGCTAGAGACCAGCGTGCTCATTTTGCCTTATCTGTTTGATGATTTTCTTGATTTTAACGATTTTATGTCAGAGGCTAATAACCTTCTGGCTGATAATGGTTGGCAAGGTCAATTGCAGTTGGCAGGTTTTCATCCGAGGTATCAGTTTTTTGGCACTGTTCCTGAGGCGGCGAGTAATTTAACCAATTGTTCACCTTACCCTATTATTCATATTCTTCGTGAAGATAGCGTGACTTGGGCTGTAAACAGTCACCCAGATATAGACGCTATTCCAGAGCGGAATATCGCCGTTATGGAGGCTTTGTCAGTGGATCAAATATCCCATCTATTTCCTTTTCGATAAGCCTTTTTTGAGATAAAAACTGGTCTCATAAACGAATGTTAAGTTTTTAAAAGGTCTCTACGTCTTTGTTTCTGCAATAATAAGACTTCTAGTCCATAGGCATAAAAATTAATTGAAGGTGATTTTTTGTGGTAGAGAAGTTTAATCAAGAGGTTGATTGGTTAGTAGCAGGGACGGGTGTTGGGGGGCTCACTGGTGCAGTCGTGGCTCATGAATTGGGCGCAGAGGTATTAGTAGTAGAGAGTGCCTCAGTATACGGTGGAACCACTGCCCACTCCGGTGGTGTTGCATGGATCCCTGGCCATCATTTGCAATCGTCGGTGGGTATTGAAGACTCAACGGAGGAGGGTTATCAGTACCTTCGTAGTTTAATCGGCGATACCGTGAAAGAGGAGCGTCTGCGCGCTTATGCCGACAAGGCTGATGAGATGCTGCAATTCATGCATAAGCATAGTCGGGTTAAATACACCCCATTACCGGCTTATATGGATTATTACGAACAGCATCAAGGTTCAAAACATGGTGGTCGTTCTATGTGCCCGGGTGCATTTACCTTGCGACAATTGGGTAAAGAGGCGACTTACCTTCGTCGAGGGCCGTTCAAGGGGTTAGGCATGCCTTTTTCAATGACAGTGGTTGAAAGCTCCTCGTTGATGAAGATGAATTTACGTTCCTATTTAATTGGCGCTAAATTAATGTTGCGTTATTGGTTGGATATTCCGTCTCGCTTAAAGGGTGATTCAGATGATCGTATTTCCTGTGGCGAGGCATTAATCGCACGACTAAGAAAAACTTTGATGGACCGCGATATCCCATTATGGCTTGACTCGCCAGTGGTTGAACTCATTAAACAAGATAATAAAGTTATCGGTGCCGTGATTAATAAAAAAGGTCAGACTGTATCGGTGAAAGCGCGAAAAGGTGTTTTGCTAGCAACCGGTGGTTTTGCTAGTAATCTTGAAATGCGTGAACAGTATCATCCTAAGCCTACGTCCACTGAATGGACGGCTGCTTCGCCTGACTCTAATGGTGACGGCATACGCTTAGGGCAATCAGTCGGTGCGGCGGTTAATTTTATGAGCAGTGCCTGGTGGTCGCCGTCTTATACCATGCCTGACGGCCAGACCATTTCGTTAATTGCGGGCAAGGCGATGCCTGGTTCTATTATGGTTAATCGAATCGGTAAGCGATTTACTAATGAAGCACAGCCCTACGAGGACGTCGTTAAAGAGCAGTACTTGTCTGAAAAGCGCGGCGAAAAAGCCATACCTTGTTATTTGATTTTTGATGCGAATTATCGAAGTAAGTATGTGATCGGGCATATCAAGCCAACGAAATTGGAGTCCGATGATCATATCCCCAAGGACTACTTTGAAACAGGCTTGTTGACTAAGGCTTCTAGCCTCCAGCAGTTAGCTGAAAAACTCGATATCGATGCCGCTCAATTAGTAGAAACAGTGACTCAATTTAATGAGAATGCTATAAAGGGAATTGATCCTGATTTTGGTCGCGGAGAAACTTTGCATGACCGCTACTATGCCGATGCAAAGGTTATACCTAACCCCAGTTTAGCCCCGATTGACAAAGGGCCTTTTTATGCTTTTAAGATTGAGGCGGGTGATTTAGACACTAAGGGTGGCATTGTCTGTGATGAATGGGCGCGTGTATGCGACAACGATGGGAGTGTCATTGATGGGCTTTATGGCGCTGGAAATACCACTGCGGCAGTCATGGGCGACACGTATCCAGGTGCCGGGGCAACCATAGGGTCGGCAATGACCTTTGCCTATATAGCAGCACAGTATGCGATAAGTTGATTCGACGCTTGCTTATTCATTAGCTTTACCATTAATGATAAAGATAAACGAGATTAATGCTTATGGTTAATCGTATTTTTTTAAAGTATGACTTTCGACGAGCACCTTTCAGTCCTGTTTCCCATACCGATCTTTACAATTGTGCACTTGAGCAGGTGCAGTGGGGTGAAAAGCAGGGTGTAGGTACAACCATGGTTTGTGAGCATCACGGTACCGACGACGGCTACTGCCCCTCACCCTTGATCACCCTTAGTGCGATGGCGGCGGTCACGGAAAAAATGCGTTTAGTGACGTCAGTGATTATTTTGCCTTTTCACAATCCCCTAAGACTGGCGGAAGATGTTGCGGTACTCGATGTTATCAGTAATGGACGAGTAGACTTAGTGATGGCCGCGGGTTATATACCCAGTGAGTTTGAGATGTTCGATGTGCCCTTAAAAAAACGCCCATCGATAGTTGAAAACAGTATCGCAACGCTTCGGCGAGCTTGGACGGGTGAGTTTTTTGATTACCATGGCCGAGAAGTCAAAATCACCCCCGTTCCGGTCCAGGTAGGCGGTCCTAAAATTATTTTAGGCGGCAGTTCAGACGCCGCAGCTAAGCGGGCTGCAAAAATTGCCGATGGCTATATGCCAGCCGTGCCAGAAACGTTTATGACTTACATAGAAGAGAGTCATCGGTTAAATAAAACGGCCTTAATTTTAGGTGGCCAAGGTCCATTATTTCTTTATATCAGTGAAGATCCCGATAAAGCCTGGGCTGAGATTGCGCCTTATGCCATGTATGAAACTAATTGCTACAGTCAATGGGCTGAGCAAGCAGGAATGGATAATACTTATTACCGTGCAGCCAATGACGCAGACGCGTTAAGAAAAACTGGCATGTATGCTATTCTAACACCTGAACAGTGCATAAAAATGGCCCAAGACCTTGGTGATTGGGGGGCAATTGCCTTACACCCACTAATGGGTGGTTTGCCACCAGAGTTGTCTTGGCCTAGCTTAGAGTTGTTCGCCAGCAAAGTCCTGCCCGAGCTATCTATTGATAGCGGTTCAGTTTTTGATATGAGCCGGCTTTAGGGATTTTATTTTATCGTGATTTCCGGTAGTTTCGCTGCGGCTATCATCAGTGTCTTTTCGCTGGCGATGACACTGGCTTCGCCCTATGCGACGACTTTTTGATTTTGATTGCTTACCAAGTATGCCAGCCTGACAAGCTTTAGCTTGTCTTTTTTTTAGTCACTTTGAGTGTGACGGTTAATATATCGTTTGCTGATACTGACTGAGTCAATTTCATTGACTGGCTGCGATAAACGCTACCAGGGCCGGGGGAGATGTATGGCAATGGCAGCCGATATATACGCACCGCAGAGCATGTCATGGATAATTGGTTAGCCAAAGACTGTATTGGCAGCGAATTGATTGTCAAGATGAATTGGGTTTATATCGCCGGAGCTTTCGGCAAATAAAATAATTTCTCGTTGAGTGACGACTCTTTCGATGCTCATGGTTTGCCCAAGGGTTAAGTCTTGATATGGTATGTTGGATAGCATGATGTGATCGTTCAGTGTTTCGCGCATAGTCATTCTCAATAATAAAAAGCAAGTATTCGTTTATGAAATATAATAACCACTATTTAGCCCATCCTACTAATCAGAATTTAGGTAATGTTGCTGGCACCGACGACTAGTCTTTGTTTGGTAAGACGCAGTTCGTTTTAAAGACGTTTTTATATCATTGTTTGGGTATTACTAATAATTGCACTCAACCTAGCCTTGGTGCAAAATAAGATACCCTATAGATGGATACCGTCTGGAAAAGGCTTAAAGCTAATAACTTTTCGACAATGACTATAGTTTGAAATTATATCGCTTATAATAACAACCCTATAAGGCCTATTTATGAATGTTCAAGATGCCATTAGTTCGCTGCAGCAGCGGGTTTCTATTTCAAGCACTATCTCACCTTTAGAGCATCGACACCTGACAGAGCTATTAACTCAGTCGGTAGCGCTGATGCCCAATAAAAAAGCCTTTACCAGCTTGGGTTTTAGCTTGACTTATGGTGAGTTAGATCGTTTAGCAACCGCTTTTGCGAGCTTTCTTCAAAATCATACTACTGCTGTTAAGGGTGACCGCATCGCGATTATGCTGCCAAATTTAGTGCAGTACCCAGTGGTTTTTTTTGGCGCATTGAAGGCCGGTTTGGTCGTGGTTAACACCAACCCTTTGTATACCGAACGCGAATTAGTCCATCAATTTAACAATTCTGGCGCGAAAATTTTAGTTGCTTTGGCCAATGCGGGTGATTTATTACAGCGTGTGATTCCCCAAACGTCAGTTGAGCGGGTCATTATGACTGAGCTGGCAGACTTGCATGGCTTTATTTCACGGGTGGCAATTAATTTTGCTGCTCGCTACATAAAAAAAATGGTGCCGGCATTTAATATTCCGAATGCTGAATCGTTGCGACATTGCTTAAAGAGCGGACTGAACAATGAATTTATCACTGTGGAGATTACGCCTGATGATATCGCATTGTTGCAGTACACCGGTGGTACGACAGGGCTATCGAAGGGAGCTGTTCTCAATCATAGAAATTTACTCTCAAACGTTACACAGATGCGAGCATTGTTTGATAACTTTACTGAGATCGATTTACTTTCTGCTCAGGATCCAGATAATCAAGATACAGTGGTGCTACCGCTCCCGCTTTATCATGTCTATGCTTGTACCCTTTCAGCACAAATGGTGGCTTTAGGTCAGCATTGCCTGTTAATTCCTAATCCGCGGGATCTTGATGCAACTATTAAAGCGATGCGACCGTGGACGATATCCGTTTTTTGCGGTTTGAACACGCTGTTTGTGGCGCTTTGTGCCCGAGAAGATTTTAGAGCGTTAAACTTTTCTTCTCTTTCGATTACTATTTCTGGTGGTATGGCCTTGACTTCCGATGCGGCTAATCGCTGGGAAGAAGTGACTGGCTGTAAGGTATATGAAGGTTATGGTCTTACTGAGACTTCGCCAGTGGTGTCTTTAAATACTGGATATAAAGATGATGCTGGACGTAAATTGGGTTATATCGGCGTTGTTGCACCATCAACTGAAATTAAAGTCGTTAATAATGAAGGTGAATCATTACCTTGCAATCAAGAGGGTGAGCTTTGTGTTCGAGGGCCGCAGGTTATGCAGGGCTACTGGCAGCAGCCAGAAAAAACCGATGAGGTATTGAGTGACGATGGGTGGTTTGCTACGGGTGATATTGCTTTTGTCGATGAACAGGGTTTTCCGAAAATTGTCGATAGAAAAAAAGATATGATAATT
>DDDX01000022.1:40898-41093 GCA_002339085.1 Cellvibrionales bacterium UBA1969
TAATGTTTATCCAAATGAGATAGAGGATGTGATTAGCTCTCATTCCTCGGTTTTAGAATGTGCTGTTGTTGGTGGTTCCGATGAGCGTACCGGCGAGAAGGTGAGAGTATTTATTGTTAAGGCCGATGCAGCGTTAACTGAGCAACAAGTGATTGATTTTTGTCGAAATCAGTTAACTGCTTATAAGGTCCCCAG
>DDDX01000105.1:0-17014 GCA_002339085.1 Cellvibrionales bacterium UBA1969
CCAGAACAAAGAATCGAAAAATTGAAAGATCCCACTGTTCGCGCGGCGATTTTAGCCGAGCCAACACCGGCGATGGGCATAGAAGCCGCCGATCGCATGGCGACTGATTTTCACCTCATGTTTGAATTGGGCGAGGAACCTGATTACGAACAAAGCCCCGATCAAAGCATTGCTGCTAAGGCTGAACGCGCGGGTGTTACACCGCAAGAGTATGCCTACGATGCCTTATTAAAGCGTGACGGCGAAGCAATGATTTATTTCCCGTTCATGGGTTACGATCAGGGTAACCTTGATCGACAGTTTGAAATGCTGAAAGATGAAAACACCGTGATCAGTTTGGCTGATACCGGCGCACACTGCGGTGTATTATCCGATGCCTCAATGCCAACATTTTTACTCAGTCACTATGCCCGCGATCGAAGTCGCGGTCAGTTGACCATTGAAGAAGCGGTGAAGATGCATACGCAAGAAACGGCCAGAGCGGTTAAGTTAGAAGACCGAGGCACCTTAGAAATTGGCATGCGTGCTGACATTAACATTATTGATTTTGATAATCTTCGCGTTTTGGCGCCGCAAGTGATTTATGATTTACCGGCTGGCGGCAAGCGAGTTTTTCAAAAAGCAATAGGTTATAAGTATACGATTGTTGCTGGCGAAGTGATTATGCAAGACGGTGTTGAGACTGACGCGCGCCCAGGCGCATTAGTACGCGGCGCGCAACCAGCACCCAGTAGTGTTGTTGCAGCTTGACCGATCATTTAGTTTGACCAGTAAGCTAACAAAAAGCCGGCGGATTGTTTAGCCGGCTTTTTGTTTATTTAAAAAAACTTTAGGATAATTGAATAGCATGAATAGTACGTTTGAGACCTTAATCACCGCGCGCGAGCAATTACTGCAAGCTGGCTCACCGTTTGAATTAATTGAGCAGCAACACGATGGCCGCAGCTATCAAGCCTATAAATCAGCGCCGCTCAATGTTCGCGATGCCTTGGCCGTTGGCCGGCAGCATGGCGAAAACTTATTTTTACAGTATCAAGATGACGATTGGAGTTTCAGTCGTTTCTTCAAGCAGGTTGATGGGATTGCTTTTCAATTGATTCATCGTTACAAAATTACGAAAGGTGATAGGGTGGCCATTGCTATGCGCAATTTCCCCGAGTGGATGACCGCCTATGCGGCTGTTATATCCTTAGGGGCAGTTGTCGTACCTGTGAATAGCTGGGGTAAAAAAGACGATTTGGTTTACGTGCTGAATGATTGCGGGGCCAAAGTGGTGTTTGCTGATCAGCAACGTTTTGACTCGATTGCAGATGAACTTCAGGCCCTGCAGTTAAAAGCGGTGGTGGTGCGCAACAGTGGCGCAATCACCAATGACCGTGCCGAGTCATTAGAAGATTTCTTGGTCGATATTGACAGTGAACAACTGCCAGGATTGACTGATTATAGCTTTGAAATTGAATCATCAGATGCAGCGATGATTCTATACACCTCGGGCACTACCGGTCGACCCAAAGGTGCGCTGAGCTCGCATCTAAGTATTTGTCAGGCATTAATCAACTTTGAATTTCACGGCGCGCAGTCGGCCATGACTAACGGTGAAACCATTGAAAAAATGATGACCAGTGGCTTTCCATCAAAAGCCTTATTGGCGGTACCGTTATTTCACGTGTCAGGTTTGTATGCACATTTTCTATTATCGTTACGCGGGGGTCGTTCGATTAACATTATGTACAAGTGGGATCCCGCTAAAGCTTTACAAGTGATTGCTGAGCAACGAATCACGACTTTGAGTGGCGCGCCATCGATGGTGTTAGACCTGCTTGAGCACCCTGATTTTGATAGCACTGACACCAGCAGCTTAATGGTGGCCAGCGGTGGCGGCGCGGCAAGCCCGCCTAAGATGGCGCAGTTAATAAAAGATAAAATCAGCCATCCTTATCCTGGCAGTGGTTACGGTTTAACAGAAACCAATGCCAGCTGTTGCAGTGGCACGGGCACCAGCTTTTGGTACAAGCCGTCTAGCTCGGGCACCTTGTCGCCGATTATAGAATTTAAGACTATTGATGAGAATGGCCAAGATCTGCCAAAAGGTGAGCGCGGTGAGATTTGTATTCGTGGTATTTTAATTGCTAACGGTTATTGGAATAACCCTGCAGCGTCCGCTGAAAGCTTTATTGACGGTTGGTTTTCAACCGGTGATATTGGTTATCTTGATGACGAAAATTTTGTTTACGTGGTCGATCGTGCCAAAGATATTATTATTCGTGGCGGTGAGAACATTTCCGCCAACGAAGTTGAAGCCTGTTACTTAGAGCATCCCGCCGTCAGAGAAGCAGCGGCGTTTTCTGTTGCTCATGATAAGCTCGGTGAAGAGGTGGGCTTAGCGGTGTATTTTAAAGATGGCCAGCAAGCCAGCCCCGATGAGCTGTCTGAGTTTGTTAGCGGGAAGTTGGCGCATTTTAAAGTGGCGGCTCACTATTGGTTGCGCGACCAGCCTCTGCCGCGCAACGCCGCTAATAAAGTGTTAAAAAAGCAGCTACGTGACGAGTATCAACAGCAGTGTACTGCCTCATAACGGTCAACGGAGCCACTGATTAAATGAGCAGGCTGAACATCAAACCCTTATCTGGCTGCATTGGCGCAGAGATTCATGGCATTGATCTCACCAAGCCGATCACCCATGAATTGTATATACAGCTGCGTGAGTGCTTGGTCGAATACGAGGTTATATTTTTTCGTGATCAAGCGATAACGCCCGCCCAGCAGCATGCATTAGCGTCTATGTTTGGGCCTCTTCAATCTCATCCGGCCTATCAAACCGTGGAAGGGTTTCCACAAATTTCTATTCTCGAAAGCACGGCTGATAAGCCGACAAAAATTGAATGCTGGCACAGTGATATGACGTTTCGCCAGCATCCACCCCTAGCGACCGTATTAAGGGCACAGGTCGTACCGGACAAAGGAGGCGACACGCTTTGGGGTAGTATGACGGCCGCTTATCGAGGCTTGTCTAAATCCATGCAGGATTTTTTATCGACCCTAACAGCCGTGCATGATTTTAGTTATGGTTTTAAAGAGAGTTTGGCTGAGCCAGGTGGTCAACAACGCCTTGCTCAAGCGCTCGTCGATAATCCGCCTGTCCGTCATCCTGTGATTCGAATACACCCAGAAAGCGGTAAGTTCGTTATTTTCGTCAACGAGCTATTTACCCGTCATATTGAAGGGCTCAGTCGATCGGAGAGTGATGCCTTGTTAGCGTTTATTTTTGAGCATATTCGAACGCCAGAGTACAGTTGTCGTTTTGTGTGGCAGCCGGATAGCATAGCTATTTGGGATAATCGCAGCACACAGCACAAGCCGATCAATGACTACTTTCCTGCGCATCGCCGCTTAGAGCGGATTACGATTGATGGTGATTTGCCTTATTAGCGAGTATGAAGTCAATAATCCAGCGACTGGCTGTTTGGTTGTCATGTTGATTGGTCAATGAGCCCATCGCATGTTGATACTGTGCTGGTTGATAGAGGGCCTCACGACTGCGGTATAGTGTCTCTGCAAATTCAACAGTAAATTCGGGATGGCCCTGAAAGCTTAAAATATGATGGCCAATATTGGTAATAGCATACTTACAGTTTGTGGAAGATCCCAATACAGTTGCTTCAGGCGCGGGCTCGACAATTTGATCTTGATGACTGTAAATGAGATGTAAGCGATCCTTTTCTTGTTTCGCGTGGCCATTCAGCTCGGTGGCTTGTAAACCAATATTCCAGCCTCGCGAGTGTTTAGCCACCGTTCCCCCTAATGCTTGCGCAATAATTTGATGACCAAAGCATAAGCCAATAATCGTTTGCTGCTGCTGATGTAGGCGGCGTATGAGCGCTTCGAGTTCGCTGATCCACGCTAGCGATTCATAGGCGCTATGGCGGCTACCAGTAATGAAGTAAGCATCGAAAACATCTTTATCGCTAGGAAACTCACACTTAGTGACCGAGTAAGATTGGTCGTCGAACTCGAGGTTATTATAGGGTTTGGTAGCTAAGCTATCGGCTAATAAAGTGTGAATCATCGCCGGATACTGCCCAAATGGCCGGGCCATTGTTGGGCTAATAATGTCGGTTTGTAAGATACAAATAGAGAGCTGCATTTTATCACTCAGTTTTCCAATAGAAATGATTTCAATTGCACCAATGATTGGTAACCAAATGTGGACAGGCTTGCACCTTTGCCGGTGTCTTTGACACCCGTCCAGACCAGCGAGGGGTCAAGATAATCACAGCGATTCATGAAGATAGTGCCCGCCTCAATGCTATTGCCCAGTTGTTCCACCTGTCGGCGGTCTTGCGACCAGAGTGAGGCGGTTAAGCCGTATTGACTGTCATTCATCAATTGTACTGCCTCATTATCATTGCTGACCGGCATAATACCAACAGTCGGGCCAAAACTTTCTTCACGCATCACGCTCATACTGTGGTTCACGTCGATCAAAACCTGTGGGGTCAGATACGCCCCTTGATCATTTGTGGGTGTAAAGTGCTGGCTGTCAATGCAGGCCGTTGCACCGGCCTTGATAGCTTGCTCATTTTGCTGTCGCACCCAATCAGCGGCTTTGGCATTCACTAACGGGCCTAGCGTCACGGCTGGATCTGAGGGATTACCCATCTGGTAGCGATACACTTCGCTGACATAGGCATCGACAAACGGTTTAAATAAGGGCTTTGCAACGTAGATACGCTCTATGCCACAACACGATTGCCCTGAATTAAAAAAGGCACCGCCAACTAAGTGACGGACGGCCTTTTCGATATCGGCATCGGCTCGCACATAGGCGGCATCTTTACCGCCTAACTCTAAGGTCAGCCCTTTAAAGCGCCCAGCAAGGGCCTTTTCTACCGTTTTCCCTGCGGTGACTGAGCCGGTAAAACAGCAGTAATCAATGTCGCCTAGATGCAGTAGTTGCTCGGTTTGAGTATGGTTGAGGCACAGGGCTTGTATTAAATCCTTGGGCGCGCCTGCGGTACTAAAGCTGTTAACAAAGTGCTCGGCGACTAAAGGTGTTTGAATAGAAGGTTTTAGAATAATGCTATTGCCTGCCATTAGGCCAGCAAAGACTGAATTAGCGGTGGTCAATAACGGGTAATTCCAAGGCGCAATAATCAATAGTGTTCCGAGGGGGTGCTTACGAATCAGTCTTCGCTTGTGAGAACTATCTTCGATGACGGTATCAGCAAGCGCTTCAGTCGCTAGATCAATCATTCTATTAGCCCGTTCAGCCAGACCGTTGACTTCATTGGGACTATAAGCAATTGGACGGCCCATTTGCTGGGTAATTTGTTGGCCAATCATGGCTTTATTGTCAATAAAGTAATCGATGGCTTTGTGACAAACATGCGCTCTTTCGACGAGAGTAAACTCGGCCCATTGACGCTGTGCCATACGAGATTTTTTTAACGCTGCAGAAATGCTTATCTGATCAGCATAAGGCTGTTCAAAGACCAATGCGTTGTCAATGGGAGAGTAGGTTTTAGCTAGCATGGGTTTCAATTTTCTATTAGTAACTTTGCAGATAATCCGCTAAGTCTTTCTTTATTTCTGGCGCATATAAATATAAACCAATAATATTGGGCACGGCAATTAAATACACCATCGAGTCTGAGAAGTTTAAAATAGACGATAACTCGACGGTGCAGCCAAGCACAATGAAACTACAAAATAAGCCTTTAAAAAATAATTGTGATGCCGCACTTTCACCCACGAGGTAGGACCACGCTTTTAACCCGTAATAAGACCATGCGATGGCGGTACTGAAGGCAAACAATAGTGCAGCGATGCCCAGTAAAATAGGCGACCAGCTAATATGATGAGCAAAAGCAGCCGAAGTTAATTCAATGCCCTCATGTCCAAGATGGCTTTCCATCAAGCCATTAGGGTAGGCGGTGGTGACAATAACCAATGAGGTGATGGTGCAAATAACAATGGTGTCAATGAAAGGCTCTAACAGAGAAACTAAACCTTCAGAAATCGGTTCATTGGTTTTGACTGCTGAGTGGGCAATTGATGCTGAACCAATGCCGGCTTCATTCGAAAAAAGGGCGCGCTGAAAGCCAATAATGATGGCGCCAATCATACCACCTTGGACACTGTCAAAAGAAAAGGCGCTAGTAAAAATAAGTTTAATGGCCCCTAAAAGATGCTCGGCACTGAAGGCGATAATAAAAGTTGCTGATACGCAGTAAATAATCGCCATGAAGGGGACGAGTTTTGCCGCAACGCGTGCAATGGATCGAATGCCGCCAATGATGACAGCACCAACGACCAGTGCGAGTAATACGCCAAACAGCCAACCGCGTTCGGCAAATAAGCTATCAGTACCCCCGGTAATGTTGACGATTTGTGCATAGGCTTGATTCGATTGAAACATGTTACCAATTCCCAAACAGCCTATCACTAGCGCTAAGGCATAAAAGCCGCCCAGTGATTTTCCTATCAACGGTCTGTTTCGGCTAACGAAGTAATGTTCAAGGTAGTGCATGGGGCCACCCGAAACCGAGCCGTCAGTATTAAGCTTGCGGTATTTAACGCCAAGCGTGCACTCAACAAACTTAGTCGACATTGCGAGAAAGCCAGCCACGACCAGCCAAAATGCGGCGCCAGGACCTCCAACCCCTATAGCAACGGCAACCCCGCCAATATTCCCGACACCTACGGTCCCAGATATAGCAGTTGATAGCGCTTGAAAATGCGAGATCTCACCTGAACCACCGCCATGTCGAGTTTTACCCCTAATGATGTCCAGCGCCCGTGTAAAGCCGCGAAGATTAATAAAGCCAAAGTAAACGGTGAATAGGCATGCAGCAATCGCGAACCATAGAACAATCAGCGGGACATCATGGCCCATAAAATGCCAATGATAAAAGACCAAGGTAGAAAGTTTTTCTGCAACAGGGCTAAAAAACGCTTCAATTTGCTGGTCAAGGGACATTTATTTACCTACCTTGTGAATTCGTATGGGCTGACAACGCATCGGTTGTATTGATGGTCGATGGTTTAGATGGCGTAAATATTAAATTAAATGCATGAAAAATAGGTTATGATTCACCTCAAGATTCTAAGATTCCATTGATTTAACTTAATCTAGTTTAAAGCTATCTAAGACCGGAAGCTAGTGAGTAATATTTAGTCAGCCAAGTTAATCTGCTGTTTCAACTAGGCCGCGCCTGTGTTGAACTCGTTAGGCTTGCAGTTATAATTGAAAACTACTGAAGGAGTTATTATGACTTACCTATATAATTTAGTTAGATACGTATTCCTTGTCATCGTGAGCTTGATTCATGTTCAGGCCAGCGCCAATGAAATCGCTCTGTCAATTTATGAAGAATTGATCGACTTTAGAATGACAAGTCACCTGCAACAAAATTTTGCTGGTGAATTGGCTGTCATGCACACGAATTTTGAAGATAATGGCGCCGATCAAATCAGTTACCGTTTTTATAATCAAGACGAATTGGGCAGCGTTAACTTTGAGTTGGGTGCACGCTTATATTGGTTAGATGCTGAAACTCCACAAGGGCAGGACATTGATGGCCATGGTTTGACGCTTGATATTGGCAGTAATCATCAGTTAAGCGATGCTTTATTGTTAGAGCTAAATATCAGTTATGCACCCGATATTATTACTGGCGGTGACTTTGAAAATGTCACTGAATGGGATGTTCGCTTAAGTTATCGATTAGTTGAAAAAGGCAATCTTTTTGTTGGCTTACGCAATCTAGAAGTTGACACCGGCCAGCAAGATTTTGATGTTTACGATGATGCCTATTTTGGCCTTAAATTTGAATTCTAAAATAAATAAATAATAAATTAATTATTAATGCAGAGAGAGTAATAATGAAATTAGAGACTAAAGCAATACATTCGGGTTTTGACGACGATCCCGCAACGCGAGCCGTAGCAGTGCCTATTTATCAAACCACCTCATATAGTTTTCGCGACACACAGCATGGTGCCGATCTATTTAACTTAGCAGAGCCAGGTTTTATCTATAGCCGTATCATGAACCCAACGCTTGATGTGTTAGAACAGCGATTAGCAGATATGGAAGGCGGTATTGGTTCACTGTGCATGGCTTCTGGCATGGCGGCAATCACGGCCAGTATTCAAACCGTTGCCGCTGCTGGCGATAATATTGTCAGTGTCAGTGAGCTATACGGCGGCACTTATAATCTCTTTGCCCATACTTTCCCGCAGCAGGGTATTGACGTTAGAATGGCCTCAGGCAATGACATCGACGACTTAGAAAAATTAATTGACGACAACACCAAAGCCATTTTTTGCGAATCAATTGGCAACCCCGCGGGTAACGTCATTGACTTACAGGCCCTCTCAACCATGGCGCACAAGCATGGCGTGCCAGTGATTGTCGATAACACAGTCGCCACGCCGTATTTATGCCGACCGTTTGAATTTGGCGCTGACATTGTCATTCACTCTTTAACCAAATACATTGGCGGCCATGGCACCACCATTGGCGGCATTATTGTTGATTCAGGCAAGTTCACTTGGAAAGACAACCCACGCTTCCCGCAGTTTAATGAACCCGACCCTTCTTACCACGGTGTGGTCTATGCTGACGCCTTAGGTGAAGCGGCGTTTATTGGTCGTGCACGCGTTGTACCATTACGTAACATGGGTGCAGCATTGGCACCGTTTAATGCCTTTTTAGCCATGCAGGGTTTAGAGACCTTAGCGTTACGCATGGATAGACACGTAGAAAATGCACAAAAAGTCGCTGAGTATCTGAGCGCTCACGAGCAACTGAGTTGGGTGAACTACGCGGGCTTAAAAGACAGCCCTTATTATGACGTTGCCCAACGCATGGTTGACGGTAAGCCATCGGCTATTCTGAGCTTTGGTATTAAAGGCGGTGCTGAAGCCGGGGCTAAATTTATTGATGCCTTGCAAATGATTAAACGCTTAGTCAATATCGGTGACGCTAAAAGCTTGGCTTGTCACCCAGCCTCAACCACGCATCGTCAGTTAAGTGAAGATGAGTTGGCCACGGCAGGCGTTAGCGCTGATCTGGTTCGCATCTCGGTCGGTATCGAGCACGTTGACGATATCATTGCTGATATAGAGCAAGCTTTAGCCGCCGCCAAGTAAACCCCATTAACGGCTAAGATTAGCCATTAATCATTAAAAACAGCAGTATGATCATACTGCTGTTTTTTTTGTATTCAAAAATCTTACGGGTATGCATGGGCTCAAAAAACTATCAATCTCGGGTTTCAATGTTGATACCCCTAACGCAAAAAAATGAAAGAGATTTCAAAAATCAATGATGTTTTCAGAATGTCTTAGTGAGAGAGAAAATTTTTTGATGGAAGCCCTTGAATCCAAAGCTTGAAGTGGCTTAGAGTAGGTAAGTTGATGCCTTAGGAGCTAAATAAGATGTTATCCATTGAAGCGAATGAAGTGTTGTCTAATCTTCCTGCGAATATGCCCACGCGTAATAGCCCTGTGTTGGTAAAATTGGGCCGAGTCATCTTACAATTAATTGGTTGGCAATTAGTGGGTGAAATACCCAATGAAAAGCGCATAGTGGTCTGCGCGGCACCGCATACCTCCAACTGGGACTTTTTTGTTGGCCTGCCGGTCATTTTTGCCATGGATATTAAGGCCTCCATCATGATGAAAAAAGAGGCTTTTATTTGGCCGTTGTCAGCACTTTGGGCCTGGATAGGCTTTATTCCAGTCGACCGCAAAGCGCCCCGCGGCGTTGTCGGTTCGATTGTCAATGAATTCAGTGAGAGAGAGCAATTATGGTTAGCCATTGCCCCTGAGGGTACACGAGCGAAAGCCGAAAAATGGAAAACCGGATTTTTAAGTATTGCTGAGGGAGCTAACGTACCTATTATGTTGTTATCGTGGGACTATCCAACCAAAACCATTCAGTTTGGCCCAATGATGACCACGTCAGGTGATCGTCAGCAAGACCTGCTAGACATTCAAGCGCATTTTCGCCAATTTGAAGGCCGACGACCCGAAAACACCAATTAATTTTTTGACTGCCTCACCGGCGGTTTAGGTCAGTGGTTTAAACAGCACCTTGGCATTGCGTTGATAGTTATACAATGATTGCTTTTCTTCGGGCAGTTCGGCGACCGATCCCTCGTTGAATCCGTTTTCAATAAACCAATGCGCGGTTTGGGTTGTGAGCACAAAGACCTGCTCGATACCAATTGCTTGGGCTTGGTTTTCTAATGTCTCGAGTAAGCGAGCCCCTCGATTGCCATTGCGATAATCGGCATGGGTGACAATGCAAGCAATCTCTCCCAGCGTTGAATATTGTTTTGCTTGATGCGTGTGGTATGGGTAAAGAGCGGCTATTGCAATAATTAACCCGTCTCGTTCGATCACGGTAAAGCAATCAATTTCAGCGGCGAGTTTTTCTCGGTCTCGTCGCAACAACACCCCTTGTTCTTCAAGCGGGGTGATCATCTCAATAATGGCACTGACATCGTGAGCTGAAGCCGAGCGTATTTGCTCGAAGTTCGCCTGCGAGATTAACGTGCCAACCCCATCAACGCTGTACAGCTCTTGCAATAAGGCGCCATCATCGCAATAACTCATAATATGGGCTCGCGGCACGCCGCCTTCAACAGCAGCAATGGCCGCCTTTGCGAGTGGCAGCACAGCGGGCGCTAGCGCCTGGTCTGTGATTAGTTGAGTGGCTGAAGCGGGCGTTAATTCGCGAATTAAATGGTCATCGTAATCATGAATGCCTGATGACTGAGTAAAGGCGATAAGCTTATCGGCCGCTAAAGACTGAGCAATTTCAGTGGCTACATGGTCATAAGCCAGATTAAAACAATCCCCGCTGGGCGAGTAGCCGAGAGCTGAAAGCAGAACGACATTGCCAGTATCAAGCAGTGAGGTGATGGCGAGGGTGTCAATGTTTCGCACTGTACCGGTGAGTTGAAGGTCAACACCATTGATAATGCCGGCCGGTTTAGCGGTGATGACGTTAGCCGATGCGACACGGACTTTCACGCTGTGCATGGCTGAGGGGGCTAAGCCCATAGATAGGCGGGTCTCCAGTTGTGAGCGCACTATACTCGCCGCCTCAATGACTTTATCCATCGTGGCGGCATCGGTCACCCGCAAGCCCTCGACCAAGGAACTGTTGATATTTTCTTCAGCGAGTTTGTTTTGTAACTGCGCGCGACAGCCATGCACAATCACAATCCGTATGCTTAAGCTATTCAGCAGGGCAATATCATGAATAATATTGCTGATATTGGCATCTAACAGCGCCTCGCCACCCAAGGAAATAACAAAGGTTTTATGGCGGTGGGCATTAATATAAGGCGTTGCCTGACGAAACCATTTCACCAGTTGGCCATAGTCTGCCGGGGGCGGCGTAAAATCGTTATTGTTTTCGTTGTTATCATTCATGGCATAAGCTTACCAGCAGAGACTACTAGAGGCAGTAGCGTTGAATAAGACTTTTTAACAGATCGACACCGGGTTTTATTTGATCGTGGGCTAAATATTCATTGGCTTGGTGGGCGCAGTCAATACTGCCTGGTCCCATAACAAGAGTTTGCATGCCTAAGGCTTGTAAAAAAGGAGCCTCGGTTGCAAAACCGGCACTGACGGCACTATGCCCCGTTAATTGCTCACTGAACCGCACCAGCTCACTGGTTTCAGGCTCTAAAAAGGCCGCTACGCCATCAAATAAGGCTTCATGCTTAGCGCTAACACCCGTGCCTGTCAGTACCTGCGCAACGGCTTGATGAATACTATGTCGCACCTCGTCATTATTCATACTCGGTAACAGCCTTATATCAAAACTCAACGCGCAATGGCGACAGATACGATTAGGCGCATCGCCACCATGAATGCTGGCAAGGTTAAGGGTGGGTACGATCACGTCAAAAGCCGGGTTTTGATACTGCTTGCCCCATTGCTCGCGCAAGGCCATTAATGCGGCGATGACCTTGTGCATGGCATCGAGGGCGTTATTGCCTAGCGCAGGATTGGATGAGTGACCCGATCGGCCCTCGAGCGTAATCGATTCCATCATGACGCCTTTATGCATTCGAACCGGTTTTAAATCTGTGGGTTCGCCAATCACTGCATAACGGGCTTTGGGTTTGCCGGCTGCTGCTAAGGCTTTGGCACCGGCCATACTGGTTTCTTCATCGGCGGTGGCGAGAATAATTAATGGTTGCTGCAGTTGTTGATTGCCGAGCTGCTGTTGAATATTGGTGATCGCCTCAATAACCAGTGCAAAAAAACCTTTCATATCGGTGCTGCCTAGCCCATAAAATCGGTGGTTAGCGTCAAGTAATTGAAACGGATTTGATTGCCATTGCTGTTCATCGAAAGATACTGTGTCGGTATGGCCGGCCAGAACTAGGCCGCCCGATCCTGTACCCAGAGTCGCGATTAAGTTAAACTTGCCGGCCTGTTGGCCGTCTATAGCTTTAGTTACCGTTTGAATCTCAATTGAAAAGCCCCGTTCTGATAGTTGATTGGCGAGCCAGTCAATTACAGGACGATTAGAGGTATCCAGTGACATGTTTGCACTACTGATGGAAGGCAGTGCAATTAGCTGGCTTAAGTGATCAACTAGCGTTTTCATTGGCGTACGGGTGTTTGAAAGGACTTTTTTTGGTCAGACAAAATAAACTCATTAGACGGCATGCACTAGCATGGGCTGTTCACCGCTAATGTCATACACCAAGGTTGAAAGTGTCTGCGTGATACTTGTACTGATCTTCCAATGACCGTCAACACAGCAGTATTCGTCACGGTATATCATGGCAATTTGGGTGAGTGTTTTTTCACGGCTATTCAGTACTTGGTAGGCGAGCTCCCAACTCCCTTTGGCGTAATGATCATCAATTAGTTCAATAATAGGGTTGTGGCCATGGTGACTTTCCAGCATGTGTGGGTGACAGCCGATTTCAGTGAAAATTTCAACTAATTGTTCGCGATGATTAAATTGACCGACCGGTCCGTAATCAATCACTAGTTCATCGTCAATAAAACAGTCGCGCATCAGGGCAGGGTCTTTAGTGTCACAGGCCATTAGGTAGGTGGCTTTTAAGGTTTTAATCGCATCAATGGCCTCTAGTCGCGTTAAGCGTTGATTGATCGATATTAGCGAGCCAGTTCTGTCGGTTTTAACAGTCATTCTCAAACCTCATTTAATCAAGCTTGAAGGTAAGCAATAGCCGAGTGAGTTAAACGTTTGGATAGAACGTTTCTTGCACTGATGATGTCCATGAAAAGGGGTCAGCTTCACGCCCCTCTTGTATGGCCAGTAGTGATTGGCGCAAGTCAGCGGCTAATTGATCAACATTGGCAACACGGTATGTGCTGCCATCGGCGTCAGCGATTAGGCTGACGGGGCTAACGATGGCGGCGGTGCCACAGGCAAAAATTTCACTCACCGCGCCCGTCTCAATACCATTTAATACCTCTTGAATCGGAATATCGCGTTCGATGACGGCGATGCCTTTATG
The DNA here is from genome assembly GCA_002339085.1 of Cellvibrionales bacterium UBA1969. Taxonomy (GTDB): domain Bacteria; phylum Pseudomonadota; class Gammaproteobacteria; order Pseudomonadales; family UBA7434; genus UBA7434. The sequence continues at coordinate 13,530 of DDDX01000105.1, forward strand.
TTTAGCTAAAGTGATAATCGAATCACGGGTAATACCCGCTAAGAATGAGCCGTTGAGTATAGGCGTATGGAGTTCACCGTTCTGTAATATGAAGAAATTCATTCCAGAGAGTTCTTCAATGTATTTCATTTCTACAGGATCTAACCATAAAGACTGGTCATAGCCGCGATGCTGGACCTGTTGCGCTGACTGCAAGGCAGCGGCATAGTTGCCACCCGTTTTAGCGGCGCCAGTACCACCACGTGCGGCGCGGCAGGCTTCGCGTTCAATTTGTATCTTCATATGGCCAGCATGGTAAATCGTTGATGGGCTAGCAATAACCATAAATGTGAAGCTGTCTGATATCCCCATACCAAGATTGGATTTAGTGCCAATTAAGAACGGCCGTAAGTAAAGTGAATTTCCCGATTCATTAGGGATAAACGGCTCACTGTAAGCGGTCATTAAACTAATGCCGTCCATCCAGATAGATTCTGGGATCTCTATCATACACATTCGCTCTGCAGAGCGGTTCATGCGTTTGAGATTTTCTAGCGGACGAAAAAAATTGGCTCGTTGACTGCCTACGCGGTAAGCCTTCAGGCCTTCAAATACTTCTTGGGCGTAGTGCAATACTTTGGCGGCTGGATCGATTTCAATATTACCATAGGGCGTCAGTTGGGCCGGCTGCCATTCGCTGTTAGCGTAATCGGCTCGGTACATGATAGGTACCTTGATCTCTCCGAAGCCAAGCTCTTCGGGCAGAGAGAAGTCCGCCAAAGTAGGCATAACATCTGGGCTGATAAGGTAATGACTCATGGTTTTGATCCTAGAAAATCTTTGCTAAAGCAATTACTTATTATATTGAAGAAATGCTGTCTTGCCCATCCCTAGCCCAACCAAGATAGGCTCCAAAAAGCTTAATAAAGTGAACTTTCGCCTTCTGGGCGAGTTTTGAAACGACGATGTACCCACATATATTGATCAGGTTGTTGGCGAATCCAATCTTCCAGTAAATGATTAATCAGCAGAGAATCTTGAAAATCATCGCCACTTGGAAAACTGGGGTCAATGGGGTGAAAGGTCAGCCGATATTGGTTGCTGACATTATCTCGATAAAAGCTTGCCCCGACAGCCTTAGCATTACCCATGGCAAGGAGCCGCGCAGGAGCGGTGATAGTCGCGGCATTGATACCAAAGAAGGGCGCAAAAACAATGTGCTTGCGACCAAAATCTTGATCGGGCGAGTACCACACGGTTTTTCCTGCCTGTAAGCGTTTAACAATGGTGCGTACATTCGATCGATCAAGCACGGCGTCAAAAAAGCGTTGTCGCCCTTGGGTGATCACCTGTTCCATTACGGGGTTGTTGTTGGGCCGATAGACCACATCAATTGGCGTAATATGGTTAATAAAAATGCCGCAGAGGTCTAGGTGAACAAAATGACCGCTTATTAGTAATACCCCATGCCCGTCTTTTTTAGCAGCTTCAATATGCTCAAGACCCTCAACGGTAAAGCGATCAGCTAGCGTATTGGGGTCAGCCCACCAGGCCGAAGCAATTTCAAAAAAACCAATGCTGTTGGCGATAAAAATATCACGCACGAACTCACGTTGCTCTGAATCGCTCAATTCGGGAAAGCAAAGGCGTACGTTGGTGGTAACAATATGTCGACGTTTGGCGCTAACAAATAAAAGTGTATAAGCCAAAGCGGTACCGATTTTTTTTTGAACGCTAAAGGGTAGACGAGTGATGAGCCGTACCATAAAAATAGCCAACCAGCTGAACCAATGCCGCGGGTGGTATAAGGATGACTGTGCTGGCGTAGATGAAATCTTGATTGACCTCAATTAATATATCGATGCACGCTGGATGCGTACCAAGAAGCGGTAGGTTAATGACAGGCGCAGATCACTGTAAAGATAATAAATGATCAGTTAGCCTTCGAGCTTCTCGATCGATGCTGTAATGTTGCTCGGCATGTTGACGTGCTTCTGAGCCCATTTCAAGTAATAATTGTGGTGAATCTAACATGGTTTTTAATGTGCTATTGATGGCTTGCTGGTTGCCGCTTACAGAGTAGCCATTGACGCCTTGGCGGATAATATCGGGCCAGGCACCGGCATCACTGGCGATGACGGCAGCGCCACTGGCCATGGCTTCGATGACAGTGAGTCCGAATCCTTCATTTCGACTTAATGCGGCGACTAAAGTCATAGAACGTATCACCTTTGGCATGTCAGAAAAAGGCAGTTCGCCTAAATAGTGAACCTGCTTTTCAAGCCCTGCTTGTTTGATTTTTTGCATTTGCTGGTCGAAATAAGCTTGGTCTTGGCGTTGAATTTGGCCAGTAATCACAACGGTAAAATCAGGGTGGTCGGGAAGGAGCGGTATGACGGCGTCAATTAAACGGTCTAAGCCCTTTTGTGGGCGAATACGACCCAAAATGCCGATGCCGTACCTGCCCGGTAAGCCCAGTTCCCTCCAGCAGTCTTCTCTGTTGTCAGCAGGGTGAAAGGTGTGGATATCGATACCGTGCGGAATGATAATATCAGGCGGAGTCTCAAGATAGCTGGCCGCAGCCGAGCAGGTCGATATAATTGAATCCATCTGTCGCATTAAAAATTTCGTAAACCAGCTATGGTGCCGTTGAGCGGTAGAAGTAAAAGCAATTTTTAATTTAGCGCGAAACACCCACTTTAACAGCAGTGCCTGTATCATCTCATCGTTGCGGCGGGCATGGAAAACACGGCATTGGCTTTCGGGCAACGGCTTATAGCAAAGCCTAGCTAAAGCAAAAAAGCTCATTGTTTGGGTGTGCTCGGGTAAAAAATGTTTACCCAGTACAGCTACTTGAGTGAATTTTTCTTGACGGCTTAATACTTGTAGCATGGTAGAGGTAACGCCAGAAAAGCGTTTGTTGGAGTTACCAAGAATAAGCTTAATATTGTTAGAGAGATTATTATTCATAAATTAATATTACAGTGGAATAAATAATGATCGGGGAAAATAAATAAAAAATAATTACAATTATTAAGATAGAAGCCCAGACTGCGTGATGGACAGTTAGCTTTCATAAATAGAAATTTTAAAAGTGTGAAATAATTTAAAATTTGATTTGGTTTTATGCCAAAGGGATTACAATTTTTGAATAGCAGTCAGTGATAGGTATATTGAGTATAAATGTTTTTAATTGTCTAATTTAAATGGTTTTAGTATAGATAAAATATTAACGGTAGCATGCTCAACCTATGGCGATCGCATTTCAAATATACTGAAGGTATGCGAATCAATTGATGTCGTTAGAAAGATAGAATTTTTAGTTATTCATTAGATTCCGGAAGGTATGTATTTAAGTGATGAAAGTAACTCTGTGATATCAAGACTAGAGTCTCATCCGGGCATTGACTACATAAAAAACCCATCGAAGGGCTTAACTCTAAGTAGAAATATAGCGCTTAAAAAAACAGAAACACAATATATATGGTTGATGGTTGATGGTTGAT
>DDDX01000105.1:17332-26250 GCA_002339085.1 Cellvibrionales bacterium UBA1969
ATGGTTGATGGTTGATGGTTGATGACCTTGAATTTATTTCAGGTGCTATTAATAAAATTCTGGGAAGCTTGGCAGATGAAAATAAAAATGTAATTTGCCATACCTATGAGTCTTTAAGGCCCTCATGATTGAAAAGAGTATTATATCCACATAACAGATCAAAGGTTACGGGGAAGTATATTTTACGCGTGGTCTCATTTTAAATGGTACTTAATGTGAACCAGCTTAAACGACACAATATTGCTTTTCGTGAAGATATGTGTGTTGGGAGCGGCATTATTAATTTAGGTGAAGAATCTGTTTTAATCGCTGACATTATACGAGCAGGAGGTGATGTTATTCATCACTCGATATCTGTCAATGTGCACCCAGAGACATCTACAGGAACGATTGGTAATAATCAAAACTCTTCTCAAAGGGTGTTGTAATAAATAGAGTTTTTCCGAACTTTTGGATGGTTAATTCCTTTTTAAGGGATGTGAACCGTATTTTAAGAAATAGAACCGGTGAATTTGGTACAATTTATAAAAGAATGACGTTAATTATATCTTTATCGAAGGGTTTATTTTGTTAAGTGCGATCGGAATTTCAATCCTACTGTTTATCTTTTTGCGCGTAAAAATACATTAAGGTTTAAAAATGCATGTCAGTATAATTATGCCTGTTTACAACTCTGAGCAGTATCTTAAGCGAGCTCTGAGTAGTGCTTTGCAGCAGAAATTCAAAGGCGAATTAGAAATAATTATTGTTAACGATGGAAGCTCTGATGATAGCGGTAGTATTTGTAGGGAATACTTAGCGGAATTTTATGATCGGCTGGTATATTTAGAGCATAAACAAAATATGGGCGTATCTGCCGCGCGTAATACTGCAATGGATTTAATGAGGGGTGATTACTTCACCTTCTTGGATGCTGATGATATTTTGCCAGTTAACGCGATACAGGAAATGTATGATTTAGCTGAAGACAAACAATGCGATATTGTATTGGGATCGATTGCGAGAGTATATGAAGATATAGAGTTGCATAAGAAAACATCTAAAAAGCATGCGATAATTCTAGATAGCGATGAGGGATTGATTGAGCTAATGAACCACAAATCTATGAGGGGTCATGTGTGGGGAAAGCTCTTTAAAAATAAAAAAAATCAGAAAATCCAATTTTCATCTGATCTTCGTTACGCCGAAGATCTACATTTTTGCGTTGGTATATTTGCTAATAGTGATTTAATATGCGTTAGCGATAGTTCATGTTACATTTATTGTCAGCATGAACAGAGTACTGTGCACAAAAAATTCGAAAGATTTCTATATATTGATTGGACCAGGAGTGTTGAATTGATTGGTGAGAAAATTGAAAAAGTTAAATTACAAAAGCCTTACTACCGACTAAAAATTAAAACTATTCACCAGCTAGTTAGGGAATTAAGATTTGCAAAAAAAAATGAATCTGAGCATGTAATTGACCATGTTAATGAAAAAATTAGGACTTGGCAGATTACTTTGATGGGGTTGATAAGGTATCGCTCTTTGAGTTTGGCCAACTTACTGAAAATTGGGCAGATAAATTATATACTATGGAGGCTTAGTAGAAAGGCGCTTAGGAATAAGGGCCTTGGCATATGAAGCTAGAAGAGTATCCCCGTTCTATCGCTCAGTGTTTAAAATTAAATTTTCGCCCTAGAATCAATCATGATGGAAAGCGAGCACCCTGTGTCGTTTCGTTAACCTCGATTGATTCTCGAATTAAAACATTGCACTTGGTGATAAAAAGTCTACTTGCACAAAGCTATCTTCCAAGAATAATTATATTGTGGTTACACCATGATCTTGAAAATCAATTACCAAAAAATCTATTACGTTTAGAAGGTGATATCTTCCAAATCCGATTTAGAAGTCAATTTTCTTCGCATCGTAAATTAGTCTTTTCACTTAAGGAATTCTCAAACGAGATTATAGTTACTTGCGATGATGACGTTATGTACGATAAAAATTGGCTTAGAAGTTTATATGATAGCCATTTGAAATTCCCCTCGGATATTATTGCTCAAGAATGCCGAGAAATAATTGTTAAAAAAAGTAAGCTCTTACCATATACGGAATGGCCATATATCGAGTCCGAAAACATTACATTGCCGAACTTGTTGCCAATAGGTTATGGCGGCGTTTTGTATCCTGCGGGTGCGATGCATCCTGATACAATAAAGGAAGAGCTTTATATGCAATTAGCCCCCAAAGCTGATGACTTATGGTTTAAAGCAATGAGTTTAATGAATGGGGTAAAGGTAAGAAGGGCGTTTAGCCCAGTAAAAAAACCTATCCCAATAATTGGAGCTAAAGGCAATTCACTGGCCAAATCAAATATCGTGCAAGATGGTAATCGTTCGCAGTGGTTGGCTATATGTAATCATTACCAAATAAATCCAGGTTGTCATTATTGAGACAGTTTAACAAGAAAATTTCTTCAATAGGTCAATTTTTAGATAAGGCCAGCTTCCTTAATGCCAGCTGAGGTTTTAATAATCTTATTTTTTATTGTTCTACTTCGAATGCCATTGTTTCTTTTCCAAGAAACTGCATTCTCATATGATTTTGAATGATCAAGATGAACGCAGATGGCACTGTAGCGAATCTGCTTGGCCTTTAACCCTAAATTTTTAAGTCGACTGCCAAATTCACAATCCTGTCCGCCGTATTGCATGCGTTCATCGAAGCCATTTATTTTAATCATGTCTGATTTAAAGCATGAGGCATTATGGCCGTTCCACGTTCTTCTCGTGGGTGTTAAGTGATTTAACAAATTCGCTAAAAAAGTTGAGCGAGTTAATTTCCATAATTTGTGAGATTTTTTAAATCCTTTTTGTATTAGCCATTCGCTACTAAAGCATGCCCCATTAATAATATCTTGTTGAGAAATATCTCGGCTAAGTTGTAGCGGCAGTTTTAAGTAACCGCCAGATAAAAAGTAGCCCGGTTCTGCTCTTTCACGATGAACAGCAATAAAATCTCTTCTTGGGATGCAATCTCCATCGGTCACAATAATGTATTCACCATTTGAAGCAACTATGGCTTTGTTTAAGATGCGACATTTTTGAAAACCGTCATCTTCTTGCCAAATATGTTTTATAGGTATGGGTGAGTTTGCCTGAAAATTGGCGATGACTTTTTGAGTTTCCATTGTTGAGCCATCATCGGCGATAACAATTTCAAAATTCATATCCGTTTGCTGATCAAAACCCCATAGTACTTTTTTTAGCCAAACCGGTGAATTGTATGTTGTGAAAATTATACTAATCTTGAATGGCATTGAAGATCCTTTGTTGGTAGATTTCTCCGGTAATACGTAATTATACAAATCATTATAGGATAATTTATAAAGGCTTTATAATATGTTAAGGAATATTATACGCCAATTACCTCACCAATATAGCTTTTTAAGCTATAGATATGGAGCAACTGGAAGCTAGTCATGGTTGTTGGGTGCAGAGTAAAATTATGGCCATGTAGATTTTTTATTCTCAATGCTTGGGTGAAGTGAATTGTAATCCGCCAGCAGATCTTAAGTTCCATTAAGTTGGAGGTGAGTTGGCTTTAGTGCAATATATATGACCGCGGATCAATAACAAAAGAAAAAATACTTGACGGCAAAGGGTTTACTTTAAAAAACAATCTTGACCATGATTTTTAATACAATGATGAAGATTATAAAATTAGCGAGAAATTTATCGAGGCTGGAAGGATTGCAAAAGAACTCTCTCTCGGGTTTAAATATTTGAGAGTAGACATTTTATCGTATGGAGCAAAATTTATGTCGGCGAGCTTACGTTTTACCCTAAAAGCGGCATTTATCACAGAGATGGGCAGAAAGTTCTGGATAATTTTTTGGATTTTAGTAGATCGAGCGGCAAAAAAATTATACCAGTTTGGCATAAACTATCATCACATTTTTATTCAATTAAAGGTAAAATGTCTTTCAACTAAATAATTAGGCATCAACGATAACTGTGATTAATATTCGCCTGTCCTCAAAAGTTAAACTTTCGGTCTTTCTTAGTCGATTCTTTGGCTACGCAAAAAAACAAATGCTAGCATTTTCACTGGCGTTTATTGGTTATGGTTTATATGCCTTCTCGCAACCAGCTTTTGCTATGTTGATGGAGGCGTTTGTACGTGCTTTGGAGGGCGAGTATGTCGATAGTCTGTATTTGGTGCCGCTGATGTGTGTCGCCATCGCCCTGTTGCGAGGCTTCGGTAGTTACTTGGGCAGCTATTATATGAGCAAGGTGGGCGCTAATATCGTGCACGGTGTTCGCTGTGATATGTATGAAAATATTGTCCGTTTGCCGATGAAGTTTTTTGATGATAATAAAAGTGGCCGTCTAGTGTCGCTTTTCACTTATAATTCTAATTTAATGATCACCTCAACCACGCAGTCGTTAAAAACCATCGGTCGTGAAGGCTTAACGGTCATTGCATTGCTGGGCTATTTGTTTTATCAAAGTGCCTCATTAACCCTGACGTTTTTATTGCTGGGTCCACCTATCGCCTTGGCGGTGGTTTGGATCTCTAAAAAAGTGAAACAATTAGGTCATGGTATACAAGCTTCAACCGGTGAGCTAAATCATGTTGCCGCTGAAACCTTTTCTGGTATACGACAAGTGAAATCTTCTGCGAATGAAGGCAATGAAAAAGATAGATTCTTTCAGATTAGTGATTTGACTAAACGGCTCGGGCTTAAATTAGCAAAATTCAGTGCTATTTATACGCCTTTTATGCAAGTGATGGTCATCATTGTGATGGCGTTGATTATGTACATTGTACTGCTATATCGAGGCTCAATGGATACTGCGCAGTTAGTGGCTTACGTTACCGCGGTGGGCTTATTGCCTAAACCTATTCGCAGTTTAAGTGAAGTGCATCCTAAATTGCTAGAGGCCGCAGTGGCAGCCGAAGAGGTCTTCACTCATATTGATTTAGAGCAGGAGCAAGACCAGGGTGAGATCGACAATGTTAACCTATTAGGCAAGCTGTCGTTTAATCAAGTCAGTTTTGCCTATAAGAATGATCAATTGGCTTTAGAGGGTGTCGATTTTCAACTTGATGCAGGAAAAACATTGGCAATTGTGGGTCGTTCTGGCGGAGGAAAGTCGACGCTAGTTAATTTAATTACTCGTTTTTACTTGCCCACTCAGGGCGAGGTGCGTATAGACGATGTCTCTATTAATCAATATAAGTTAGCTTTTTTAAGGGGTAGTATTTCAATGGTCTCTCAGCAGGTTGTGCTATTTAATGATTCGATTAAAGCCAATATCGCTTACGGTGCTGATGATGTGACAGAGTCAGAAATTGTTGCCGCTGCGAAAGCTGCGAATGCCGATGAATTTATTAATGGCTTTCCGCAAGCTTACGATACGATTGTGGGTGAAAATGGCGCTATGTTATCGGGCGGTCAGCGACAGCGAATTGCCATTGCGCGGGCTATTTTATCGGATGCGCGATTGTTAATTTTAGATGAAGCCACTTCTGCGCTGGATAACGAATCAGAAGTGAAGGTGCAATTAGCCTTAGAGTCCTTAATGAAAGATCGTACCACTATTGTCATCGCCCATCGTCTGTCGACCATCGAAAATGCGGATCATATTCTCCTTCTTGATGACGGTAAAATTGTCGAGCAGGGTAGTCACGAGCAGTTAATGCAGGTTAATGGTTTATACTCGCGCATGGTATTACGCGATTTTATTGATGCCTAGTCAAGCTGGCCCGAATGAGCAAGTAAGTAATTACTTACTTGCTACTCAGAAGATGTATGTTGATCAAGGGTATAGCCCGTATTTTTTTTGATCAGAGTTCTGACCAGTTATGACTTATTTTACTTTTACAGTTAAAATTTGTTTAATAAATAGCCGCTTACCCTAGACTGTTCATGGGCTTTGTAAGAAAATAATCCCTTGTTATTGATCAGTTTCATTTTCTCATCGCTTTTCACTTAACAAAAGCCTCTAGTGTTGGCAAATGTTGATGCTGGCTTAACTTGATTCAGTCCAGGCGCTTTAGTAGCTTGATAAGGCTTATTGACCCGCTAAAATCGACATCTGTTGAACTGAATTTGATCAGTCAATTGAGTCAGCATTAAATCTAATTAGAATTTTATCAAGCCTATGTCACTAGAAGTACAAAATAAACCGTCATTAGTCTCTGCCTCAGAGCGTGTGGCGTTGAGGCGCGAACATCAACTGTCGTTATTCAGTGATGCTGACACCAAATCAATTGATACTAAGGTCACCCATAATGACGATCTTACTGACCGAGGGAGTAGCCAAGCGCGACCACTTAGAATATGCATTTCAGGTTATCGAAGCGCACCTTTTGGTGGTGGACAAGGCGTCTATATCAAGTATCTCAGTAAGGCGTTGGTTGAAGCGGGGCATTCGGTTGATGTTGTTTCCGGTCAGCCTTACCCAATGCTTGATGAGCGAGTAAATCTTATTAAACTCCCCGGTCTTGATTTGTTCACTAACGGTTTACTGTCCTTACGACCAAGGCATTTAACGTCAATGACCAATATTATTGAATGGTTGAGTAAATTAACCGGTGGCTTTGCTGAGCCTTATTGTTTTTCACGGCGACTGCATCATTACTTGCTGTCGCACTCAGATAGCTACGATATTATTCATGATAATCAATGTCTGGGTTGGGATATGTTAAAGGTTCAGCGTGATTGCTTTCCCTTATTAACGACTATCCATCATCCTATCACCAGTGATTTACAGATTGCCTTGAATGCTTGCCAGCATTGGTGGGAAAAATTATTAATACGGCGCTGGCACTCATTCTTAACCATGCAAAAAAAAGTAGCAGCGCAATTGAATCATATTGTGACGGTTTCAGAACGATCGTACGCTGATATTGTTGAATCTTTTGATCTGAATGCAGACAATATCCAGTTGGTCTATAACGGTATTGACACCAAGGAATTTAAACCGCTAGACAATATCGAACGCGATAGATGGCAGATTATGGCGACGGCGTCGGCTGACCAACCGCTCAAAGGCCTGCGTTTTTTATTATTGGCATTTGCACAATTAGCTAAAAAATACCCTGAACTGCACTTATTATTGGTGAGTAAACCCAAAGCGGGCGGCGAGACTGAAAAATTAGTTAAGCAGCTTGGCATTGGCGATAAAATACAGTTTGTGCATGGTATTAGCACGGCGACAATGGTTGAACATTATGCTCGCTCTAGCATTGCGGTCGTGCCCTCTATTTATGAGGGCTTTGGTTTGCCCGCCGGGGAGGCTATGGCCTGCGGCGTGCCGGTTATTGCCACTGACGGTGGTGCATTACCTGAAGTCGTCGGTCAAGCGGGTCTGACGGTACCCATTAAAGATGCCGATGCTATTGCCGCGGCGATCGAAAAATTATTAAGCAATCCTAAAGCGCGAGAGCAGTACGGGCAGTTAGGTCGTAAGCGTATTGAAAATAAGTTTTCTTGGCAGCTGGTTGCCGAACAAATGTCGGCGCTATACCAACAGATTCTCGATCCTGAGACAGTGCCTGATACGGAGACTTCTCAGCACTCAAAGGTTGAACATGCAAACAGTTGATTTTAAGCATATTGAATTATCAGATGGTGACAAATTATTAGATCTCGGTTGTGGCGAAGGGCGACATGTGATTGCTGCTTACTTAGAAAAGAATATTCAGGCCGTGGGCGTTGATTTAGATTTTAACGACTTAAAAACAACGGCCGATAAATTTAGTGAGTTTTGTCAATCTGAAAACGCCGAAAAAAGTTTTGGTTTATCGGTGGCGAATGCCTTGTCTTTGCCTTTTGAAGACAATACTTTTGATGTCATTATTTGTTCAGAAGTGTTAGAACATATTCCCGACTTTGAATCAGTATTAACGGAAATTGAACGAATACTTCTGCCCGGCGGTACTTTTATCGCTAGCGTACCTAGAGCTTGGCCTGAACGAATTTGTTGGTATTTTAGCAGCGCTTACCATCAAGTAGAAGGTGGCCACTTGCGTATATTTGACGCCTCACAACTGCGATCTCAAATAGAAGCGCGTGGTTTTTATCATTATCACCGGCATTGGGCGCATGCATTACATTCGCCTTTTTGGTGGCTTAAGTGCATGTTTTGGGATTCGCAGGAGGAATCGCTACTGATAAAGCTCTATCATAAATTATTGGTATGGGACTTAATGCAGCGTCCATGGTTAACTCGCTCTTTAGAGGCCTTGCTGAATCCGATCATGGGGAAAAGTATTGTTATGTATTTTAATAAACCGAAGTCCGCTAGATAGTTGACGAGAGATTCTGAATAATGAGTGGACTGTATTTATCAAAAGGTATTTTTCCTGAAGCCTTTTTTGCCCCAACCGTTGATTATATTCGCCAAGTACAATTACCTAGCGGCGCTATCCCATGGTTTGAAGACGGTTATTGTGATCCATGGGACCATGTTGAATCGGCTATGGGGCTGAGTATTGGTGGAGACTTTAGCAATGCTGAGCGCGCCTATTTTTGGCTGGCTGAAAAACAATTAGACGATGGTAGTTGGTGGGCGGCGTATAAAAATGACGTTGTTGAAAACAGTGAAAGACGCGAGACTAATTTCGTCGCTTATATCGCAACCGGCGTTTGGCACCACTATTTAATTAGCCAGCGGCGAGATTTCTTAAAAAGAATGTGGCCAACGGTTGAAAAAGCGATTAATTTTGTGGTCGCTCAACAGCAAGTCGAAGGGGATATTAATTGGGCTGTCGATTGTGACGGCAAACCAAAAGATGATGCCTTAGTGACAGGTTGTAGCTCCATCTACAAAAGTTTTGAATGCGCTCATAATATTGCTATAGCCATGAGGTTACCTCGCCCCGAGTGGTTGATGGCGCGAGAAAAGTTGGGTCAGGCG
>DDDX01000072.1 GCA_002339085.1 Cellvibrionales bacterium UBA1969
AAAATCATGATGGGCGCTGAGCGTAAATCAATGGTGATGTCAGAGAAAGAAAAGCTGAACACGGCTTACCACGAGGCAGGTCACGCGATTGTGGGTCGTTTAGTGCCCGAACACGACCCTGTTTACAAGGTCAGTATCATTCCCCGTGGTAGAGCATTGGGTGTTACCATGTTCTTACCTGAGGAGGATCGTTATAGCCACAGTAAGCGGCATATTAATAGCCAAATTTGTTCGTTATTCGGCGGTCGAATTGCCGAAGAGCTCATTAACGGCAGTGATGGTGTGACAACCGGCGCATCAAATGATATTCAGCGCGCTACTGAAATTGCGCGAAATATGGTGACGAAGTGGGGTTTGTCCGACAAGATGGGCCCACTCATGTATGACGAAGGCCAAGAAGAAGTCTTTTTGGGCCGTTCGGCAAGTAGTGCGGCAAGCCATATTTCTTCGAAAACCTTGATAGATATTGATGCTGAAGTACGTCGCATTGTCGATGATTGTTATGCAACAGCGACACGATTACTCAAGGAGAATCGCGATAAACTCGATAAAATGGCCGATGCGTTGATGTTGTATGAAACAATAGATGCCGATCAAATTGAAGATATTATGAGTGGTAATACGCCACGGCAACCAGCTAATTGGGACGATGATGATTCTTCTTCAGGCGGTGGTGAAGCAGCTGCTAACAAGACTTCTGCTGTTGGCAGTGACTCGATTGGTGGTCCTGCAGGAGAACATTGATGCTCCTTCTGATTACTACAGACGGCGACTTCGGTCGCCGTTTTTTTATGGAGAAACCAAGTGCTGTTTAAACCGCCTTTGGGTGAATTAGATTTATGTCATCAACCGGCGGCTGTGATGGGTGTACTGAATGTTACTCCGGATTCATTTTCTGACGGAGGCAAATATTTCACACCCGATGATGCCTCGCGATCGCGTGCTTACGATCGCGCCCAACAAATGATTAGCGAAGGTGCGACCTTCATTGATATAGGGGGTGAGTCGACCCGTCCAGGTGCGGCCAGTGTTTCGCTTGATGAGGAATTGGATCGCGTAATACCAGTTGTTGAACGAATCGCAGCTAACAGTCATTGTATTATTTCGGTTGATACCAGTACACCAGAAGTCATGCTCGCTGCCGCTGATGCTGGTGCTGGGTTGTTGAATGACGTGCGAGCCTTTCAGCGAGAGGGCGCACTAGAGGCAGCGGTAAAATCGGCTTTACCGATAGCCATTATGCACATGCAGGGTCAGCCAAAAACTATGCAACTTCAGCCAGAATATCGCAATGTTATTGACGAAGTACGTGAGTTTTTACAGCAGCGGGTCGAGGCCTGTATAGAGTCTGGCATTGCGGCTGACAAGATTATTATCGATCCTGGTTTTGGTTTCGGTAAAAGCTTAGAACATAACCTTGAGTTGTTATCGAGATTGGCGCAATTGCGTGTGATGGATATGCCGTTATTGGTTGGTATGTCACGTAAATCCATGATTGGCGCATTATTAAATAACGAAACCGATGAGAGGTTGTATGGTGGTTTAGCTTTGGCCAGTTTAGCGCTGGAACAGGGAGCGAATATCATTCGTACTCACGATGTGAGGCCCACTAAAGACGTAGTTGATATTTTTTATGCGCTTAGCCAGCGCAAAAAAGGCTAGATTTTAATATAAACAATTGATTATATTATCATTTATTCCACATAACAAAACATGACAATCGTTAGCTTTGGTCTATACTTTCCTAACCATTAGAATAAATATGTATTAATTCAAAGCTCGCTGAAAAGACAGAATCATATGGAAAAGCAATATTTCGGCACTGACGGCATTCGTGGAAAAGTAGGCTCGGGTGTGATTAACCCTGAATTTATTTTGAAATTAGGTTGGGCGGTGGGTCGCGTATTTAGCCACTTAGCGATCGACAGTAACACAGTGCCTAAAATTATTATTGGCAAGGACACCCGCATATCGGGCTATATGTTTGAGTCGGCGCTAGAGGCGGGTTTGGTCGCAGCCGGTGTAAATGTTGCATTGATTGGCCCTATGCCAACGCCTGCGATTGCATATTTAACTCGGACCTTTCATTGCACTGCGGGTATTGTCATTAGTGCGTCCCACAACCCTTATTATGATAATGGCATTAAGTTTTTTTCAGCCGAAGGTAAAAAATTACCGGATCAGATTGAGCTTGCCATCGAGCATGAATTGTCATTAACGATGGATACTGTTGATTCGGCCAATCTTGGTAAAGTTACTCGTATTGAAGATGCAGCAGGTCGCTACATCGAATACTGCAAGAGTACGGTGCCCAATGAGTTTAAATTGCTAGGTAAAAAGATTGTGGTCGACTGTGCCAACGGTGCCACTTATTATGTGGCGCCCATGGTGTTGCGTGAATTAGGTGCCGAAGTGATTGAATTAGGCACTAAGCCCGATGGCTTGAATATCAACCAAGGTTTGGGTTCGACCGAGCCTGAGGCGTTGGCCAGAGCCGTTTTGGATGAGCAAGCCGACATGGGTGTGGCTTTCGATGGCGACGGTGATCGTTTGTTATTTATCGACGGTGATGGTCAAGCTATAGATGGTGATGCGTTGTTATATATCATTGCCATGGACCAGCTTCGCACCAAGGGACATTGTTCTGGTGTTGCCGGCACTTTAATGACTAATCTGGGTTTAGAGTTGGCATTGAAAAAGCACGATATACCTTTTGCACGTGCGAAGGTCGGTGACCGCTATGTCAGTGAGCTCATGCAGCAAAACGGTTGGAGCCTTGGCGGAGAATCTTCGGGTCATGTTATTTGTTCAGATGTCGCGTCGACCGGTGATGGCTTAGTGGCGGCCTTGAAAGTCTTTTTCGCGATTATCGGCAGTGGTCAGTCATTGCAAGCCTTGTTATCGGATCTCACCATGTGCCCACAGGTGATGATTAATGTGCGCTGCGAAAAGACGGTTGATGTTAACCAAGACCCAGCAATTATCGCCGCTGTCGCGGATGTTGAGCAGCAACTTGGCGATTGTGGCCGAGTATTATTACGTCCATCGGGCACTGAGCCCTTAATTCGGGTCATGGTTGAAGGTCAAGATAAGCAACTGGTCGGACAGCTGACCCAGCAATTAGCTGACCAAGTTCAGGCAATTGTCACCTAATTCAAGTCCAGTTGCCTTTATCACTTGAGTGAACTGGCGCCTTGCCGCCTTCAATTCTCTGATTTTAAGGTCATCTCGGCTTGTATGTTCTCGTCGCCTTGGTTAACATTGCGACCCGTTTTTGGGTGATGCATATGCGTAAATGCTTAATAGCTGGTAATTGGAAACTAAATGGCGATCACACTTTGTGTGAACAGTTTGCCGGTACGGCGTTTCCGACCAAACCTTCGCTCGATATTGTTATTTGCCCACCGACAGTCTTGTTGCAATCAATGCACCAACTGGTGAAAAAATATTCAAACTGTTTGCACTTGGGTGCTCAAGATGTCTCGGTGGAAGCCCAGGGCGCTTATACCGGTGAAATATCCGCTAAGATGTTGCACGAAGCAGGCGCGCAATACTGTATTATAGGCCACTCAGAACGTCGAGCGAACTTTGCCGAGACCAATGAGAAGGTTGCCATAAAAATGACGCACTTGCTGAAGGCGAATGTGAGCCCGATCATTTGCGTGGGTGAGTCGAGAGAGGCACGTGAACAACAGCAAACACTGGCAGTGATTGAGGCGCAGCTAAGCCCGATTAAGGCAGTTTTACAGCAACAAGCGGTTTCATGCGCACAAATAGTCATTGGTTATGAGCCCCTTTGGGCGGTAGGCAGCGATCGACCTGCTTCGCCCGAGCAGGCGCAACAAGTCCACCAGCATATTCGTCAATTGATGACTGATGTGCCTGATGTAGATGCCTTACGTATTATTTATGGCGGCAGTGTTACAGCGCATAACAGCGCTGCGTTATTAGCGATGCCGGATATTGATGGCGCGCTAGTAGGCGGTGCTGCATTGAGCATAGACAGCTTTTTAGGCCTGTTACCCGCGGTATAGCGGGCCTAAAATGCATGATTTTGAATTATATTTTTAAAGGATTCCTAACGTGTTAGAGCAAATTATAATCGTAATACATGTATTAATCGCGTTAGCGATTGTCGCGCTAATCTTGCTTCAGCAAGGTAAAGGTGCTGACATGGGCGCTTCATTTGGCGGCGGCGGTTCACAAACCTTATTCGGCCCTACTGGTGGTGGAAATTTATTAACACAATTAACCGCCATTTTTTCGGTGATCTTTTTTGTGACCAGCTTTAGTCTGGCGGTCATTGCTAAGCAAAAAGCCGGTATTGGTGTAGAACCTATGTTGCTTGAGCCTGAAGTACCTGAATTAATTGCACCCCCAGCAGTTAATGACGACCCATTAAATGGTTTAGATGGGCTACCTAGCTCTGAAGAGGGTCTTGCATCACCCGATGCCATAAGCAATGAGGACTTTCTCGACAACATCCCTGAATAACTTTGAAATAGGCCGAAGTGGTGGAATTGGTAGACACGCAGGCTTGAGGGGTCTGTGGGGGAAACCTCGTGCCGGTTCGAGTCCGG
>DDDX01000008.1:0-8167 GCA_002339085.1 Cellvibrionales bacterium UBA1969
AAAAATGCCCTCAACGTGATGTACGAACTCACTCGCGCCGGCTATCAAGCCTACCTTGTCGGTGGTGGTGTCAGAGACTTACTATTAGGCTTATCGCCTAAGGACTTTGATGTAGCAACCGATGCAACGCCAGAACAAGTCAAACAACATTTTAGACGAGCCCGCATTGTAGGTCGTCGCTTTCGCATCGTTCATGTTCGCTTTGGTCGAGAAATTATTGAGGTCACCACCTTTCGCGGTAGTCACGACCAAACCGACGACAGCAAAATCAACCGTAACGATAAAACCCAAGTGAACGATCATGGCATGCTACTTCGCGATAATGTCTTCGGCTCATTGCATGATGACGCCATGCGAAGAGATTTCACGATTAATGCCCTATATTACAGTATCGAGGGCTTCACTGTGCTCGATTATACCAATGGGATGCAAGATTTAGCCGATAAAAAAATTCGTATTATCGGCGATGCCGCTCAGCGTTATGCCGAAGATCCGGTCAGAATGCTACGTGCTATTCGTTTTCAAGCGAAATTTGATTTTTCGCTTGAAAACGCTACCGCAAAACCCATTGCACAACTTGCACCACTATTAAAACAAATCTCTGCCCCCCGCCTATTTGACGAAGTATTGAAATTATTTTTGTCAGGCGAGGGTAAAAAAACTTTTCAACTAATGGAAGAATACAGCTTATTTGCACCGCTTTTCCCAGCCACAGGCAAACTGCTTAGCGATCAAAACGAAGCGTCAAACCGCTTCCATTCATTAATTGTATCAGCGTTAGAAAATACCGATCGTAGAATACAACAGGACAAACCGGTCACACCGGCATTTCTTTATGCCGCTTTATTATGGCCGCGTGTATTGATCGTCAGCGAGCAGTATCAACAGCAAGGTGAAGCGCGATTTAGAGCATTACAGCTTGCCGGCCATCAGGCGCTTGATGAACAGATGCCCGTCATCGCTATTCCTAAGCGATTCAGCATTCCTATGCGCGAGATCTGGACGCTACAACATCGCTTAGAAACCGCACATGGCAAGCGCGCGATTGGAGTATTACAACACCCCCGTTTTAGAGCCGCCTACGATTTTTTATTATTACGAGAGCAAAGTAATGAGCTAACTGAGCCTCGCGGCTCGTTCTGGACTGAATTACAAATACAACACCCTATCAATAAAGATCATGTCGCAAGTAATAGACCACGCAGACGACGGCCATCACGAAAACCTCGCCCTAAAGTACCGCATGATAGCATGACCAAGGATTAAGAAATGAGCGTCAAAAAAGATCCCAAGCAGGTCTTTTCTGCATTTATTGGACTGGGTAGCAATCTCGCCCAACCCCAAACTCAAATTAGCCAAGCAATGACTGAAATGGCGCAGCTAACCGACACATCGCTACTGAAACAGTCGTCGCTTTATCGCAGCACTGCACTTGGCCCTGAACCGCAACCTGACTACCTAAACGCAGTTGTTGAGCTGGCTACAGCGCTCAATCCTCATGCTCTATTAAAGGCCTTACAGGCAATTGAGGCGCAACATGGCAGAATCCGCAAGCAACGCTGGGAGTCAAGACCGCTAGATTTAGATATACTGCTGTATGGGAATCAGCTAATATCTACTGAAACATTAATCGTGCCTCATGCAGAGATGACAAAACGGCATTTTGTCCTTTATCCTTTGGCTGAGATAGCGCCAGATTTAGTCATCCCCGGAGCAAAAAAAGAAAATTTGAACCAATTACTTCAGCGATGCCCAATGGCAGAGCTACAAAAAATAATCGATTAATGCAATGCCAATCAACACACAAACAAAATGGAAAACAGTAACTTAACAATAGCAATTAACCCATAGACAATCGACGATATATTATCTTGAACCATGCCTGATCTTAATAATTTAAACAACTCACTGGATAAACAACCGCTGGGCTCTGAACGCTTAGCAATCGATGAGTTAATCAAGGGTCGGGAGATCCCTCGCTTCATCACCATTGAAGGCTCAATTGGAGTTGGCAAAACAACCTTAACCAAACGACTGGCTGAAACCTTTAACTATGAAACGATGCTAGAGCGAGCAGAAGAAAATCCCTTCCTATCGAGCTTTTATAAAAACCGTCGTCAAAATGCCCTAGCAACACAATTATTTTTTTTATTTCAACGTTCACAACAAATCCAAGAAATGCGACAGCAAGACTTATTTTCGCCGGTGCGAATCTCTGACTTTTTAATTGAAAAAGATCGCCTCTTTGCCCGCGCCAATTTAGATGACAACGAGTACAAGCTCTATGAGCAAGTCTATTCGCAAATCACTATCGATGCACCAAAACCTGATCTGGTGATTTATCTTCAATCACCTGTCGATGTACTGATGGATAGAATCTCAAAACGTGGCAGAAATATTGAACAGTCGATCGATCGCAATTATCTCGAGTTACTTAATGAAGCTTATAGTGAATTTTTTCTCTACTATGATGATGCACCATTGTTAATCGTTAATTGCACTGAGATCGACTTTATTAACAATGAAAATGATTATTTAAGCCTGATCGACTACCTATTAAATGTGCGCAGTGGTCGTTGTTATTTCAATCCTACGATATTTTCATAGCAGCCTAGCATGACTTACCATTACCGACAGGAAGCTTAGCCTTGAAAAATACTATCCAAAATCTTCGTCAGAAAAAAATCACCCAGCAACCATTTAGCATGGTCGCTGCGTACGATGCCACATTCAGCATGGCGCTCAATCAGGCAGGTATAGCCTCAATCTTGGTGGGCGACTCACTGGGCATGGTTGTACAAGGACAGACCAGCACATTACCGGTTACCATTGAACAAATGGTTTATCACACAGAAGCAGTCGCTAGCGCTAACCTTCGAGCAGAAGAGCCAGCGCTCATCATTGCCGATCTGCCCTTTATGAGTTACGCCACAATAGAGTCAGCATTGATCAACGCAGCAATGCTGATGCGTGCCGGAGCTAACATGGTTAAACTTGAAGGCGGTAGCTGGCTAGTTGAAACGGTTGCTCAACTTGTCGAACGCGGCATCCCTGTCTGTGGGCATATCGGACTAACACCGCAGTCGGTGAATAAATTTGGCGGCTTTAAAGTGCAAGGACGACTACCCGAACAACAAAAACAGTTAATTGAAGATGCTCAGCAACTTGATCATGCAGGCGCTGACTTTATTGTACTCGAATGTATTCCAAAAACGTTGGCATCAACGATCACCTCCAGCGTCGACTGTTCGACAGTCGGCATTGGCGCAGGCAATGTGACTGACGCACAAGTACTGGTCTGTTACGACATACTAGGATTAAGCGATAACCCAGCCCGCTTCGTAAAAAACTTTATTTCAGCCGCTGATAGCGATAACCCTATTGTAGATGCCTTTCGTGATTTTAAGCAATCTGTAGAGCAAAAGATTTACCCCGCCGCAGAACATGAGTATTAAAATTCATTTTACTTTTAACTACCTTAATAAGCACACTATATCAGTATGAAAATTTTTAGTCAGGCAGACATATTATGGGCCGACATTGAAGCCAATAACAACGGCCCTATAAAAGTGGCGCTGGTCCCAACCATGGGTAATTTACACGACGGCCATCTGCAGTTAGTGACACGCGCTCGTCAAGTTGCCGATATTGTGGTCGCCAGCATATTCGTTAATCCTATGCAGTTCGGCGCGACTGAAGATCTTGACAATTACCCACGAACACTTGAAGAAGATATTGAAAAACTTAACGCTGAAAAAACTGACTACTTATTCTTGCCTACAGTAGACATCATGTACCCTGATGGACTAGATAACCATACCAGCATTAACAATCAATATCTAACGAATATGCTATGTGGTATTTCACGACCCACTCATTTTCAAGGGGTCTGCACGGTAGTCTGCAAACTATTCAATTTAGTCAAACCAGATATCGCTGTTTTTGGTGAAAAAGATTTTCAACAACTGACTATCGTCAAAAAAATGGTCGCCGACTTATGTATACCAACAGAAATTATTAGTGTTGCTACCGAGCGGGCCGAAGACGGCTTGGCTCTTAGTTCTAGAAATAATTACCTAAGTAATGATGAAAGACAAAAGGCACCAAAATTATATGCCGCACTACAAACGGCGAGTCGCTCTATTATGAATGGCGATAGAAACTTCAGTCAATTGTGCCAATTAGCATCGGAAAAACTTAGCCAGCAGGGCTTTGATGTTGATTACTTTGATATTCGAGATCAACATACACTGACATTATTAGACGATGGCAGCAGCAATAAAGACATTGCCATCTTAGCAGCGGCTAAACTCGGGGTCACACGTATACTGGACAACCTCAAAATCAGTCTATAGGCTTTCATTAACACTGATAACTTTTTACCTTAAGAGAGGCGCATGAACAAACCCAACATTTACCCAGTGAAACCTGACTTTGCTGCAACGGCCCATCTTAACAGCGATCAGTATCAAGCAATGTATCAAGCCTCAGTATCGCAGCCCGAAATATTTTGGAATGTCCAAGCAAAAAATTATTTAACTTGGGATCAACAATGGACCAATGTTTGCGAGTACGATTTCAAACAAGGGCAGGCAAGTTGGTTCAATGGTGGAAAACTCAACGTCACCACTAACTGTATTGACCGACATCTGGCGGATAGAGCCAATCAAACGGCTATTATTTGGGAAGGTGATGAACCCGATCAGCAGAAATTAATTAGCTATACTGAACTTCATGAAGCAGTTTGTCGATTGGCTAATGGCTTAAAAAAACGTGGTGTTAAAAAAGGCGATCGGGTTTGTATTTATATGCCCATGATTCCAGAAGCGGCTTATGCCATGCTGGCATGTGCACGCATTGGCGCTATTCACTCAGTCGTTTTTGGTGGCTTTTCTCCGGATGCGCTTCGCGATCGAATTCTTGATGCCGACTGCCAAACCGTCATTACTGCCGATCAAGGTGTGCGCGGTGGCAAAAAAATACCGCTTAAAGAAAATGTAGACAAAGCAGTGAGCGACTGCCCTAATATTCACACGGTTTGCGTCATCAAACATACTGCAGCTGATGTTAACTGGCAGGCGCATGATATCTGGTATCATGAACTAACCGACTCTGTTGACGCAAACTGTCTAGCTGAGCCAATGGATAGCGAAGATCCATTATTTATTCTTTATACCTCAGGCTCAACGGGTAAACCCAAGGGAGTTCTTCATAGCACAGCAGGTTACATACTCGGTGCCGCTATGAGCCACAAGATGATCTTTGATTATCATGATAATGACATTTACTGGTGTACCGCCGACGTTGGGTGGATTACAGGTCACTCGTACATTATTTATGGCCCACTTGCTAATGGTGCCACTACGTTAATGTTTGAAGGCGTGCCTACCTACCCGAATGCCTCTCGCTCCTGGGATATTTGTGACAAGCATCAGGTTAATATTTTTTATACTGCACCAACAGCCCTACGCGCTTTAATGTCTATGGGCGATGAATTCGTGAGTCGAACGTCACGTAGCTCGATCCGTTTGTTAGGCACAGTTGGCGAACCTATTAATCCAGAAGCATGGGAATGGTATTATCATGTTGTTGGTGAGGGGCGTTGTCCTATCGTAGATACCTGGTGGCAAACAGAAACGGGGACAATTATGATTACCCCATTACCCGGCGCAACCGACCTTAAACCTGGCGCTGCAAGCCTCCCTTTCTTTGGTGTAGAACCGGTATTACTCGATAACGACGGCTTAGAAATTATCGGGGAAGGCTCAGGAGATTTAGCTATAAAACAGTCGTGGCCAAGCCAAATTCGTTCAGTGTATGGCGACCATCAACGTATGATCGACACCTACTTTAGTCCCTATCCTGGCTATTTTTTTACAGGCGACGGGGCTCGACGAGATGCCGATGGTTATTATTGGATTACCGGCAGGGTCGATGATGTGTTAAATGTGTCCGGTCATCGACTCGGCACCGCAGAAGTTGAAAGTGCCTTAGTCTTGCATCACTACATTGCCGAAGCGGCCGTTGTAGGATTTCCTCATGATATTAAGGGACAAGGCATTTACTGCTATGTGACAGCCATGGCAGGCGTTAACGTCACCGATGCTTTAAAGAAAGAACTCATCCAACTAGTTGCTAAAGAAATTGGCGCCATTGCCAAGCCTGATATTATTCAGTGGGCGCCTGGCTTACCGAAAACACGGTCAGGAAAAATTATGCGCCGAATCTTGAGAAAGATTGCGGCCAATGAAATTGATGCCTTGGGTGATACCAGCACTTTAGCTGATCCAGCCGTGGTGGATAATTTAATTGCTGAGCGATACCATCAATAACTACAAACCAAGCTTTCCGCTAGGCCGATAAGAAACTATCTACTCATAGGTATCGGTATAGTGGTCAGCCTCATCTTGCTGTTGCTCTTGATGCATTTCTTCAAGCGAGACAAATTTATCAGCCGTAGGCTCAAAATCGTCTTCTAGCCCCATCATGCTAAGTAATTCTTCGTCTTCCATATCGAACAAACCCGTCCATTCCATGATCGGCTGCCATTGCGCTAAGTCGTTAGCGACTCGACTGGGCGGCAGATCAAATAAACTCAAGCCTGCATCCAATGAACGGATATAATTTTGAGTATCACGCAAAGTGGCAATACGAGTTATATTGGTTCGCTGTATAAAAGAATCAAAGGTTTCTAAATACTTAGTATTGGCTTTAACCCGATTAGCAATCATGCCGATTTCCATATTGGGATTATCTAACCAGCCAATATTGCTTAAGGTCACCCATAAGCGAAGAGCAGCCTTAATATCAATCGGCGAAGGCGTAATGGGTATGATCAATTTATCGCAGACACTGGCAACGGCCAACTGATCACCAACTGCGGCTGCTGGCATATCATGTACCATCACATCATACTCGCCCTCTAAAGGCTCACCATCATAGGCGGCAATTGCACCGATATCAGCACAACGTCGCGGTCGAGATTTCAACCAATCATGCGAAGATTGCTGCTTATCGTGATCCGCTAGAGCCACTCGCAAGCCCATCGTCGATGCATAAACGGCAATATGGGTAGCAATGGTTGTCTTACCGCAGCCACCTTTAGGATTGAGCAACACAATGTGTTTCATTTCGTTCCCCGCTTGTAATGCGCGTGTCGACTAAACAGCACCGCCAGAATTTACGGCAGCAAGAATAAGCGCTTATAATTCAATCCCTTACAGTCTATTAATTATTAGCACGAAAGATAGACCAAATAGTGTGAGATTTTCAATAGTTCTGCGCGACAGCATTTACATTTATTGACCGTAACCGTCAGTATTTTTCGCGATAAAAAAACACTTTAAACAAGACAATAAAAGCTAAAAATCTATTCTTAAGGGAAGTAAGTGCACACTTACAAAAGTATGAAGTGAGGTTTTTGCGGCCGGTATAAAAAAACCGGACGAATCCGGTTTTTTTATTATTTATCAATACATAAATGGTAAATTTATGACGCCTCGTCGGTTTGACCCTCAGGGCTCTCAGCTTCAGCAAGCGCATTGTCATCATCAAGCAGCTCTTTAATGCTCAATTTAATACGTCCACGCTGGTCCACATCCAAAACCTTCACTTTGACCATTTGACCCTCTTCAAGCACATCAGTGACCTTTTCAATACGCTCATGAGCAATTTGAGAGATATGCAATAAGCCATCTTTGCCCGGTAAAATATTGATAAAGGCGCCAAAATCAACAATGCGCTCAACCTTACCTTCGTAAATCGCACCCACTTCAGCTTCAGCAGTAATACTCTCTACCATCGCGACAGCCGCATCTAAAGAGGTTTTATCTTCACCAAAGATTCGAATAGTCCCATCGTCATCGATATCGACAGAAGCACCCGTTTGTTCAGTTATAGAGCGGATAGTTGCACCGCCCTTACCAATGACATCACGAATTTTGTCGGTATCAATTTTAAATGTGCTCATGCTTGGCGCATTATCCGATAATTCAGTTCGCGACTCTGCAATGACTTGATTCATCTCTGATAAGATATGCAAACGCGCAGCTAATGCTTGATTCAGTGCAATCTCCATTATTTCTTCAGTAATGCCTTCAATTTTAATATCCATTTGCAAAGCCGTAATACCCTGCTCAGAACCGGCAACTTTAAAATCCATATCACC
>DDDX01000008.1:8497-17705 GCA_002339085.1 Cellvibrionales bacterium UBA1969
TCACCCAAATGATCTTCATCACCTAAGATATCAGTCAACACGGCAAACTTGTCGCCTTCTTTGACCAAGCCCATTGCAATACCAGCTACAGGGGCTTTTAGCGGCACGCCAGCATCCATCATTGACATACTGCTGCCGCACACTGACGCCATCGATGAAGAACCGTTTGATTCAGTGATTTCTGAGACTACACGAATCGTATAAGGAAATTCTTCAGGGTCTGGCATCATGGCTAACACACCGCGCTTCGCTAAGCGACCATGGCCAATTTCTCGTCGACCCACAGGACCTACTCGACCCGCCTCACCCACCGAATAAGAGGGAAAGTTGTAGTGGAATAAGAAATGATCTTTACTACTGCCTTCTAAGCCATCAATAATTTGTGCATCACGAGCAGAACCTAAAGTGGTTACCACTAAAGCCTGCGTCTCGCCACGGGTGAATAAAGCAGAACCATGCGCTTTTGATAACACACCAACTTGCATCGCTAGAGGACGAACGGTTTGCGTGTCACGGCCATCAATTCTTGGCTCGTGGTTAACGATACGTTGTCGCACAATTTGTTTTTCAATCTTAGCAAACAAATCTTTTACATCATCAGCGCTGACATCGCCTTGTTCAGTAACAAACTGCTCAACCGCACGATCTCGGATAGCACCAACCTGCTCATAGCGCTGAGCTTTTTCTGTCACTTGATAAGCTTCACCTAAATCAGCACTCACCGCATCACTAATGGCTGAGTATAGTGCTTGATCAATTTCAGGTGACTGCCAATCCCATAACGGCTTAGCGGCATCCGCAGCTAAGGACTTAATCGCTTCAATGACGACTTGCATTTCTTGGTGAGCGAATAAAACAGCACCCAACATTTGATCTTCGCTGAGCTCTTCTGCTTCTGATTCAACCATCAATACCGCATCAGAAGTACCCGCAACCACCATGTTCAAAGCTGACGTTTCGAGTTCAGGATAAGTTGGATTTAATAGGTAGCCTTCACTGTCTGTGTAACCAACTCGCGCACCACCAATCGGGCCATTAAAAGGAACACCCGAAATAGACAGTGCGGCTGAGGTGCCTATCATCGCTGGAATATCAGGATCGATATCTTTTTGCGAGGAGACCACCATACAAATCACTTGCACCTCATTTTTAAAGCCATCAGGAAATAATGGGCGAATAGGGCGGTCAATCAATCTTGACGTCAGGGTCTCTTTTTCAGAAGGGCGTGCTTCACGCTTGAAGAAACCACCAGGTATTTTACCCGCCGCGTAAGTTTTTTCTACGTAGTGAACAGACAGTGGAAAAAAGTCTTGGCCGGGCTTAGCTTTCTTAGCGCCAACGACCGTACACAAGACCGAAGTTTCATCCATAGTGACTAATACTGAGCCACTGGCTTGACGAGCAATACGGCCCGTTTCTAAAGTAACGGTATGTTTACCGTATTGAAATTGCTTAATAATCGGATTCACTAGAAATCCTCCATCGAATACTTAAAAATGGCGAAAGGCCCCATTGCCCATCGCCGACAAATTACTGACATCAAATTAAAATTAACGACGTAAACCTAATCGTTTAATCAGATCAGCATAACGGTCAGCATCGTTACACTTTAAATAATCTAATAACTTTCTTCGCTGATTAACCATACGAATCAATCCGCGGCGCGAATGGTGATCTTTTTTATGATCGCCAAAATGATCCTGCAAATTATTGATATTTTCGGTTAGTAAAGCGACCTGAACTTCTGGCGAACCGGTATCGCCATCTTCTCGCTGATACTCTTTCACAATACTTGCTTTTACTTCTGCAGTTAATGCCATGGTACTTTCCTCTCGAATGTGCAATAAATAAAAATGGCCCGCCCGTGCACATTTACAGACAGGTCAAAAAAACCCGATTAATCACAATACTTTTTCATTGCAATCATATTTAAATTACGAAACCACTAATCGCTTAGGCGCGACGCGGCCCTGATCATCTATTTCGCCGATGCCAATAAAGTCACCCGCTTCCATCAACAATCTCACCTTACCGTTGGGCGGTGAATCTGACACCTGCACGGCCTGACCACGCTGTAAGTAAAATTCGGTCGATGGATCTAATACTACCGATGGAATATGCTGTAAAGCACTATCCATCGGCAACAGTAATTCATCAAGAGCGGTAGTATTATTAAAACCTTCCAACCGTTCTAACTGCTCAAAATCAATAGCTTGCGACTCAACAAAAGGGCCACTCTGTACCCTTCTTAACGCCGAAACAAAACCACCAACCGCTAACTTCTCACCTAAATCTGCAGCAATTCGGCGAATGTATGTCCCCTTACTAACCGCTAAGCACACATCTATCTCAGCCACTTGACTAGCATCGTCAACTCGAAATGCCAGCAACTCAATATCATCTACGCGTATATCGCGACTCGCTCGTTCAACCTCTTCACCGCGGCGCGCCAATTTATATAATCGTTCACCGTTATGCTTTAACGCCGAATACATGGGCGGCACTTGCTGTTGCTCACCCTGAAACGACATTAACGCTGATAAAACCTCAGCCTCAGTTAACTTAGAAGCATCTGCTACTACCGTTATTTCACCATCAGCATCATCGGTAGTACTGCTCTGACCTAAAACAAACGTGCTGGTATAAGTCTTATTCGCATCTAATAAAAATTGCGAAAACTTTGTTGCTTCACCAAAGCATAAAGGCAGCACACCTGTAGCTAGTGGGTCAAGGCTGCCCGTATGGCCGGCCTTGGCGACAAAAAATAATCGCTTGCACTGCTGCAATGCCTGGTTTGAACTTAGGCCTAATGGCTTATCTAACACCAAAATTCCATTAATCAAACGACCGCGTCGATTCGCTCTGCCCACTCAAACTATCCTATGCAAGAACCGTTCAATTCAATTATCATCTGACCCGCTGCCAGCGATAGCACGATCAATCAAATTAGACAAATGCTCGCCTTGCCTAACGCTGTCATCAAAATAAAAACGTAACTTTGGTGTTGACCGCATACTGTGCTGGCTAGCTACCTGAGTACGAATAAAACCAGCTGCACCGTTTAATACTTCAACCGCTTGCTTTGCCTCTTCAGCCGTCTCTTTATCAAAAAACGTGACATATATTTTAGCTGTCGACATGTCGCGACTCACAACCACTGCATTGACATTCGCACTGCTAACCCGCGGATCACGCAACTCTCTTTGTAACAACAAAGCAACTTCACGCTTAATGAAATCCGCGACGCGCTCCGAGCGGCTATACTCTTTTGGCATTACGCAAACTCATATTATAACAACGCAGTAAGTAAACTATTGGCGGCACAGGCTAAAGGCTTCTCGCCACTTTCTGAATGTCAAACACTTCTATTCTGTCGCCGGCTTTAACATCGGTATAATCTTTAACACCAATACCGCACTCAGTTCCACTTCGAACCTCACTCACGTCATCTTTAAAACGACGCAAAGAATCCAATTCACCCTCATGAATAACAATGTTTTCGCGTAAAACTCGAATCTGCTTACTGCGTGACACCAAACCTTCAACCACCATACAACCAGCAACCAAGCCAAACTTTGGTGATTTAAATACATCGCGCACTTCAGCAGTACCTAGAATTTCTTCGCGCATCTCCGGTGCCAGCATGCCAGACAATGCATCTTTCACATCATCCAGTAAGTTATAAATAATACTGTAATAGCGTATTTCTAATGACTCTTTTTCGGCGGCAGCGCGTGCTGTCGCGTCAGCACGCACATTAAAACCAAAAATAACAGCGCTCGTTGTTGCCGCTAAATTAATATCGGCTTCAGCGATGGCACCAACACCACCTGAAATCACATTAACTTTGACCTCATCGTTACCAATATCACCTAGTGCAGAAATAATCGCTTCAACCGATCCTCTTACATCAGCCTTAACTAACACATTGAGAGTTTTTATCTCAGCTGACTCAAAACTGGCAAAAATATTATCCAGGTTAGCTTTCTGCTGTCGTGAGAACTTAACTTCACGTTCTTTTTGACGACGCATATCAACCACCTCACGCGCCTTACGCTCATCCTTTACGGCTATCACATCATCACCAGCGTTAGGCGTTCCGTCTAAACCTAAAATTTCAACAGGAATCGATGGACCAGCGGTTTCTATTAATTGACCGCGCTCATCGCTCATATTTCTTACTCGGCCAAACTGCATGCCGGCTAAAACATAGTCGCCATTTCGCAAGGTGCCCTCTTGAACCAGAATAGAAGCAATATTGCCTCGGCCTTTGTCGAGCCTTGACTCGACAACTACACCTTTAGCAGGACCTTCAATTGGTGCTGTAAGCTCTAGCATTTCTGCTTGCAGTGATAGGGCATCAAGCAACTTATCGATACCTTCGCCAGTATGCGCTGAGACAGGAATAAACTGTGTATCACCACCCCACTCTTCGGGTACAACTTCTTGGGCTACCAGTTCATTTTTGACCCGCTCGGGATCAGCGGCTTCTTTATCCATCTTATTGACGGCTATCACCAAAGGTACCTCAGCAGCTTTCGCATGCTGAACGGCTTCAACCGTTTGCGGCATCACGCCATCATCAGCTGCAACAACTAACACCACGATATCGGTGCATTTTGCACCTCGCGCTCGCATAGCAGTGAATGCCGCATGACCCGGTGTATCAAGAAAACTAATCACACCATTATTCGTTTCAACATGGTATGCACCGATGTGCTGAGTAATTCCGCCCGCTTCACCGCTGGCGACTTTTGACTCACGAATATAATCAAGTAATGATGTTTTACCGTGATCAACATGACCCATAACTGTCACGACTGGCGGTCTTGCTGGGTTTATATTGTCACTTGAGCTCTGTTCAGTCAGCTCAGCAATCAACGTCTCTTCTAGCTCATTGTCACTAACTAATCGATAGTTATGGCCCAACTCTTCAATTAATAATATGGCAGTCTCTTGGTCAATACTTTGATTAATGGTTGCCATCTCACCAAGCTTCATCAACTCTTTAACCACAACTTTCGATTTAATCGCCATTTGCTGCGCTAAATCTGCCACAGCGATTGACTCGCCTAAGGCAACCTCATGAACGATACGTTCAGTTGGTTGGGTGAAATCTTGACGGCTAACCGCCTGTAATACTTTTCGACTACCCATACTAACAAACGAACCATCCGTTTCATTGGTAAGAAAGTCATCGACCTTAACCTGACTGCCACGATTTTTACCACGTTGCTTTGGTAGCTTTTTACCTTTGTTAGCCTTCCTACGAGGTTCGTCATCATCATTTATGGGGGCAGCTACTTTAAAGTTTTTAGTCGGTGTCGATCTTTCTTTTTTGGGCGCCGCTTCTGATTGTTGCTTAGCAAGCAACTCTGCTTTCTGACGCGCAACCGATTCTACTTTTTCCTTAGCCACTGCATCGCGTCGACTCTTTTCCAAAACCTCTTGCTCTTTACGCTTAGTCGCCGCTCGCTGACGCAACTCCTCAACATCAAAGGGATTATGTGATGGGTCTTTCTCGGCAGTATCTATTGCCGCATCAAGTTCCGCCGCGTCACGCTCAACAGCTTCAATCTGCTCTTTAGTGACAGACTCTATTATTTCTTTCTCATCAATGGTAGATTCATTAATCGCCTGGTCATCGGTAGCACCCTTAGAATCGCCTGGCGCTAAATCATCAACTAATGCTGATTCATCGACCAGCGCTTCATCACGCTTAATGTAAGTGCGTTTTTTGCGAACCTCAACCGAAACTGTTTTCCTACCTTGGCTGCCCGCCGCCTTCACTGTACCTAACGTTTTTCGTTTTAAGGTAATCCGTTTAGGCGCAGCTGTACTGGCACCATGACTGCTTTTCAAATGCGTCAATAATTTTTGCTTGTCTTCATCTGAGACAGATTGATCACCCGATTGATGATCGAGGCCAGCTTCTTTCATCTGCGATAGCAAACGATCAACCGAAGCACCTACTGTTTTAGCGAGTTGACTTACTGTCACTTCCGCCATCTACCTTTCCCCCTAGGACAATTAAATGGTTTGCCTTACTTTTCTTCATCTGCAAACCAGGGCGCGCGAGCAGTCATAATCAACTCCCCTGCGCGTTCTGCATCTAAATCTTCAATACCTAAAATATCTTCTACAGCTTGCTCAGCTAAATCTTCCATAGTGACGATACCTTTGCTGGCCAATACGAAAGCCAAATGTCTATCCATACCTTCCATATTGAGAAGGTCATCAGCCGGATTGCCACCCTCTAAAACTTCTTCTGAGGCAATTGCCTGGGTTAACAGTGCATCTTTTGCTCGTGCTCTTAGTTCATTGGCAATATCTTCATCGAAGCCTTCTATGTTGACCATCTCTTCTAATGGCACATAAGCCACTTCTTCTAACGAGGTAAAGCCTTCCTCAACTAGCACTAAGGACACGTCTTCATCGATATCTAACGATTTCATAAACATATCGACTTGTCGACCGGCCTCTTCTTCACCTTTTGCGACCGCGTCTTCTGAGCTCATGACATTAATGGTCCAACCTGTTAACTGCGAAGCTAGACGCACGTTTTGTCCATTGCGTCCAATCGCTTGAGCTAAATTATCTTCAGCAACAGCAACATCCATTAAATGCGAATCTTCATCAACGATAATCGATTCAACTTCAGCGGGCGACAAGGCATTAATGGCAAGTTGTGCAGGGTTATCATCCCAAAGAATAATATCTACACGCTCATTGGCTAATTCACCGGATACTGCCTGTACTCGAGAACCACGCATACCAACACAAGCGCCCACAGGGTCAATACGACCGTCATTGGTTTTCACCGCTATCTTAGCGCGCAAACCTGGGTCTCTAGCCGCGGCACGAATTTCAATGACTTGCTCAGAAATTTCAGGAACTTCAATTGAAAACAACTCGATGAGCATTTCATTACAAGAGCGGCTTAAGGCTAATTGCGGTCCACGAACATCTTCTCTAATTTCCATTAAGATCGCTCTCACACGATCACTGACTCGAAAAGCCTCACGGCCGACTAAACTTTCACGACTAATAAGCGCTTCAGCGTTATTACCAAGATCAACAATCACCGCATCACGGGTGACTTTTTTAACCGTACCACTGACCATCTCACCAATGCGATCTCGGTATGCATCAACCACTTGAGCCCGTTCCGCTTCGCGGACCTTCTGGACGATCACTTGCTTAGCTGTTTGCGCAGCGATACGACCAAACTCAACGCCTTCTACTTGCTCACGATAAACATCACCAATTTTCAGAGCAGGGTCTTTCTCGGCAGCTTCTTCAGTAGTTAATTCCGTACCAAGAATCGACAAATGATCATCTGGCATAACGGTCCAACGACGGAAAGTTTCATAATCCCCCGACTCACGGTCAATAATGACTTCAATTTCTGACTCTTCTTTGTAACGCTTTTTAGTCGCCATCGACAGGGCTAACTCAATCGCTTCAAATATCACTTCACGATCAACACCCTTTTCATTAGAAACTGCATCAGCTACCAGCAAAATCTCTTTATTTAACATTTGCCCAGTCCACTCCCGAAAACAAAATTAAACATTTATCCATCCACTCATCGTTATAAGTTAATCAAAATGAGGAATCATGCTGCCTTTTTCTATCGCCTCAAACGGCAGGCAGTATTCATCTTCACCTTCTTGAATCAATAATTCATCATTTTCAATCCCCGCCAACAAGCCTTTAAACTGCTTACGACCGTCAAAACCAAAACGCAATTTAATCTTCACCATAAAGCCAATATGACGACGGTATTGGTCTAGCGTGAAAAATGGTCGCGCCATACCTGGCGACGACACCTCAAGGCGATACATACCCTGAATAGGATCCTCAACATCCAACATCAGCGACAGTTGGCGACTCACTTGGGCACACTGATCAACACTGACCCCATCTTCCGACTCAATGAAAATACGCAGTAAAGTTGAGCCCGACTGGGTTTGATACTCAAGGCCCCAAAATTCAAAGCCCATATCCACCACCACCGGTGCAATTAACTGCTCTATCTGTGCGCTGCTCGCTGCCAAAATCTGCCTTTTCTCAATCGCTAAAACGTCATCTTAGAAAACTCATCACAGGCTAAATAACTCCCCACTCCAGCTACCCTAAAAAAAAATGGGCACGAGGCCCATTTAAATTATCAACCAAACAAAAGAACGCCAGTTGATAATAAAAAGCCCTTGTTGGGGGCTTTTTGATAATCTGTCGCGGTTGGCTCACCGTTAGTAAAAAAACCAGCGGCTTTTTTACCACAATGTCTACTCAAATCTAACGAAAAGACAAAGACCAGAAGACAAAGATCTTGCGATAAAGCTTGTTAATTATGCTTTGAGAAGCCGCAAGACCCCCTAAATTCAGGCCGGCATTATAGAGAGCAGGCCTGTTGGGGTCAAGGAAAAGCCGTGATTTGAAGGGGATTTTGGCATTAAAACACCCAATAACCTAACAATAATTGATCGGAAGATCAGGCGGCTGCACCAGTTAACTCGCCGTAGAAATGACTCACATCCAGAAATAAAAATAAATATATATAAATCAATAGCTTGAATTTTATTACTCGCCTTAGTGACCCATCCCTATAGTCCAGTTAATAACATCTGAAGGTTTTGGTGCCGAAGGCGTGTGAAGACTCCTACTAAAGGCACCAAAGCTAACCTACACACAAGCAATATCAATACTTTACCTTTCTCAAACTCCCCGTCAAGAGGCACAAATTGTCTACGCTATTGTCTAATGGCTCCCTACGGGTCTATGAGTATCTTAAGTGTGTATTGGAGGCTTAACTTTAAAGAAGACTATTCATAAAACACTAATTTTAAGTCATAATAACAACTAAATTATCATCGGTTGTTTAAATCTACTTTGTTCCACTGGATTTTATTCACCATAACTAATACATAAAATAAAATTTTATATCTTCAGCTTATGTTAAATTTTTTTCCGTTAACTTTGATTATTTTTTTTCTTGTAGGTTGCGCAACCTCTTCCGAAGAAACAAATTTGTTAGACAGCAAAAAAGTCAATAAAGGCCAAATATATTCTCACAGCGCATCCGAAACCTTGCGAGACCCAGAGCTGAATAGTCATGCCGAAGGGGAAAATACAAGCGAAGGAAAGGGTGGGTCCGAAGAAGAGAGTGGGTCTGAAGAAAAGAGTGGGTCCGAAGAAGAGAGTG
>DDDX01000008.1:18044-18215 GCA_002339085.1 Cellvibrionales bacterium UBA1969
GAAGAGAGTGGGTCCGAAGAAGAGCATGACAGAATTTTAGAGGAAAACAATGAGGAGCAAGCTTCAGATATCATTGATGATAAAGACGCTGAAAATTTTTTTTCTAGCACAGGAACAGGATTTTTTATAAGCAAAAATAACATTTTGACTAATAATCATGTTGTAGAAGAT
>DDDX01000092.1:0-925 GCA_002339085.1 Cellvibrionales bacterium UBA1969
AAGACCAACCGTTCTTTTTGCAACTTTCACATTATGCTGTGCACTCTAATATTGTATACAGTGATGCTTCCTACCAAAATGTTGGTAAGCGGGAAAAGGGCAAGGTGCACCGTAATCAAGCTTATGCTGCTATGATTGAAGATCTTGATCTTTCTATTGGCACCCTGTTAGGGGCTTATGAATCGCTGGGTCTGGCTGATAATACCTACCTTATTTTTATTGCCGACAATGGCGGTATGCCCGTGTTACCGATGCAGTTAAATCTCGGTCGCCCCTACAGGAAAGGGCTGAACAGTCCATTATTACGCGGCAAGTGGGACTTAACCGAGGGTGGTATTCGTGTGCCCTTTGCCATTCTAGGGCCGGGAATTGCCGCAAACAGTCAAACCGATACACCGGTGGTGAGCTACGACTTATTACCGACAATTGCAGATTTAGCGGGCTCGACACAGAATTTACCCAAGCAACTCGACGGTGGCAGCTTTCGATCATTATTGACTGATCCTAATGTCTCCGTTCAACGACCCTTTGACGGCTTGGTATTTCATTTTCCCCATTATAACCGTGTCGGCATGAATGAGCCGCATTCAGCTATACGGGTTGGCGATTATAAGCTCATTAACTTTCCTGCCTCAAACAGGCGTTTACTATTTAATCTGAAAAATGATATTGGTGAATCAACTGACTTGTCGCAGGTAGAACTGATAATTGCTAATAGACTGCTAACGAAACTCTATGACTACTTAAATTCAGTTGGTGCTGAAAAACCACAAGATAGTGGAAGTTGGAGCCGTATTGGCGAAGACGGTAAAGCAAGAACTCATTTCTTTAAACGCTATCAAGCTGACTTTCAATAATATGCATAGGGATTACTTAACATGAAGAAGATTTTTTTAGTCGTTATAGCTTTTCTGTCGGCCTGTGA
>DDDX01000092.1:1235-30135 GCA_002339085.1 Cellvibrionales bacterium UBA1969
AGCTTTTCTGTCGGCCTGTGAGCAGGCTGAAAAATCGTCTCCCTTAGCGGATTATAAGAATTCTCGCTTAAGTGCCGAAGTACGTGCCGACGATTTACTGTCAAGAATGACCTTGACCGAGAAAGTGGGTCAAATGTGTCAATACGTGGGTATTGAACATATTAAAAAATCTGAAAAATATTTAACGCTGGAAGAGATGCGCGCGGGTGATGCGTACAGTGTCTATCCCAACCTTCATTCCTCAAAAATGCCTGATTTAATACGGCGTGGTGAAATTGGTTCCTTTCTTCATGTTGTTGACCCGAAAGAAGCGAATCAGTTACAACAATATGCCAGTGAAAGTCGCTTGGGTATACCACTCATTATTGGTATCGATGCGATACACGGGAATGGTTTGGTGAATGGCAGCACGATTTATCCTTCACCGTTAACCATGGCCAGTAGTTGGAACCTGGATTTAGTCAGACAAGCCAATGTTGAGACTGCGATTGAGATGCGGGCCAATGGTGCCCAATGGTCATTCACGCCGAATATTGATATTGCCCGTGATCCGCGTTGGGGAAGAGTTGGTGAGACCTTCGGTGAAGATACTTTTTTAGTCAGTGAGATGGGCGTTGCAGTTATTGAAGGTTTACAGCAAGGTGATTTTTCAGGAGATAAAAAAGTATTGGCTAATGCCAAGCACTTTGTGGCGGGCGGCGAACCTATTAATGGCCTTAATCTCTCCCCGATGGATATTTCCTTGCGCAGTTTGAAACAGGATCATTTCCCCCCGTTTAAGCGTGCCGTTGACGTGGGCGTCTTTTCTTTTATGGCCGCTCACAATGAAGTGAGTGGTGTGCCTGCCCATGCCAACCGCTTTCTGTTTACTGAGGTATTGCGCGATGACTGGGGCTTTGAGGGATTTGTCGTGAGCGACTGGATGGATATCGAGCGCCTCAAAGGCTTACATCGTGTTGCAGAAACACAAATTGAAGCCGTTTTTCAAGCTGTTGATGCGGGTTTAGATATGCATATGCATGGGCCAAGGTTCCTTAAACCTGTACTTAAATTGGTAGAACAAGGGCGTATTTCTGAAGCACGCATAAATGCTGCTGTTAGGCCTATCTTAATAGCGAAATTTCGTTTGGGTCTATTCGAAAATGCTCAGGTTGATGCGGCGGCCGCTAGCAGTATTATGTTTAATGCCCAGCATCAGCAGACAGCTCTTGAATTAGCCCGGCAGGGGATTGTGTTACTCAAAAATGACCAGCTATTACCTCTAACAACGGCGAAAAAGATATTTGTTACGGGCCCTAATGCTAATAACCATACCATCATGGGTGACTGGGTCTTCAAGCAGCCTGAAGAGAACATCACCACTGTTGTTGAGGGCTTAAAGGCTGTGGCCAAGTCATCAACAAGTATTGATTACTTGGATGTTGGCAGTCAGGTTAAAACGCTTGATCCAACATTATTTGTAGAGGCCGCAAAGCGTGCGAAAGTGGCCGATGTGGCTATTGTCGTGGTGGGGGGGAATGCCTTGCGTTACGATAGGAAAGGTAAGACCGCTGGCGAGAACGTTGCCCGCAGTTCAATAAATTTATACGGCCAGCAGTTAAGTTTAGTACAAGCGATTCAAGCGACTGGTACGCCGACCATCGTTGTGTTAATTAATAGCCGACCATTAGCAGAACCTTGGTTAGTTGACAATGTTGATGCACTGATCGAAGCCTGGGAACCGGGCGCATTAGGCGGTCAAGCACTGGCTGAGATTATTTTTGGTGAGATTAACCCCAGTGGTAAATTGCCGATTACGATTCCACATAGTGTGGGTCATTTACAAGCGATTTATAATCACAAGCCATCGACCTATGTTCGTCGTTACGTCGATGCACCGACGAAAAATTTATTTGAATTCGGTGATGGTCTCAGTTACACGCAATTTACTTATAGCCAGCCAACTTTATCAGCTTCTCAAATCGCTGAAAATGAATCTGCTCGTTTATCGGTCACCGTAACTAACAGCGGTGATCGTGACGGCGATGAGGTTGTTCAGCTTTACATGCGCGATAATTTTTCGCGGGTGACGCGGCCGGTTAAGGAATTAAAAGGATTTCAGCGTATTCATTTAAAAGCCAAGCAAAGCCGAGAAATAATCTTTGACATTACGCCGGACACTTTAGCTTACTATGATTTGAATATGGAATGGCGAGTCGAGCCAGGTGATTTTACTATAATGGTCGGTTCATCATCCCGTAAGCGTGACTTAAAAACAGTCACGCTAACCGTCAAGCCCTAGAATTGAGCTGGAAATTCATTAATAGATAAAGATCTGTCTCTATTTTTGTCCAGCCAGCGAAAGTTTCCAATAATGGCTTTTTCTGCCTCTTCTATGCTCCATAAGCCGTCATCATTCTTATCCCAGCGCTTAAACTTGCCGCGAAGCGAATCGATACGGCCATGGGCCATATTATCCTCGCGTTTCACAAATTCTCTGCGTGCCCACTGACTGTCGCCATTTACATCCAGCTCGGCATACTGAGCGATCCGAAGTTCGCTAAATTCTTGATAATTTAATTCATTGTTATTGTCTTTATCAAAGAGGCGCCACTTTTCATCGATTTGTGCAAAGCATAAAAGAGGTAGTAAGGTAAGCAGGATAGTAATTTTTTTCATGATATTATCTCATCACTGGACGTTGAAGTTACTGATTGCCGGCCTTTAGACGACGATCATCGGGTGTGAAAAATCTTTCAAGATCACCCTCGTTACCTTTGCGCAGCCAATGATCAGGAAAATCGGCAGCTTTAGATCGATCGATTTGTCGAAAAACAGAGCCCGAGCTAAATTTTTTGGTGTAGGGTACGGCATGTTCACCATCCATTGCGAGGCGCGCAAATAAATCCTTTCTCAATTTAACTTTAACGGCTAAATAGCGGGGGTCATCGATTAAGTTATGCATCTCTTTAGGGTCGTTCTTGATGTCATAGAGTTCATCGGTATCCCAGATTCCATGGTATTGAATAAGTTTAAAATCATCTGAGCGAACCGCAAAGGTGGTCGGCGTTTGCGGGAAGTTAAATTCCCAGTAGTATTCGTATAGCAGGGTGTCGCGCCAATCGTCTACTTTTTTACCTTCAGCTAAAGGGAGTAGACTATCGCCTGCGAATTGGGGTGGTTTCTCTTGAATGCCCGCAATATCAAGAATAGTCGGAGCAATGTCAATATTCGCAGCCATTTCTTCAACCACATAACCTTTTTTAGCGCCAGGGATAGAAGCAATTAAGGGCACACGCATTGACTCTTCGTAGGCATTTCGCTTGTCGATCAGGCCATGCTCACCGAATAAAAACCCGTTATCGCCCATTAAAATTACCGCTGTGTTTTGGTCGAGATTATTAGCCTTTAGCCACGCGTTGATTCGCCCTAAGCTGTCGTCAACGGCTGATAATGCGCGATGGTATTGACGCTTATATTCTTGCACATTTAATTCACTGTGGTAAGGAAAGTCGACCCCATGCCAGCTATTGCGCTGGTTTTTAACCCACATCGGTTTGCCTTTGTAATTTTCTTCAGTATCGGCTTGGCTTTCTGGCACTACAATTTTGGCATTGCTGTATTGCGCTTTATGGCGTTCAGCGGGACTAAAGTTTGCATGCACGGCTTTGTGGGATAGGTAGACAAAGAAAGGCTTATCTTTATCACGTTGGTGGTCTAACCAGTTAAGGGTGTAGTCGGTCAGTTCATCGGTTATATAGCCTTTTTGTTTGACGTGTTTGCCGTTGATATTGAAGCGGCTCATCTTGCCATTGAGCTTGCGTTTAGGGTAGTAGTCTCCTTGTCCAGCAAAACTTAGCCAGTAGTCAAAACCTGGTTGTGGATCATCGTGATGTCCACCCATATGCCATTTGCCAACAAAAGCCGTTTGATAGCCAGCTTGTTGTAAATAGCTAGGAAAATAAATGGTTCCTTCTTTTGCAGGCTTGTTATTATCGACCACGCCATGGCTGTGCATGTACTGTCCAGTTAAAATAGAGGCGCGACTGGGTGAGCATAGAGCTGTTGTGACGAAAGCATTTTTAAAATGCACGCCTTGTTTGGCTAGTTGATCCATGTGGGGGGTATCAATAATGGGGTTCATGAAGCCAAGCTCATCAAAACGCTGATCATCTGTTAAAATATAGATAACATTTTGAGGTGTAGCCGAGGTTGAATAGTCCTTCGCATGGCTAATAGTACTGCTGCTAGCGGTAAAGATAAGCAAGGCAAGTGCTATACAAAATTGTTTTTTGAGGATCAATCTTAACATTTCGAATCCTTTTCGAGAGGGATAGTTTGATCTTAATAAGTTATGTAATATAAGTTACTGTATTTAATATAATTTAAATATGAGGCATTATGATGAATATTAATCATATTTGACTATGTCAGCGCTGTCAATTTGAAAAGTTGTAATGTCCACTAAATAGGCTGAGTGCGAGTTTTACCTTAGGGATGTGTCATTTTTACGATGAAGCGCGTAGGGGAGATAAAACTTTTTCGGCGTAAAGATTAAGGCACTGCCAAGATCGGTCGAGCGGCATACCGCCAATTAGCGGATGCAGTGTCGCTGTATAGTCGGGTCGTTGCTCATGGCGTTCAAGGCAGGCTTGCGGCGTGATAATTTCATAGCGACCCTCAGCACGCAATGCGTCAACGGAATCACTGTTAAATTCCAGTGGCCGATTGAGTCCTTCTTTTTTCCAGCTGCTGTATTCAACGACTTCGTTTAAAAAATGATGACCCAGTTCATCCCAAGCTTGGTCAGGATTCTCATCAATAAACAGTAGGCTAAAATCGGCTTCAGGCGAATAGACAAAACCTTGCTGTTGGTACTTAGCCAGTTGTTCATAGTAGTAGGTTTCTAACACGGGTGTTGATATGGGCGGACAAAATGGCAGGCCTAATCTTGCCGCTCGTCGTGCGGCAGGTTTGCTCATGCCGCCAACTAAAAAAGTCGGGTGAGGTTGAGTCAATGGTTTTGGTGTGACATTGATCATTTTTCCGCGGTATTCAAAAGGCTCATCACCCCAAGCGGCTAACAACGTTTCGAGTACGTGATCCATCCACGCGCCACGTTCTTCATAGGGTTTATCCATGGCATGGAATTCAATATCGCGATAACCCATGCCTGCAACAAAATTAAGCCGACCTTCGCTCAGTAGATCCAGTACCGCCAAATCTTCAGCTAAGCGAATAGGGTCGTAAAGTGAAACTAGCAAGGCCATTATACCAATGTCCACATGATTGGTCCTGGCGGCAATTGCTGAGGCCATAGTAATAGGACTGGGGAGCCAGCCATTATCAGCTAGGTGGTGTTCTTCAACATTGACGCTGGTAAAACCTTGCTGATCTACATAAGCCGCCATTTCAATTGCGGTTTGGTAGCGTTTAGCGCGAGCATTTGGCTCAGACTCAGTCCCCGTCATATTAATTCTTAAATTACTGTTGGCCATGGTATGTTCGCCTTTAAAAAAAGAAAGCTCAAGAATTTATTTATACAATAATAATAAATTGTTTTATAATTAACATTTAGCGAACAAACGATAAAAGCAGCACTTGACTGCCCTGTTATATGACGATTTGTAGCGGTTGTCGGCGTTTCATGTCTTTTATTGCATATGTTTCGTCCCGCTATGCTACCAACAGCGATACACCGTTTAATAATCATAACAACTAATTAGTAGGGGATTATCTTGACTACACAAGCCAACGAAGACAATACATTTTTTATTATTTTAATTAGTATCGTGGCCACTATTGGTGGTTTTTTATTTGGTTTTGACAGCGGCGTTATTAACGGCACAGTTGATGGATTAAAAACAGCCTTTAATTCCGACAGTGCAGGCACTGGTTTTAATGTGGCTAGCATGTTGTTAGGTTGTGCGGTTGGTGCCTTTTTCGCAGGGCGTTTAGCGGATCGTTTTGGCCGCCGAGTACTTCTAATCTGCGCTGCTATCTTCTTTATTGTCAGTGCTTGGGGTTCAGGCATTGCCGGCAGTTCATTAGAATTTGTTTTTTACCGCATACTCGGTGGGCTTGCAGTCGGCGCAGCTTCAGTTATGTCGCCGGCTTATATCAGTGAAATTGCCCCCGCACGTTATCGCGGGCGTTTAACAACAATTCAACAAGTGGCCATTATCACAGGTTTATTTATGGCCTTTGTAAGTAATTATTTTTTAGCGGATTTGGCCGGTCTTTCAACCGCTGAATTATGGATGGGTTTTGACGCGTGGCGATGGATGTTTTGGATCGAGTTAATTCCTGCGAGTATATTCTTGGTGGCTTTGTTTTTTATTCCTGAAAGTCCTCGTTTTCTAATTGCCTCTAGCCAGCGTGAGAGAGGCCAACAAGTACTTGAAAAACTTTATGGCGCAAAAATAGGCCATGAAAAAGTGAATGAGATTGAATCCTCTTTGGCTGATGATCAGCATGCACCGAAGTTGTCTGATTTAATTGACCATTCTGTAGGTAAGGTGAGATCAATTGTTTGGGTGGGTATCGGCCTTGCTGTATTTCAACAGTTGGTGGGTATTAATGTGGTGTTCTATTATGGCGCGGTACTTTGGCAGGCAGTTGGTTTCTCTGAAGCTGATGCGCTATTAATTAATGTCATTAGTGGTGCAGTCAGTATTTGTGCCTGTATCGTAACAATTTTATTGGTAGATAAAATTGGTAGAAAACCTTTACTGCAATGGGGTTCTGTCGGTATGGCTGTTGCCTTAGGTTTAATGGTAGTGGCCTTTATGAATGCTGATGTAGCTGCTAATGGCGAGCTTATTGTCGGTGAATGGGGTCCGCTGGCGCTACTCTCAGCGAATGCCTATGTGTTTATCTTTAATATGTCTTGGGGACCCGTGATGTGGGTTATGCTGGGAGAAATGTTCCCTAATCAGTTGCGTGGTTCAGGTCTTGCCGTCAGTGGCATGTTTCAGTGGATAGCAAATTTCGCTATTACTATGAGCTTTCCGATTCTGTTGGCGACCATAGGCTTGGCGGGTGCTTATGGTTTTTATGCCTTAAGTGCTGCTATATCAGCGCTATTTATTTATGTTTATGTTTATGAAACAAAGGGTCTTGAGCTTGAGCAGATGAAAGGCTAAGTCGGCTGATGACCTTCTTGCCAGTGGTTACACTTTGATACAAATTAAGCTTTTACAGCCAAAGCTAATCAACAATAACTGGTTATAATGCGCCTCACCTAGTTCTTTTATAAGATTGGGTTGAGGCGAAACCTATGGTAACCACACACGCACAACTCGCTGTTATCGCAGTGAATCGATTTGGCTTGGGCGCAAGGCCAGGGGAGTTAGTCCAAGCTGCAAAAGATCCTCAGCTGTGGTTAAAGCATCAGATGGTTAGCCCTCAGTTCGACCCTCAATTAGCTGATACAAAAACTGCGTTTGAGCAATTTTCGGCGCATACAAAAGTTCGTGGGCAACAAAAAAAAATAGCTAAAGCGCAAGTTCAATCGATGATCTTAGAGCCATCCACTGTTGATCAATCAACGTCGATGCAGGTGATGAAAAAAAATAAGGCAATGGCTGGCGTCCAAACGCGATACGCCAAGCTGATGCGGCAAATGCAAAAAAATCTGTTAATGAGTGGCCTGTGGGAATCGATAGAAACGACTCAACCATTTAGTATGCGGCTTTTAGATTTTTTTTCTAACCACTTCAGTGTCTCGACCAGCACAGCACAGTTGAAGGTAGTCGCTCCACTTCTTGAGCGTGAGGCAATAGCGCCACACTTGTTTGGTCATTTTGAAAACATGTTAATTGCCGTAATGAAACATCCGGCGATGTTGATGTATCTCGATAATACTCGCTCGACTGGACCGCATTCAAAAGCTGGGCGTTACAATAAAAAACGCGGTATTAACGAAAATCTCGCGCGAGAAATATTTGAGTTACACACCTTAGGTGTCGATGGTGGCTATCACATAGGTGATATACAGGAGTTAGCAAAGGCATTGACGGGTTGGAGTGTTAGTTATCCTGCAGAT
Organism: Cellvibrionales bacterium UBA1969; assembly: GCA_002339085.1. Classification (GTDB taxonomy): domain Bacteria; phylum Pseudomonadota; class Gammaproteobacteria; order Pseudomonadales; family UBA7434; genus UBA7434. Next base: position 9,262 of record DDDX01000092.1, read on the forward strand.
CAACAGCAAGAGGGATTTGTTTTTCGAGAAAATTTGCATGAGCCAGGCACGCGAATAATTTTAGCAAAGCGGTATCGGCATGAAGGCCAGCGCCAAGTTGAAGCGATTTTGAAATCCTTGGCAAGACATCCGTCGACGGCAAAGTTTTTATCATACAAGTTAGCCAGCCATTTTATCAGTGATCAACCTGACCCAGCTTTAGTAGCTGCTATGGCGACCCGTTGGCAGAACACCAAAGGCAATCTATCCGCGGTCATGACGACCTTGATTGAGCACAAAGGCAGTTGGCAACCAGAGCGTCAAAAGTTTAAGACGCCACGAGAATTTATGGTCTCGACGCTACGCTCGATTGGTCTCGAAAAAAAAAGTGCGCTTGGGTTTTTGACCGGCCTTGTTTACCATCTTACCGAGATGGGGCAGGCACCGTTTGGCGCGGGTTCGCCAGCCGGTTATTCGACTTACGCAGAGGGATGGAGTGGTTCAGATGCGTTAATCAAACGGATTGATTGGGTCAATCGATTGGTGACTGTTAGTCCAAAATCATTGCTCTCTGCTGTAGATTTGGCTCAACAATTATTTGCGGATGATATTTCAGAGCGTACCTTAAAGGTACTTAAAGGCGCAGAAACAGCACAGCAAGCGTATACGTTGTTATTTATGAGCCCAGAGTTTCAACGTCGATAAGGGACGTTTATTATGATGAAAAGAAGACAGTTTTTAGCTGCGGTTGGTGGCAGTATGGTTTGCTGGCATAGCCCAAACTTACTGGCGATGCAGATTAAGCGGCCTAAACTAGTATGGGTTATGTTACGGGGTGCAATGGATTCTTTGCACGCAGTATTGCCGGTTGCTGACTCTTCATTGATGGATCATCGACGAGGCTTGCTGAAAACGGTTAAAGGCCAAGCTACGCCTTTAGAGCGCGGCTTTGCACTACATCCATCGCTTAAGACATTTGCTGAGCTTTATCGTCAAAAACAATTATTGGCGGTCGTTGCAACCAGCTCAGGTGCGAACACCCGCTCACATTTTCGTGCGCAGGATATCGTTGAGTCGGGCTATAATCAAGCTGACGCTGAAAGTGGTTGGTTGAACCGCGCGGTTGAAGCCTATCAAGGCGAATCGTTGGCGATAGCCCACAGTTTACCGATTAGTTTGCGTGGCAAACATGCCTCACAAACGTGGTATCCCGATCATTTTATGGAATCAAGCGAGGATTTATACAATCGTTTGAAATATCTTTATGACGGCGATGAGCAATTACTGAATAGTTTGATAAACGGGCTCGAAACCCAAGCGCAGCTAGGTGATATGGCAACCGATAAGCAACAGCAAAAATTTTCCAATTTAGCCTTATCATGCGGCAAGTTAATGCAAGCTAATAATGGTCCTGATTGCAGTATGTTAGAGCTTGACGGCTGGGATACCCATCAGAGACAGGTGTATCGTCTAGATAAGCAGTTTACAGAGCTTGATAAGGGTTTGGCCGCTTTGCGTCAAGGCTTGGGTAAGCAATGGAATAATACGGCAGTGATTATCGCAACTGAATTTGGTCGTACTGTGACCGAAAATGGCACAGGCGGGACAGATCATGGCACTGCGAGTGCTTTGTTTTTAGCCGGTGGCGCGGTTCGTGGTGGTCGCGTCTATGGGCAGTGGCCGGGACTTAAAAAAGCACAGCTGTTTGAGGGCCGTGACTTAATGCCAACCTCAGATAATCGTCAGTGGATCGCTGCTTTATTAAAACAGCATTGGCAATTAAATGATGTTCAGCTGAATACGATCTTTCCGCAGATTAGTCCGATGCAGATCAATTTGATTCGTTAGTCGAAAGCGAATATTTTTATAAAGTTATGTTATTTGATAAATGTGGGGATGTCATGAAGTTCAAGCAATTAACGGTTCAATTTTTAAAGGTTGTTTTTGTTACTGCAGTGATGTTACCGGCCAACACATACGCAGCGAGTGAACCTGCTAATCCTGATGTGTTACCTGGTGCTGAAAGTCATACCTATAAAGTGTTTGATGATACGGCCTTAAGGTTGCATGTCTTTGATCAGTCTCCAAAAGCCAGCGAGGCAAGACCTGCGATTGTGTTCTTTTTTGGCGGTGGTTTGATGCGAGGCAAGATTACTCACTTTCAAGGGCAAGCCAAAGCCTTAAGTGCGCTTGGTATGGTGGCAGTGTTGGCTGATTATCGCGTTAAGTTACGTCACAATACCGGTCCCATTGAAGCTATTTCGGATGCTAAGGATGCCGTTCGATGGGTGCGTGCACATGCTGAAAAGTTAAATATAGACGCACAAAGAGTTGTAGCTGCCGGAGGTTCCTCTGGGGGCTACCTTGCTGCAGCGACTGCTACTGTCGCTGATAAGGCTGTGTCTAACATAACATCAGAATTCAGCAGTAAGCCGAACGCCGTTGTTTTGTTCAATCCTGCTTTAGCCAATAAGCATCCACGGGTTAATAAGGCTTTGTCTCCAACACAGCAATTAATTGATGCCTCGGTTCCTACGTTTATCGTGCACGGCAAAGAAGACAAGATCGTACCCTATTCTTCAGCGGTTGATTACTGCGATACAGTATTAAGCTTAAACGGTTACTGTGAATTACACAGTTACGAAAAAGTGGGCCATGGCTTTTTTAATCACGGTCGAAATGGCAATAAGGGCTATGACGATACTTTATCAAAGCTGATTACTTTCTTAAAAAAGTTCGGTTATATAAAGTAAAAGCGCGCTATAGAAATTCATGTCAATGACTAAATTGCACTGTTATTTAAGTTGAAGTGCTGGGTAAGAAAATGGCTTTAGCCAGCTTTAAGCCTTGAAGTTTGCCAATTTTAACACTGGTGATTAAGCCCGCCATCATTGCGCCAACAACGCCGCAAGTCACTACATCCTGGCCGGTAAGATAAAGACCTTTAATGGTAGTTTTGGGTTTTAACCATGTTTGCTTAAACCGTTGTGGATCGTGGTCAATGCCGTATATTTCTCCTTGTGGATAGCGGCAGAAAAAGTCTGTCGATAGCGTTGTCGATAATTCATAATAGTCTATTTTGCCGCGTAATTGTGGTAGCTTGTCATAGAGTTCTTTTAGTAAGCGGCGAGATAACGCCTGTTTAAGCGCCTCATAGTCTTCGCCTCGATTTCCCCAAGGTTGATTTTGCCATTGTGCAAACCATTCATGGCGACATGGCGCCACAATTTCTATCGTTGCACGCCCAGGGTAGCGGCGACTAAAATCAGGGTCTTTGGCAGAGGGGAAAGAAATATAGACCATTGGCAACGTAATATTGTCGTTATAGACAATATCTTTTTGAAATTGATCACATACCTGTTCGTAGTGCTCGTTAGGGTAAATCCAAAAATTAGTTTTGGGCAGTCCAAGATTTTCAGCACTGTCTTGTATGCCAATGTATAAACATATACTGCCCATTGACGGCGTTACTTGGGTAAGATTTTTCTGATAGTCATTGACTTGAGGTAGGGTGTTATCCAGCAATTTGGTAAACGTATTAAATACGCCCGCATTGCTAATGATAATGGGTGCTTTGATTGTATTACCATCGGCCATTAATACACCGACGGCAGTTTTTTTATCGGTAATGATTTTTTCAACTGAGGCATACGTGAATACCTCGCCACCACTGGCTTGAATGATGGGGATAATTGTCCGAGCTATTTCTGCTGCGCCGCCAATGGGATAGAAACCACCGTGCATATAATGCTGAGCAATTAAGCTGTGAATGACAAAGCTGGACTCTGCCGGAGGCATACCGCAGTCACCCCACTGACTGGTCATGAGGGCGATTAACATTTGATTATCAGTGATGTCTTCGAGTACTTCGCGAGTGGTTTGCTGAAACCATACCGGTCGCTTATGTTTAATTAATAGGTCGATGATACGATTTATCCAGCTGGGCAGTATTTTTTGTAAGGTATGAGTTTGCATAGCCCCTTTAACGCTGTGCATACGTTTAAGGTACTCATCAATAGCGGCTTCTTCTTCAGGGAAGGCGTCGATCAAGCCTTGTCTATAGTCGACCTTTCCGCTGTTTAAATTAAAGGTTTCTTTACCAATAAATATGCGATCAAAGGCCTTATCCATTGCGGACCATTTTAGCTTATCATTGGTAATGTAGTCGAAAAGCCGGCGGGCTGTCGTTTTTGTATGACCCACATCACCGATATAATGCACGCCCACGTCCCACTCATAGCCGTTGCGCTCATAGCTGTGGGTAAAGCCACCGGCAGTGTAATGCTGCTCTAATACGCATACTTTTTTACCCATTTTCGATAGGCATGCAGCTGATGCTAGACCGCCTATACCAGAGCCAATTACAATGGCATCGTAATCTTGATCGAGGCGGGGGTGGCGGTAGCGTTTACCAACGCGAATGGTACTTGCTGTTATTGCCATAATGGATATATCCAGTAAAGACTGTGAGTGAGAGGTTAAGCATATTAGTGGAAGAAACGATTATTTTATAGTTTTATCGTTTAAATAATTGCTATTCAAACTATCAATCATCGCTTAGAAAATTAAGATTATGAAATTATATTCTACTTAAAAAGAGTTCTTGATAAAGATATGGAATTTATTTTTAGGATCGAAAAGTCAGCATTCAACACTGACTTTTCGATGATTGTTACCCATCAACTTCTTTTAGAATGTGATGGGTGAACGCGATAATTTAAGCAATGCTTTGACGGGATTCTTCATCGGGTCGACAAGCCAAATAAAAGAAAATGAGGCAATACAGTAGGGCGGCTTCACCGTTATTGATAGCGGGAAAGAAGGCCTCGCCGAACTGAAATTTCCAATGGTATTGAAGGTAGGCGACGGCCATGGTGCCGCTGGCAAGAAATGCCGCTGGCCGAGAGAATAAGCCCACAGCAATTAATAGACCACAGACAAGTTCTATCAGGCCGCCAAACCAAAGTTGTGTGCCAAAGGTAGGTGCCGGATATTGGCTGAGAATGCCAAATAGTTTTTGAACGCCATGGAATGAAAACATCAAACCAGCTAAGACGCGAAGTAGTAAAAAGCTGTACTTATTAATTGGATCAAGAAATTTCATGGTTCTCTCCTTAACAGTGATGATTAATCAGCTAGAATTTTTCATTTAGTGTGAATTGCTTTCAAACACCGTTTCACCGGCTTTAATGGTTTTCATGACTTTAATATTTTTTAATTCAGCGACGGGAGTCTGAAGTGGGTTTTTATCTAAGATAACCAAATCAGCTACTTTCCCAACCGCCAATGAGCCTTTTTGTTGCTCTTCGAAATGTTGGTAAGCGGGCCAAATGGTCATGGCTTTTAAAGCGGTATACGTATCGATTCGCTGCCGCTCGCCAAGGATGAAGCCGCTGCGGGTAGTACGATTCACTGCGCTATCCAAAATACGCATGGCATTAGGATAAGTGACCGGCGCATCTGAATGGATACTGAAAGGGATCGACTTATCGGCTAGCCAACCGGTGGGTGAAATATTTTCGGCTCGCTCAGGCCCCGCTACCGAGCTTCGGTGCCAGTCACCCCAGTAAAAGGTGTGCATAGGGTATAGCGCAGGAAAAACGCCTAATGTTTCAATATCGGCAACTTGATCTTCCCTTAAAAATTGGCCATGAATCATGACGGTGCGCCGGTCTTCATTGTTTATGCCTTGATGTTTTGCAAACGCATTAGCCGATTTAATGGTACGAATCAGTTGGTCAATGGCCGCATCGCCATTGGTGTGGGTCATGATCTGCCAGTCTTTTTGATAAGCCAGTTGATACCAGTTAAGCGCCTGTTCATCAGTCATTGCTGGGTAGCCGGCATAGTCGACAGTTTGTCCTGGTGGTGGCTCGACATAAGGTTCCGTAAACCAAGCTGTTTTTCCCTGTGGTGAGCCGTCAAAGGTAAGCTTAATACCGCCAATTCTAAACCCGTTTTGGTAGTAGCGTGACATCAGTGGCCCATCTAATAAAGCGAGATCGTTCAGAGCAGCAATATCGGCATAAGCAACTACATCGATAGCAAAGACTCCTTGTTCAGCCAGCGCGGGGAGTGCGTTAAGCGCAGATATATCGGCTTTGCCTTCTTGCACGGTGGTAAATCCATTAGATGTATAGGTAGCTTCGCCTGCTTTCATCATGGCTGTATAATCTTCGGGCGAAAATTTAGGTACCAGCTGATAGATCATTTTGAAATGCGCATTTTCCTGCATGACGCCACTGGGTGTCCTTCCATCGGCTTCGCGCTCAATGATGCCGCCATCGGGGTTGGGTGAGTCGGCGTTAACTCCTAGTATGTCCATGGCTTTGCTGTTGTAAACTCCCAGGTGTCCAGATTGATGCATGACGAGTATAGGAATTTCGGTGCTAATCGCATCTAATTCATGGCGGTTAGGGTGGCGCTGCTCCTGCAATTGTGAATCATCATAATTAAAGCCCATGGCGACGCCATAGGCTTGAACTGTGGGTGCGTTTGCGATGTAGTCGCGCATGGTTTGTTGTAATTCTGCGATTGAATTTACCGGTCCATCTGGCGCAGGGAGTAAATTAGCTACAATGGACTGCATGCCTACGCCTGATAAATGACTATGGGCGTCAAAAAAACCGGGCAGCAATGCCTGCTGATTTAAATGGATCAGTTCAGTGGTCTCGGTTTGGTGACTTAGCACCTCTGCGCTACTGCCAACGCGAATAATCTTGCCATTACTGATTGCAATGGCTTCGACCAGAGGTTGCTGATCGTCCATGGTGATTATCGAACCGCCGGTAAATATGAGTTCAGCGGGCGAGAATGTCGGGTTTGAGTCACAGCCACTAATTAGAGCTGAAAATCCCATTAACAATACCAATTTTAGGGAGAAAATACGGCGACAAATTGATTGAGTTTTCCCCATACTAGTTAAGCGCATCAGACGATAAATCCTCTATTTAATTGTTAATGTAAAGGCGACCTCTGTTAAAATTTGCTCTATCACAGCAACTTAATTTTAGAACATAACTTGGTGAATATGAAATGATTTATCTTGTAATAAAAAAGGGTGTTTGCTGGGTGCCTAGCGGTATATTTAACTGACTCGACGCATGTAAATCGTTTGGAAAAAATAATTAATACCTTTGGATATCAGACGTATCCGTAAAGATCAGGTTCGTTACGGTTTAGTACCGTGTCGTTAATATAAGACAGTTAAACCTCAGCTAAAGATTTTTTAGTTTTTTGCATTTTTCTTACGTCTTACTGAATAATTACGGACTTTCCTTTTTGGCCCATGGTCGCTGTGAGTATTCTTACAGTAATTTATGCATAAGCCAGAGAACATCAATCATCGAATAGGCCAACCGGTCGGATCAATGTGATCGATAGCTAGATGGCTGTGTTCAATGCTGGCCTCTGGGCCTAGCCATTGTCGAATATAACTGCCTTTAGGGTCAAATCGTTGCTGTTGTTTTTTTAGATCAAAATGGCGCCCACCGTGCCCGCTACTGCGCGGGTCGGCACCCACACCTGCTAAGTACTGCCAATTTCCCCAATTGATCGCTACATCGTAATCGATTAATTGGGCTTCAAAATACGCAGCGCCATAACGCCAATCTACATTGAGCTCGTTGACCAGACAGCTGGCGACAATTTGACGGCCGCGGTTCGATATATAGCCGGTTAGGTTCAATTGCTTCATGCAGGCGTTTACCAGCGGGTAGGGCGTGGTTCCATCCGTCCACGACTTGAAGCGCTCAGGATAAAAGCTGCTTAATGGCCGTCGTCGATCAATACCTGAAAAACGAAATAAAGCTTGCTGATGATAAAAGGCATACCAAAAGAAATATTCACGCCATAATAATTCGAAGAATATCCAATAACTCGAATCACTGCGCTCGTGCTTTTGCTCAAATGTATGAAGGGCGTCAATCACTTGACGAGCGGATAAGCAACCGTTTGCTAGCCATGCAGAAAATTTTGTTGAGTTTTCCCAGCCGCCTAAGGAATTGCGCACCGCTTTATATTGATGGGCGCGCTGATCAGAAAAATAATGATTAAGATGTTCGTTTGCGGAACGTTCACCGCCAAAAAATCCCGCCTCGCTATCGTTGCTACTGATAATATTTCTGTCAAAGGATTCGTCGTTAATCGACTGCCTAGCACCTGTATGCTTAGGGGGGTTGCTGGAGTTATTTAAGCAGTCTAACTTGGTAATTTCCAGTGCCTGCTCGATATCATCGACCCAGATCTCAGCCAGTTGTGCATAATTACTGGGCGACAAGGCAACGGGTTTAGGGAGTGGTGCAGAGATATTGACTGGGGAGTCAAGAATTAACCGTTGTTTTTTTATGGCAGTTTCGATGATACGTCGGAATTTTGAGAAGCTGGGAATAAAGCCGTTTGGTGCATTATTGTCTTTCCCGTTTAGATGACCAAGCCCGGTTAACAATTGCATGTCGTGGTGGTTGATTAAACTTAGATTGTCTAACTCATGCCACTTAATCGCTTCGGTCGACGGTACTTGAGGGTTAGTAGGCGATGCTTGATTGACACTAGCGCGCAATAATCGCCATTGCTGCTGTTCATCAAAGGCAGGATGTCGACTTCTAAATATCTGTGAAACTTCATATTGAGCAATCAATTTTGGCAGTACGATCAGGGGGTCACCAGCAAATATCAGCAATTGCTGTCCTTCATAAGATAATTGTTGTTTCAGTTGCTGAAGGCTCTGTGCCAGAAACTTTCGTCGATGCTGTGTCATATGTGGCTGTTGGTAGCGGCCCATACCTAACCACTTAGGCTCGATACAAAACACGATCAATAGATACTCAACAGATTTTGACGCTTGTGCCAAGCAAAGATTGTCGTGTTGGCGTAAGTCGTTACCCAGCCAATAAAGTCCTGTTTTTTGCATCAAATAAGTACGCTCTGCGGGTGATTTAATAACGATAACTTATACGATTTTGGTAAATATCAGACCACTCTAGCATGTTTTTTGGTTAATTGATTTTGATCTCTTTTACAGTATAAAACGTAAAATCAAAACCTCCAGCCAATACAGGTCAACATCTTTGAAAAATGGGCCAACCAAAAACGTGTTCTCAGCTATATCGAGCTTAACAGGCGAACAGCAGTCTCGGATTATTGAAATGGCTTGGGAAGACCGTACGCCTTTTGAAGCCATTAAGCGTCAGTTCGGTTTCAGTGAAAAGGAGGTGATTCGATTGATGCGACAGCAACTAAAGCGTCGCAGCTTTAATTCATGGCGAGCCAGAGTGACAGGGCGGGCCACCAAGCATCAAGCCATGCGGCCGGCGTCAGTGTTGCGGGCTCATTGTCCTACGCAATATAAAATTAAAAATCGTTAGTTGATGTCATCAATAGGCGCTAAGTGCTCGTGAAAAAAATCCATAAGGTAAATAGCATAAATCAAACTAAAATTTGTCCTATATGTCAGTTTAGTTTTTCAAATCGAAAGAAATGGCAACAACGCGGCATTTGGTCAGACGTTGTGTATTGCTCTCAGCGCTGTCGCTCAGCATCAAAAAAATAACTAAGCTGATTAGCTACGATATTGCTTAAGCCTAGTTTTCAATAGACTTTGTTTTCTTAATTTAGTGACTGAGTGCCTAGCTTAAACAAAGCGCTGATTGCTTCGAGCTATGCGTCGCTAGTCTCAACGTTGTGATAGACATTTTGCACATCGTCTAAATTGTTAAGCATCGCTAAGAACTTTACGAATACCTCGCTATCTTCACCAATCACTGGCGTTAGATTTTGAGCTAAGAATTGAATCTCATCGATCTCAAAGCTTATCCCATCAATACACTCGGTGAGTGCTTGCTTCGCTTTGGAATAATCGGTATGGGGTGCAAATACGGAAATAAGGCCGTGCTCTTGCTCAATGTCACTGACATCGACGTCAGCCATCATTAATGCTTCAAGCACTGCTTCCTCATCGTCGCCTTTAAAGACAAAAATAGCAGAATGATCAAACATGTGACTAACCGTGCCCTGGGTACCAATTTTGCAGTCATTTTTAGTGAAGCAGACACGCACATCATTAAAAGTACGGGTTGGATTATCGGTTAGGCAATCGATGATGACCATGCAACCACCTGGCCCAAAGCCTTCATAGCGAGCCACTTCAAAATCCTCACCGCCACCGCCTCTGGCCTTATCAATTGCTTTTTCAATGACATGGCTGGGTACTTGATCTTTTTTAGCTTTGTCGATTAAACCGCGTAAAGCTAAATTGCCGTCTGGGTCGATACCACCTGCTTTGGCCACCACATAGATTTCGCGACCGTATTTGCTGTAAACCTTGGCCTTGGCGTCTGAGGTTTTCGCCATTGAATCTTTTCGGTTTTGATAAGCTCGTCCCATCTGATGCCCTATATTATTAGATTAGAAATGTTTCAAAAATGAACTCTAAAAAATTGATATTATTAGTCTAGTGACATTTGAATATGCTAACATATAAGTCAGTCAGGTAAATAGATATCATATAGGAATAAAATTTTGCCCTTTGAAGATAGTAAACCATCATTTTTAAACAAATTTATCGATGAAAACGAACATATCCTAGTGTATGTAGGGACAGCAATCCTAATATTTTCGATACTACAAATAATCTATTTTCAAATTTATTTGGGAAGTTCTTTGTTTTATACCTACCTTCATTTATGCGCAAATCTATCAGCAGAACTTTTATTATTTTTTAATGAGAATGTTACTTTAATTGGTCGAACTCTGAGGAGCGAGTCAGGCGCTGCAGTTACAGTAGTCGAGGGTTGCGATGCGTTGAGAATTTTTAGCGTACTTATCGCTGCAATCTTAGCTTTTGAAGCTCCATTACTTAAAAAATTTTTTGGAGTTTCAGTTGGTCTAGTTATTTTATTTAGTATTAATATCGTCAGAATAAGCTTGTTGCTTGTGATAGATACATACCTGACAGAATGGTTTGATTTATTTCACCATACAATTTTGCCTTTGGTTTTATGGTTTGCTGCAATTATTTATTTTTATCTTTGGGGTTTGGGTGTAGAGAAAAATGATCTTTCTTGATTTCACTTATAGCCAAAACTTCTTATCAATGATTTGAATTTTTTTTCTTCCATGTTTAAAAAGCAATCATATTTTTTCCACCTGTTAATCGCGTTTCTATTCACAGGAGAACGAATCGCATTATTACTTGGTGTGGGTACGGCCCTTTCAACTAAATCCTCCCTATATCGTTCTAATTTTGTGTCCCACTCTAAATTAAGAAAAAGCAAAATTTGCCTTAATTCGGCATTAAAATCACTTGTCAATTTTTCATAATATATCTCATGCCATTTAAGATTTATAATTTTCTTTGCAGTTAACCAGTTATCCATAACCGCGCAATAATACTTTATTGTGTTTTCCCAAGAGAGAAAGTAATTCATTGCAATATTGGGTTTGAAGTTTTGAAAAAAACAGCTCAAACAAACATCTCTTGGGTCTCGTATTGCTATAATTATTTTAGAATCTGGAAAAGCTTTTTCAATCCAGGCAAGATGGTTTATATTTAATGGGAGCTTGTCAATATATACGCCGCCTTTTTCATGGCCATCCTCGATGATATTATTAAGGTAACTTTGTCTGATTTTATTAATATCATCTAGCGATGCAGATTTTAAAATGTCCAAACTGCTTTTCTCATAAGTCGTATTATGGCTTCTGTAAATAATGTTTATAGATGCTCCTAAAATTGGTTTTTCTTCTGATGTATTTATTTTTGGATGAGAGGCCAGAACTTGTTCTGTAAGTGTTGTGCCTGACCTTGGGAAGCCTACAAAAAAAACAACGTTTTTCAATTCCTCAGATAAATTGAGACCAGATAGTTTTTTTGAAGATTTTTTCTCTAAAAAATAAGACTTGAGGCCTTTCAAAATACTAATTGGTTCGTCAGGTTGCCAGTTTTTGCAGGCCGGCATTTGGGTTTGTTTTTCTCCAGCAATTCTGATGTTTTCTAATGCTTTAGAATTTTTACCCATTTTATCTAATGCTTCACCAAGGAAGTAGCGAGCATCTATTTCATCCTTACCCGATATACTTTCATTATTGATCATATTGTGTAAAATTTTAGAGGCGTTTTCATACTCATTCAGTAATATATATGTCTTTGATATAGCTATATTGAATTCTGGATCATCAGAAAATTTCCCTATACCATTTTTTAAAAGTTCTAGGGCTTCCTTTTGCTTTCCTAATTTGTTGGAGCTTTCTGCACAAGCTAGTAAGATCTTCTTATCATTTTTAATTTCTTCGGGTAGGCTTTTTGCTCGCTCAAGCACCTCTTTCAAATTATAGTTTTTCACTAAAAGGCTAAACAAGAGTTGTTGGTACTGCAATTTTTGTGGCGATAGTTCTACACATTTTCTAGCAAATTCAACTGCATCACTGATATTTTTACTATTGATAGAAGCCGTCATCTCAAGAATTTGAGCAAGATTATAAATGTGGGATGCTTCTCGTGGTTCTAGTTCTGCTAGATTCTTATATATTTTGATTGCTTCATTTGGCTTTCCGTTATTTATAGATCTTAATGCAAGATTCGTTAGTCCATGAATTATTTGTTCACTTTTAGAAAAACTTTTGTTTAAGTTTGCGCCACAGCAATTTTTGTATTTGCGGTTGCTACCACAATTACATTTTTCATTTCTACCCTGTGACATTTTTTTTCCCTATAAAAAATCTACATATTTCACAGCATTTCTATTCGTACTTTTAAGTTAACAATTACTTAAAGATTTATTCATTTGAGGAATATTAATCTAGATTATCTGACAGATTTAATTCCTGGCCCATATTTCCAGCAATCATTATTCTTTCAGATGAAGTTTTTTGTTTTGGAACATAGTGTTCTACCCAGCCAGGAAACAGAATCATCATGCCATTTTTTGGTTTGATTGATAATTTTGCTCCAGGGAAAACTATTGGTGAGCAATTATTTGATGCCTGGACATAATAACAAAAACTCCAGATGGCGGGCCAATGGTCATGGGGCCTTGTAAATTCATTTTGCCTATAAACAGCCCCCCAACATTCAGTAACAACTGGTTTAAAAACTGGTCTCATGTTTTCAGGGCAGTGCTCCATTGCAAGCTGGATTGCAAGAGAACAAATCGTTCGGAAGTTTTCATGTCCAGGATATTTTTCATCCCACATTTGATGGTAGGTCATGTCTGCTTTTACATTCGTATTATGGTTCTGGACATCACCCACATTTTTTATTGTTTGCGCTAATGGAATATTTAATTTTTCGCAGTCATTTACTTGAGCAGTAATGACTGGATATTTATCTTTGAAGGTTTTTGCAAACTTGCTGCCTGAGAGTTGCATTTTTTAACCTCTAAAGGTTTAATTATGAATTTTGACAAATCTAGTCTAGCATCTAATTCATATGCTATACATTTTTTTCAATTTTGATGAGGTCGTTTTTTTATGATTAGGAATGCACTAGTTATTATTGTTTTCTTCTTGTTAGCATTTGTTTTTGACTGGCTATTTTTCGATCGAAAAGGGAATTTTGTAACACCAGAACCTATCAAGGAAATAACAGCGATATTCAATGACGAGGAGCCGAGTGTAAAGGAGATTGTAAAGGCTCATCCGCTAGATTGTAATGAGGCCGGGGAGAATGCTGTTACAAATTTGAATCTTTCGGAAGAGCTAAGGAAAATCGTTTCGGTAGGTTGTTGGTCCTTTGGCCATTTGTTTGGACCAAGTGACAACAAGATTTGGCTTTATAACCTAGAATCGAGTGATATGACCATATACCCTCACAGGCTGGTAATAACCGCTGATCAAAGAGACAAAGCTGCTGACTATGACGGTGAAATATTGGACCCACTTTTCCATGAAGCGCATTTTAGAAAAATTAACCATGATTTACTTACGAAATCTGAAGATAGGAAAGCATTCATCGAAAATATTCCTCCTAGCTGGCAAAATTTTCATTTCGATGTAGCAAAAGAAGATTTATCGAGACTAAATCGTATTTACATTGAGACCTATTCAGGCGATGTTATTTATCTTTATATTGCAGAATTGACTTCATTTAAGGTTGGCGCGGATGAGAGAAATGCCTCTGGTTTTGGTTATGTATGCTATGGAAGTGATTGCATACCAGACAACGTGTTCAGGGTTATAGATGTTGATGAAATATCTCGGCCAGAGGCTTTTAAAGGGGTGATCATTCCAGAAGATCCTTAGTTGCCTATGCTATCTGGGGGGGGGAGGTACAAAAAAATTCAATAAACGACCCTCCTGAATGGAAAAGAGATCTTTTTTGTAATAAGCTGATAACCTATTGATTATATTAATTATTTGACAATGAAGGGGACATGAGATGCCCTTATGTTGCCCTAGAAAATTGTTGCAGGCCAGATCAATTGTTGTACACTTAATTAGTCTTTTATGAATGAGCTCTGGGTTTACTGCATGATCCAATTTTTGTGCTATACCTAACTTGATGAGACTATTTTATATATTAAACGTTTATCATATATCTAAATATAATAATTTGAGGAAAGACTATGAGCACTTTAAATAAACCTTTAATGGCTGCAATCATTGCTGCTTCTACAGTTACCACTGCTGTTGAAGCTAGAACCATTGATCTGGTTCTTCTTGGTAATGCGCAAAACCAATTAACTGATATTCAAAACTTACCAAATGCTTCTGGTGGTTTCGATGCACCTTCTAATATTCCAGCTTTGTATCAAGCACCAAGAATTGGTGGCTTCACTGGTTGTGCACAAGCAGGACAAGATGTCGGCTTGGGTTGTGGTTGGCCAGGAGAGCTAGAATTAAGATTGAATCTTACGACTTCAGTTGTTGAAGATTACAAGATGACCCTAACAGGTAACCAATACTTCTCTGCTGCCGCAACACAAACTGACTTCAGAGTCGCGGGCCGTAACTACCAGCCTGGTCCTGACTTCCAATCTTGTAATGTCACAGATCCTTTAGGTGATGGCAATGGCATCCTTAAAATTGACTGTACAGTTAGTTCCAATGCTGGTATTGGTCGTCAGTGGGTTGTACTGAGTTCTCCAGGATACCTCTGTGGTACTGAGAATGCATTGGACACTACTATCGGTGGTAGTAATGGCTGTGGTCGTGGTTGGGGTCCTAACCCAGCAACTACTATTGAGGCAGCTGCTGATCCATTTACTATGATTCCACAGAACGCTAGTGTTAACCCTGGTTGGGGTGGTCATACTGACAAAATGAACTTTGTTGGCGTTACTCCCGGTGCGACTGCAAATAACTCAACTATTCCTTGGGGTCTTCAAGGTACTAACGCTGAAGTTCAAGGTACTAACGATGCACTTCAAAACGCTAGAGCATTAGGTTTACACCACGTACAAGGTGTAAGAGCTGGTGGTTTCTTTTCAATAAACCACACTGGTAATGATGCAGCGAGCTTCCAGGTGACAAGTATTGATTATCAGCACGATACATCAATTTCTTTCCCTAATGGCATCCCATCTAACCCAGGCTTTGCTCAGTCTTTTACTGCCTTTACTTTTGATCATTTAGTAGAGCAGTCTGACGTTGCTGATGAATCTAAAAACGTTCCAGCAATGGGCGCATTTGGTTTGGCGGCTTTGTTTGGTGGTTTAGTTGCAGTAGCTGCACGTCTTCGTAGACGAGTAAGTTAATCACTAAACCCTTTTAAAAAAAACCCATCTTATGATGGGTTTTTTTTTGCTTATAACTTATACTGTTGTTCGTCCGATTGTTTTTTGCACAATGCAAAAGAACTTATTTCTTTTTAGTAGGTCTGTTAATTTAATGTGACTGTAATTGTTATTTTCTTTATATTTCTTCTTGGTTACGATATTGTTTTCCATTCTATAATTCCACTTTAAAATATTATAAAGGTTATACATCGAATGGTCCTTAAAAGCTTTTTTAAATCTTTAAAGCTCGTAGAATCTCATTTATTTCTTTTCCTTTTTTTGCTTTCTGTCTTTCCTGTATTCGCGCAAGACGCTATTGAGGAAGTCATAGTTGAAGCTGAAAAGAGGGAAGACTCAACTATGGATTTAACACAGTCTATTGATGCATTTAATTTAGAGGATCTTGAAACGCAACAAATCAAAGGCTTCGCCGATATTTCTAATAATGTTCCTGGATTGACGGCTTCACCATCAGGAGCTCAAGGCTTAAGGTTTACATTGCGAGGTGTTGGTGCAAGAGACAGTCAATTAGGAATCGAAAGCAAAGTCGGTTTATATGTTGATGGAGCTTTTCTTGGAAGAGCAAGTGGTCTAGTTTTTGATATAGTTGATTTGGAAAGGGTTGAAGTTTTAAAGGGGCCTCAAGGCTTCACATACGGTAGGAACTCTATAGGCGGGGCAATTAATCTAATTACTGCCAAGGCCGATCCAGATGAGCGTTATGGAAGGCTTGAGCTGAAGGTCGGTAATTATGATAGACAAAATATCACAGGATTATTGAATCTACCCGTCACAGATAATTTAGCTTTTCGGGGTGCGGTGTTCTCTAATACTCAAGAGGGGTGGGTTGAGAACGACGGGCTTGGTGAAGATTGGAATGGATATGAACGAGATGGGTTTAGAATCTCTGGCAGATGGATTCCTCAAGATAACCTGACTATTGATTATTCGTATGACAAAGCTAATTTTGATACTCAGCCGGTTTTTTATCAACCCCAAATAAGAGATGGTTATGACCAATGGGATCGTGAAAATTATAGACAAGATAATGCCCCCAATAATATAGCCATATGGCAAGCACCACCTTCAGCAACTAAACCCTCTGATGGCCCTCCAGAGGTCTTTTTGCCTATACCTCAAAAGATGAGATTAGATCAGGGAGCAGCAACTTTAAGGCCAATCGAAAATAGCACAACTGAAGCAGATGGACATACATTAGCATTAGAGTGGGCTTGGTCTGATTCCCATACCTTTAATTTCGTTGGCACGCATCGCTCAACGGAGGTTAATAATACTTTTTATTTATATCCCAACGTCACCTCGCAAGAGGCTCTAACAAATGGATTGTCTGAAGGCAGCTCTTTGGGCGATTTAATTGAGATTATAGAGGGATATAATTTTGTCGGTGGTAGTTACCAGCGATGGACCGAAGATGCAAATGGGAATCGTATTGGCTCCGGTATAGATTCATTTGAGGCTCTTCATAGTTTTAATGTTGCTAGGGACTTGAATACACCTGAGTCTAATTTTTGGGCTGATGCGATGGAGTCAATACTAATATCAGGTCCAAATAATTCGATTGATTTTCCCGAAACTCAGGGGAATCCAGGCTGGGCTCAAGCTCCATTGCCGGACTTTCTCTACAACAGTGATTTCTGTGCTGATTTATATCCTTTTATACCTGGCTTAAAGCCTTTCTATTGCAATGAGCAAAGACTCGCACTTTTGGAGTTAGTTAAGCCCGAAAATATCAATCCTTACCTTAGTAGAAATAAGTTTAATTCATTGTTTTCAAGTCCACCCGGAGGCCTTGCTGCCTTAAGGGGGCACAAGCAGTGGAGTCTTGAATTTAAGCAGTCAGGCTTCTTCCTCGATGATCGGCTAGCCTATGTTACAGGCTTATATTATTTTAATGAGAGGACTGGCAATGGGCAAAGATTACCTGATGGTCAGCTATATACTGACTTGGTTGAGATTTTGGATTTTGGTAGGGCTTTTGGTTTAGATGAGAGCATATCTTCAGAGGATAGTTTTGGTTTCAGCTTGGTTAGTATAAATGAACTAGATACGGATCACTTGGGCATTTACTTTAATGTTGATTATACACCATTAATGGATGAACGAATGACTTTAAGCTTTGGCTATAGGCACTCTATTGATGAAAGAGAACTCTTTAGGCAAAGTCTTCAGGCGATTACCTTGGACGACAGGGGGACTGCTATCTCTGAGAAAGAGAAATGGCAAAGTAATGACTACACGCTTAAGGTTGCATATGATATTAACTATGATGTTACAGGGTATGTGAGTTTAACTTCTGGAACGCGTCCTGGTAACTTTAATGTCGAAGCCAGATTTATACCTCAATTCTTTTGCTTTGAAAATTGTGGCGATTTTGGTAGTGATATACGTTTTGATGAGGAAACTCACATAGCGTATGAATTTGGTTTAAAGGGTAGTTTATTTGACGGCAGGGTTGATTTTGAATGGGCTACTTACTATGCCGATATATCTGATGGACAGGAATCCGTAGTTTTTCCAAAATCACCTATCTCTCGATCAATAGTTAATGCTGATGGGTTTGCCTATGGCTCAGAGCTCGATACAACTTTCTATCTTACTGATGAGCTAACTTTCACTGCAAACTATGCACTATTAAGATCTGGTTCAGAGACCTACGTGACGCCTTTCGTTTTCGATAACGGCGGTAAGCTTTTAGTCGCTGAACCTGCGACATCGGGAATATCTGATGCAGAAATTTATTCACGGTTGATTGCTGACTGCCAAGGCGCACTGAGAAGGATAGATACTGCTAATGGTAGGTGTGTTGAGAGGAAGAATAATTTTGGCGCCCCAGTTAACTCTTGGCAACTAAGTCTAGACTATAGAGTGCCGACAGACTACGGTGAGTTTTTCGCACATATTGGTTATAGCTATAAAGATCCGTATTTTGTGAATGACGCTCTTCAAGTTGATTCAAGGCACTTGTGGGACTTAAGGATTCAGAGGCAGTATGATCTTGATAGTGGTTTGCTCAGGCTTGCCTTCTGGTCATTAAATCTGTTCGATAATGAATATCAAACGCAAAAATTAGAATTGTATACATTTGCATACGATCTGGCAGCTTATGGCACACCAAGAACGTATGGTTTAGATCTAATTTATGAGTGGTTTTAAAGGATGTTTAGCTTATTATGAATTCAATAAAGCAATTAGTTAGCGGATTATTTTACTTTTTTATACTCACTAGTTTTGCAAAAGCAGACGCTTACTTCGGTTTTTCGCTTTTTAAATCTGACTATAGTGAACCTTCTGTGGTTTCGGCAACCCTTGCAGATGACGATCCATGTTGTACAGGTCTTGGAGCTGAGATAACAAATGCTTTAGGTACAACCTTTCCTGGAACGCTTTATGTGATCGCTGCGGAGGACGGATTGCCAAGGCCTTCAAGAATTTCCGATATAGATGCAAAATTAGATATGCTTAAATTTAAACTTGGTTTTGAGCTATTGAAAGCCGAGGATTCATCACTACCTGCACTATCCGTTGAGTTTCGTGGCGGATTTGGAACTAATGAAAGTGTTCTGGTTGATTATTCTGAAGAGATTGATGAGTCATATTACCTAGATAATTCAGTATCACCTCCTCAAGCATATCAATATGTCATCACCACTCCGATAGACTCTGAACTAAGAACTGAATACTATTACGGTTTTTTTCTTAGGTTGGGTGGTAGCCCGAAACAGTTGAAAAAAATTAATTTCTATCCCGATCTGGCGATTGAGTTTTCGCCATATATTCTTTTAGGCCATTCTAGAGTGAATTTTTCTGTGACCGACATTTCCGGTACTGCTGGAGGTAAAATCAGAGGAGAAAGTTGGGGTCTTGGCTTTAACGTCAAAACACCTTTCGAAAATATGTTTTTAAACATAGAGTATCTAGATTTAATGGACAAAGATGGCGTTGAGTCTGCTGGATACAGCGCTGGTTTTGAATATCGATTTTAGAAGTAAGATACTTACCATTTTAAAGACTAAATTAATTCGGATCTGCTAATTTTAATAATTGCTTTCCTTGGTTCTTGCCCTCAAACAGCCTTATAAATGTTTTAGGAATATTATCAAAACCTTCTTTAATATCCTCTCGCCAAAGAAGCTTGCCTTCAGTAAGCCACTGGACTAAATCGGCCATGGCGCTGTCAACCTCAGCCATGTAATCAAACATGATAAAGCCTTGCATGCGAATACGTTTGGCAATTAAGCTAAACATATTGTTCGGTCCTGGTTTTGGGCTGTCATCGTTGTAATTCGAAATAGAACCGCAGAGTACAAACCGAGCAAAGTCAGCCGCGTGTTCGATGGCGGCTTCTAAGGTGTCACCGCCCACATTGTCAAAAAACACATGAATACCATCGGGGCAGGTTTCAGACAGTCGCGCACGGATGTTTTCGCTCTTGTAGTCAATGACTGCGTCGATGCCGGTGCCGAGTAACCAGTCGCATTTATCTTTGCCGCCGGCAATGCCGATCACGCGCGCGCCTTTCAGTTTAGCGATCTGTGCGGCAGCCGAACCAGTTGCACCTGCCGCCCCAGAAATCAGCACAGTTTCGCCCGGTTGCGGGTCACCAATTTTTAATAAGCCAAAATAGGCGGTTAACGAGGTGGCGCCCAGTACGCTTAGGGCAATATTGGGGGGTGTACCAGAGGGTAGGGCACTGGGTGGAAATAGGCTGTTAGGGCCTGCTATGGAGTACTCTTGCCAGCCTAAAATACCTTGCACTAAGGTGCCTACGGGAAGAGCATCGTCGTTGGACTCAACCACTTGGCCGATCCCAGAAGCGCGCATTGGTTCGTTAATTGCCACGGGCGGCAAGTAGCTGGGCTTGTCATCCATCCAGCCACGCATGGCTGGGTCAAAACTTAGCATCAAGGTTTTGATTAAGACTTCGCCCTCGCGAAGCAACGGCGTTTTAGTTTCAGTCAGTGTAAAGTGCTGTTCACTGACCATACCATTAGGACGCTCGATCATTAGCCATTGCTGATTATTCATAGTGTGCCTGCCCTTATGCTTAACGTTTTTTTCTATTACAAGTGCCGCATGGCGATGCAAAAAACAAGGTTACCGCAAAATGGCCTTTGCTCACAATGAACAATTTGTTTAGATTGCCGAGCCTTAATGAGCCTTA
>DDDX01000092.1:30462-50825 GCA_002339085.1 Cellvibrionales bacterium UBA1969
GAGCCTTAATGAGCCTTATGTGGCGTGACTAAGACGTTTAACTAAGGGCAAAGCCATGGATGGGTAGTCGGTCACTAGACTATCGACCTGCCACTGAAATAACTCCTTAATACGACTGGGTTGGTTCACTGTCCAAACCGAACAGTGCAGTCCTTTGGCGTGTATCTTTTTAATTAACGCAGGGGTGACGATGTGATCATGAATACAAAAATAACGGCAGCCTAATGCGCTGGCTTGTGAAAGAGATTGGCTTTGCATGCTCACTAAGCCACGAGGAATATGCGGCGCTCGTTGCTCCAGTTGCTGCAGAAAATATTCATCAAACGAGGTGACGACAATTTTTTTGCAGTCGCTGCTCATCGGAAATAAACGTTTGAGTTGTTCGGCCATGTGGTGGCTATGGGGCTGGCTGTCGGTCTTGACTTCAAGTTGGTAGCCTTTCAGAGAGGCACATTTCCTCATCAGTGTGCGCAGTTGTGGAATGCCACAGCTGGTTTTATTCGGCCACTCGGGCGAGTTGGCGCGGCCATCGAGTTTAGCGAGCTCAGCGGCTCGGCTGCGGTTGATGGAGCGTTTAACCCCGCAGGTGCGTAAGGTGTCGGCATCATGGCAGACAATAATTTTTTCATCGGCAGATAGACGAAGGTCAATTTCGACATAGTGTAATCCACGCTCAATACCATGGCGAAGACCAGCGACGGTATTTTCGGGGGCTTCACCAGCCGCGCCGCGATGACCAAACACTTGCATAGTAGCCCCCCCGATTTAGAAACTAACGATCGCCTGTATTGTTCATTGTGAAACTCACCAGTCTTAATGTTATTCTTCGTCGTCCAGCGAGTAGGGTAGCTGGCTCAATTGGATGTCTATCCTCTGGTCGCTGTCGGGAAGGCTTAGCGATAATTTTGAGGCCTCTTCAATGGCGCTGACTTTTAATACGGCTAGGCCATAAGCCGTGCTATTTTGACCGGTATTGTCGATCACTACACTCACATTCAAGCCACAACTTTTGCCATGTTGATCAAAAATTTCACCGCCAATTGGTAGCGTTTGAAGCAGTGAATCGCTACTTACGGGTCGGCTTGAAAACGGATAGCAGCGGCGTTTCACTTTGCCGCGATATTTCATACGAGCGATAATTTCTTGGCCGGTATAGCAGCCTTTGGTAAAGCTAATACCCCCGAGGGCGTCTAAATTCAGCATTTGCGGAATCATCTCGCCGACAGTTGTAGGCTGTATAAAGGCAATGCCCTGTTGAATGAGGTGGTATTCCCAATGACTTGAACCAGCCCAGCAGAGCATCTCTGAATCGAATGTAGTCGCATTAAGTTGGTTGACAAAATTAAGGGCTTGAGCACTCTTAACAAGGATAAGATGTTGTTCATGGTGGGTAGGCAGTGTGATTACCTTAGCCGATTCATCGGCGGCTAACAGTTGAGTAAGCAACTTTTCATCACTGTTGATCAAGGCAAACTGTGCAAGATTGTAGCTGATGTCAGAAAGTTCGGCTTTCGAAAATACCGCGTATTTTTTCAATGCTCTCAGCGCAGTGGTGACCGTTACGCGTGGCATAAATAAATAAAAGCACTGCTCGCTTCGGCGGTGTAAATAAAAATTAGCATGCATCCGACCTTTGGGGTCGCAGTGGGCGGCCAAAATAGTTTCATCGCTAGCCAAATTAACGGCATCGTTAGTCAGTTGACCTTGTAAAAACGTTGCGGCTTCAGGGCCGTCAATAGCGATACAGCCCCAATTTGGGAGCGGGCAAATCAAGTTTTTTCTTGCAGAGCTTTTTAGTGCAGCTTGATGTTCAAACCAGCTCAGTTGGTCTACAAATTGATGATCTGGCAATAAGTCAAAGATTGCTTGCCAGTGAGGATCAAGTGAAAGTGCGGCTGCTTGCATTTCGGACTCTCAGCACCTGTGCTTAAGGTTTAAAGTGCTTATTGTCTTACAGTTGTCATGATTTAACAACATGGTAAGTCATTAACAAATGAGTGATTGCTTCATGGCGATGACTATTGAACGCATTAAACAGATTTTTTGTTTTTGTTGGCTGGCTTGAGGTATGATAAAGCTATGGAAACGACTAATGATTTAGATCGCGCCGAGCATAATCGGGTGATATGGCATAGCCGCCGAGGCATGTTAGAGTTGGATATTGTGCTCGAAACATTCGTCAAACAGCATTATCTCAGCCTTGATGCTGATCAGCGTCAGCTTTACCGCCGCTTATTGGCTTGTGAAGATCAGCAACTTTACGATTGGTTTTTAAAAAAACAACCGGCGGCTGATCCTGAGCTAGCCGCTATGATCGAACTGATTCTTGCCTATAATCGACCTGATGATATTTAGCCAAAATTGACTGTTACAGATTGGGAGTCCGCTGCTGAAATATCGCGCTGAGTTATTTTCAAGCTTTATGAATCACTTTATCGGCCAGCTTAATGTATTAAGTAGGCTCTAACGATACCTGTTAATTTCTATGGGCAAAACTTGGGCGGAAACAAAATCGTGTCATGCGCATGGCGATTGTCTCTTGGGTAGTCAAGCGTGTAGTGTAGGCCGCGGCTTTCTTTTCTTCTTAATGCTGATTCAATAATTAATTCGGCTACCAACGACAGATTTCTTAATTCGATAAGGTCATTACTAACGCGGTAATTGCCGTAGTACTCATTGATTTCTTTGCGCAGCATTTTGACCCGATGTTCGGCGCGCTCAAGCCGCTTAGTGGTTCTTACTATGCCGACATAGTCCCACATGAAGCGCCGTAACTCATCCCAGTTATGCGAGATCACCACATCCTCATCAGAGTCTGTTACTTGGGTTTCATCCCACAGTTGGGGTGGGTTCTGCCATTCTGTCGAACTAATTTCTGTCAAAATTGACTCAGCTGCAGCCTGGGCGAAAACAATGCATTCAAGAAGTGAATTGCTCGCCATACGATTGGCACCATGAAGGCCAGTAAAGCTGGTTTCTCCAATGGCATACACATGTTTGACATCGGTTGAGCCGCGTTTATCCACGATCACGCCACCGCAGGTATAGTGAGCGGCGGGCACGACGGGTATTGGTTGTTTACAAATATCAATACCAAGATCTAGGCAGCGTTGATAGATGGTTGGAAAATGCGATTGAATGAAGTCAGGGTCACGGTGGCTAATATCTAAGTAGACGCAATCACTACCAAGTCGTTTCATTTCATGGTCGATCGCTCTGGCGACAATGTCTCGCGGAGCTAATTCACCTCGCTTATCAAAGCGATGCATAAAAGATTCGCCGTCAGGTAATAATAGTTTTCCGCCTTCACCTCTAACCGCCTCAGTGATTAAAAAAGATTTCGCCTCTGGATGATAAAGGCAAGTGGGGTGAAATTGATTAAATTCCATGTTTGCCACACGACAGCCGGCTCGCCAAGCCATAGCAATACCATCGCCACTGGCACCATCAGGATTGCTGGTATAGAGATAGGCTTTACTGGCGCCGCCGGTAGCGATGACCACAAAGCGTGCATGAAAGGTTTCAACTTTGTTTGTTTCGCAGTTTAATACATACACGCCGCTGCAGGTGGGTGTAGGATTGTCTCGTTCAACCACTACATCAATAGCGACATGGTGCTCAAGTGTTTCAATCGACGGATGCTCTTGCAAACGTTCAACCAAGGTCTCTGACACCGCTTTGCCGGTTGCGTCTGCGGCATGGATAATACGACGGCTACTGTGACCACCTTCACGGGCTAAGTGGTAATCATTATTGCTTTCGTTGTAACCATCGTTTGGCGATGGATTCGATTCTCGGGTAAATGCTACGCCTTGACTTATTAGCCATTCAATTGCTTGCCGGCTGCGCTCGACAGTAAATCTAACAGCATCTTCATGGCACAGTCCTGCACCGGCTACAAGGGTGTCAGCAGTATGAGCGTCAATACTGTCAGCTGCGTCTAAAACGGCCGCAATACCGCCTTGTGCATAATAGGTTGAGCCTTCACTGAGTTCCGACTTTGAAATGATGGCGACTTTTGCCTGTTCAGCTAAAGCCAGTGCAAGTGTTAGGCCTGCAGCACCACTGCCTATGACAACCACGTCAAACTGTTTTACAGTGCTCACTGGTCACCTCTAACGGTCTGGCTTTGAATCGTGATTGTTAAACTTGGAATTATTCTCAATATCGGCCTCAAAAATGTAATGCTTGGTTGAACTTATGGATATCTTAGCGGTCTGTTAAGGCAGGCTCAACTACCTAAGCTATTAAAGATGTTAATTTATCAATAAAATCCATTAAATCATTCGTTTAGCGGTCTTGAAAGTGCATTTTGAAGATTGTGATTTTCTGGGCACAGATATGGCCTTGCGGAAAAATAGAGAGAGTATGTGGCGTATTTAAACGATGTATTGAAAGTACACGAAGCGAATACTGTTCTAAGCCAGCGTCAATGGAGTAAACTGACACCAAATATCCAATGTTCTCAAAACGTGCATGAATGAAGTTGACGATTGTGCTGTATATGCTTTTAGAGGCTAAAATATAACCATGAAAGATACCGATGCACAACTGGTCGTGCGCGTACAGCAGGGTGATAAACGAGCTTTTGACTTATTAGTGCTTAAGTATCAGCATAAAATTCATAGTTTGATTTCACGCTATGTGCGCGATCAAACCGAGGTTCAAGACGTCGCTCAAGAGGCATTTGTTAAAGCTTATAGGGCGATTAATAATTTTCGAGCTGAAAGTGCGTTTTATACTTGGATGTACCGCATTGCGATCAATACGGCTAAAAATTATCTGGTATCTCGTTCGCGTCGACCCCCAGCAACCGATGTTGATATAGATGAATCGGTTAATTATGCAGGTGCCAATGTGTTGCTGGATCAACAAGGGCCCGAGAGTATCTTGCACGGTGAAGAAGTGGCTCTAGTGGTGCGGGATGCTCTAGAGAGTTTGCCTGAAGATTTACGAACAGCTGTAACTTTGCGTGAATTTGACGGTCTCAGCTATGAGGATATTGCCGATGTTATGGACTGCCCCGTAGGTACAGTTCGATCACGAATATTTCGCGCACGAGATGCCATTGATAAACAACTTGGTCCCGCACTCAATAATCGATGATTGAACAAAACACACAGAAATTAACAAAATGCATAATCTAACAATGAACGGTAACTATTATGTCTAAATTTTTTCCTGAAACATTATCCGCGCTTGTTGATGGCGAGGTCGATGAGCTTGAGTTGCGCCGATTGTTAGCGGCGCTTGATCAAGCGGATGAATATGAGGCTGAGCGCTTATTGGCGCAGTGGTCTCGGTTTAATACAATCAGTGATGTATTAACTAACCATGTCGTACACAACTCGAGTAGGAGTAAGGCTTCTAATTTTGGATCTGATCCTGGCTCAAAAGCATTGAGGCCAGTCTTTGCAGAAGATGGCTTTGCGAAAATCGTCAGCGATGCCGTGGCTAAAGAAATTGCGGCCAGTGCGACAAGGACGGCTTTCTCCTCTGGTACTAGCGTTTCACATTGGCGAGGTTTGGCGGTTGCTGCTTCAGTAGCATTTGCCGTGGTGTTGGGGGTTCAAGAATTTGATCGTTTCGCGCCGCAAGGTGGCCAGCCTTTGTTGGCAAATGGCGAACAGACAAGCACGCCGTCTGTGGTTCAGCAGGCCGATTTTGTTGCACTTCGATCACTTGAATCGACACCATCCGCAGACCAGTGGGTGTCACCGGTTAAAGCAAGTATCGCAACTGATCAAATAAAAGCAGCCGAGGCGCAGGCGCGATTAAATGCATACTTCTTTCAGCATGCTAACCGAGCGGCAACACAAAGTGGTCATGGCCTTATTCCTTTTGCTCGAGTGGCCAATTTTGAAGATCAGTAATGGTCGTTTAGGATAACTGTTTAGGAAAACTATGTTGCTATCATTGAGGTTTGTTAGTCTCGTACTGTTTTTTTCAGCGTTGATAAACGTATGTGCGTTTGCAGACGACTCGGATGTTAGTGTTGAAAATATGCTGGCTCTGATGCAAAAAAATACCCGAGAATTAAGTTATCAAGGCTCGGTAATTTACTCTCAAGGTCGACACATGGAGTCAATAAAAATCCATCATCATTTTGAAAATGGCGTTCAGTTTGAGCGTTTAGAATATCTCAGTGGTGCACCGCGAGTGATTATTCGCCGTGGCGATAAAGTTTTTTTTATCAACTCGACAGTTGGGGTTATCAATTTAACCAAACCATTGCCGTTAGGATCTTTTACGCGTGATTATCACGCAGAATTAGGCTTAACGCATAGTCGATATCGATTGCAGTTGGTAGGTAATAGCCGTGTGGCAGGCCGGCCTGTTCAATTGCTGACAGTGCATGCGCAAGATGCTCATCGGTTTGGTTTTAAATTGGCGCTTGATCATAAAACTGGCCTGTTGTTGCGATCATTAATGGTTGATCATCAAGGTGTTATCTTAGAGCGCTTTGAGTATACAGATATTGTTTTTGGTGAACCGATCGCTGCCGAGCAGTTTGCGCTCACAGCGGATAGCCAGCAATTACTTAAGCATCAAGCGGCTTCTCATCCAGATGAAGCTATGAATCAAAATCGCTTTATTCAAAACTCTCAAAAAACCGCTTCAGCTTGGACAGTTGACTGGCTGCCAGTTGACTTCCAGTTGCTTGATCAGCAGTCGTCACAACAAGTCATGTCCAGCTTGAAACCGAGCATGCAAGATGCGATGATGTATTCAGACGGATTAGCGGCGTTCAGTATTTTTGTTGCCGATGCTATCGACATGAGTGATTTGAATGTTATTCAAAAAGGTGCGACAACAGCTTACAGTGCGACTAAAAAAGATTCTCTCGGCATATACACTGTAACGGTGGTCGGTGAGATACCGGTCCAGACCGCAAAAAAGATTGCCAATTCTGTTAGTCGTTAGCCGTTGTTAAGGCAGGTTTTAGTATGCAGTCAACTATTTTCATGGCTGAAGTTTTGAGGCATCTAGATGATGCATAATCGACAAGAACCTATGATCGAAGAGCTCGCTATTGAGCGTGCTCGGCTGATCGCTATTGATAGAAATTCAACCTCCGGTGATAAAGCTATTTTATGGGTCGAAACGTCGCAGACCAATAGTTGCATTAAATGTGAGACGCAAAGCGGTTGTCAGCATAGTTTTTTAGGTCGATGGTTTGACCGTGGTGCAGACTCTTTGCCGGTTATTTGTGAATTAGATCAAGCTGATTTGTTAGTCGTGGGGCAATGGGTCAATGTTGGGTTTCCAGCGGGGCTGTTAACCAAAGCCGCCTTGCTTTCCTATGTATTTCCCCCTGTCGCTATGATTGCTTTAGCAATCGCTTTTGAACAGTGGTTTGACAGTGAGTTATTGGCTATTGGCGGGGCTGTAATGGGTTTTTTGCTGGCCCTGGCGACAATTCGGCGGGTCACTGCTAAGCAATTTCTATTGCCAGGCTTTCAGGCCCAGTTTTTAGGGCTTTCGAATTCATCCCCCCTTAGTTGATACTTAGTCGGCCATGTCGGCAGAACAGTTAATATTATTACCTACGCTTATTCGCATCAGCAATCTTCATGGTATACAATCATGGCCGATCTGATCATGCGGATTAATCGTTGAATTGATCCGCACGATCAGACGTTTTTTGTTATTTTTTGCCTATTGATTATCCTTGTCTAAGACTGGGAATCACCGGCGCCGCGTTTGAATGATAGAGATTTCAATGAGTCAAGATTTAAGCCGTATACGTAATTTTTCTATTATTGCGCACATTGATCATGGCAAGTCGACACTTGCAGATCGTTTCATTCAAGTCTGTGGTGGCCTTGAAGCACGTGAGATGTCAGAGCAGGTATTAGACTCGATGGACATTGAACGTGAGCGCGGTATCACTATTAAAGCGCAAAGTGTCACTCTTGATTATCAAGCCCGCGATGGCAATAGCTATCAGTTAAACTTTATCGATACGCCTGGCCACGTTGATTTTTCCTACGAAGTTTCCCGCTCTTTAGCCGCCTGCGAAGGGGCTTTATTGATTGTTGACGCCGCTCAAGGAGTTGAAGCCCAGTCGGTCGCCAACTGTTATACGGCGATAGATCAAGGCTTAGAGGTCGTGCCGATTTTGAATAAAATGGATTTGCCCCAGGTTGAACCTGAACGTGTCGCGCAAGAGATTGAAGATATTATTGGCATTGATGCTACTGACGCCTGTAAGGTTAGTGCGAAATCGGGCATGGGTATTGACGACGCGCTGGAGCGAATTGTTAGGGATATACCGCCACCACAAGGCGATACAGAAGCACCTTTGCAAGCATTGATCATTGATTCTTGGTTCGATAATTATTTGGGTGTTGTTTCTTTAGTGCGGGTGTTACACGGCCGCTTAAAGGTAAGAGACAAAGTCATGGCAATGTCTCAGGAGCGCGTTCATATTGTTGATCAAGTCGGTATTTTTACCCCTAAGCGTCAGGCGACTAAAGAATTGGCAGCTGGCGAAGTGGGTTTTGTGGTGGCGGGTATCAAAGATATTCAGGGTGCTCCCGTGGGTGATACCTTAACGCATGCTAAGCAGCAGGATATCGAACCACTGCCAGGCTTTAAGCAAGTACAACCCAAGGTGTATGCTGGTTTATTTACGGTGAGTTCTGACGATTACGAAGCATTTCGAGAGGCGCTTGCCAAGTTAACACTTAACGACGCGTCATTATTTTACGAGCCTGAATCTTCCGATGCCTTGGGGTTTGGCTTTCGCTGTGGATTTTTAGGGATGCTCCACATGGAGATTATTCAAGAGCGTTTAGAGCGCGAGTACAATCTTGATCTGATTACTACTGCACCCACCGTCGTGTATGAGGTGTTAACCGTCAGCGGCGAGACGATTGCTGTTGATAACCCCTCTAAATTGCCTGATATTGGTTTAATTGAGCAAATGCGGGAACCTATCGTAAGGGCAAATATTTTAGTGCCACAAGATTATTTAGGCAATGTAATTACCCTTTGTGTTGAAAAACGCGGCACCCAAATTGATATGCAGTTTCTAGGTAAGCAGGTCTCTTTAGTTTATGAGATACCCATGAATGAAGTGGTACTTGATTTCTTTGATCGCTTAAAATCTTGCAGTAAAGGCTACGCGTCTTTAGATTATCAGTTTGAGCGCTTTGATACAGCGAAGTTGGTTCGCCTCGATGTACTTATTAATAGTGAGCGGGTGGATGCCTTGGCGATCATCGTGCATCGTGATCTCGCTGAATCAAGAGGGCGCTCATTGGTTGAGGCGATGAAATCGCTCATTCCTCGTCAAATGTTTGATGTGGCCATTCAAGCGGCTATTGGTGGACATATTATTGCTCGTCAAACGGTCAAAGCCTTGCGTAAAAATGTCACAGCTAAATGCTATGGTGGTGATATAACACGTAAGAAAAAGCTGCTTGAGAAACAAAAAGCAGGTAAAAAGCGTATGAAGCAAGTGGGCAGTGTCGAGATACCGCAGTCAGCGTTCTTGGCCGTTCTAAAAGTAGACAGCTAGTATTTTCGCTTCTCGTTACTATAATCAAAATAATGGGTCTTTTTTTATTCGCTAAATAGGGTTTTTATTCCATGGATTTTAATTTTCCTTTGATTTTAATGTGCTTAGTGTTTGGTGGCGCTTTCATTTGGTTACTCGATATTTTCTGGTTTAGCAAACAGCGTGGGCCTGATGAAGCAGAATCCTTTATTATTGAGAACGCAAAATCATTAACGCCCGTGCTGGCCTTTGTATTTGTTATACGATCTTTTATTTATGAGCCTTTTCAAATTCCTTCTGGGTCGATGGAGCAAACTTTATTGGTTGGTGATTTCATTCTCGTCAATAAGTATACTTACGGGATACGCCTGCCTGTATGGCGAGATAAAATTGTTGATATTAATCAACCTGAACGGGGTGATGTGATGGTATTTTTTCCGCCGCATAAAGATCAGTATTATATTAAGCGCGTCGTGGGTTTACCGGGTGATTTGGTTGAATATAAAAATAAAATCTTAATCATTAACGGCGAAGTACAGAAGCAAACGCCAATAACGGGTAAGAAGAGAGCATTATTTAGACAGAGCATTGAAA
The DNA here is from genome assembly GCA_002339085.1 of Cellvibrionales bacterium UBA1969. Classification (GTDB taxonomy): domain Bacteria; phylum Pseudomonadota; class Gammaproteobacteria; order Pseudomonadales; family UBA7434; genus UBA7434. Next base: position 40,562 of record DDDX01000092.1, read on the forward strand.
AGTTAGGCGCGGTTGAACACAATATTCAGATCAATATTGCTAGTCAACGAAATGATGATATTACCGTTAGGGTACCTGATGGGCATTACTTTATGATGGGCGACAACCGAGATAATAGCCAGGATAGCCGTTTTTGGGGCCCTGTTTCAGAGCAGCGCATTGTCGGTAAAGCTGTGGCGATTTGGATGCATAAAGAGCCCGGTTGGCATTTTCCAACATTTAAGCGAGCCGGCTCGTTTCAATAATAAGATTAATAATGAACTAAATTTTTTGGGATTCTGAATATGGGGCATATAAAAACAGGTTTATTGGTAGCATTACAAAAAAAGCTGGGTTACTTATTTAAAGATCATGATCTGCTTGAGTTGGCTCTGACTCATAAAAGTTCAGGCAGTAAAAATAACGAACGGCTTGAATTTTTAGGTGATTCTTTATTGAATGCTATTGCCGCTGAAGCGCTTTTTATGCGCTATGATGACGTGCCAGAGGGTGTTATGACAACCGCAAGATCACAGTTAGTGAAAGGTAAAACCTTAGCTAAGGTAGGGTTTTCTCTTGAGCTGGATAGCTTGATGATTCTTGGCTTAGGTGAAAAGGGCAGTAGTTCGCCGGTTAAACATTCGATTGTGGGCGATGCTGTTGAGGCTTTAATTGGCGCCATTTATATTGATAGTGATTTTAAGCAATGTCAAAAAATTGTTTTAAGCTTGTTAGACGTTTATCTTGAACAGGTGTCATTAGTCCCTGAATTCAAAGACGCAAAAACACTGCTGCAGGAGTTGATGCAGGCAGAACGCTTGGCATTACCGATGTATGAATTAGATAAAGTGGAGGGACCGGGCCATGAGCAGTATTTTACAGTTAAGTGCAGTGTTGAATTGCAATCAAAGTTTGCTTTTGGTGAAGGTAAAAGTCGTAGAGCAGCCGAGCAAAATGCCGCCATGCGAGTGTTAAAGCAGTTTAATTACAGCGATAAAGATGCCATCAGCCAAGACGATAAGGCGGTCAATGTTAGGAAGGCTTTGTGACGGCTAGGTTGCCCGAATTTTGCGGTCTTGTTGCGCTAGTGGGTCGACCCAATGTCGGTAAGTCGACCCTATTAAATATCTTGCTGGGCCAAAAAATTAGTATCACTTCACGAAAACCTCAAACCACTCGCCACCGTATCACGGGTATTGATACGCGAGATCAGTACCAGGCTATTTTTGTTGATACTCCTGGTATACATCAAACGCAAACCAATGCAATGAATCGCTATATGAATCGCGCGGCCACTTCTACTATTGCCGATGTTGATGTGACGGTCTTTGTTGTTGATCGACTAAGTTGGAATGAAGAGGATGAATTAGTGGTGCAAGGCCTAATGGTGGCTAAGTCTCCGGTGATTTTAGTGTTGAACAAAATAGATCGATTAACCGATAAAAGTCGCCTGCTCCCGCATATACAAAGTTTAGCATCGGTTTTTGATTGGGCAGAGGTATTGCCACTTTCTGCAAAAACAGGCTATCAGCTTGATCAGTTGCGCGAGGCGATCTATCAGCGTTTGCCCAAGCAATCGCATCTTTATGATGCCGATCAAATTACTGACCGTAGCGAGCGATTTATGGCGGCTGAGTTAATTCGTGAAAAAATGATGCGTCAGTGTGGCGACGAACTTCCCTATCAAGTAGCCGTCGAAATAGAGAGTTTTAATCATCAAGGCCATGTGATTCATATTAGTGCTTTGATTTGGGTTGAGCGAGAGGGACAAAAGAAAATTATCATCGGTCGAGCGGGTGAGCAGATTAAAAAAATCGGCACCGATGCAAGGAAAGATATTGAAACCATGACCGAAAAAAAGGTAATGCTTAAGCTTTGGGTTAAGGTTAAAAGCAGCTGGTCTGACGATGAGAGAATGTTGAAAAGTCTCGGGTTTGATGAGTAGCTAAAACGAATAATTATTGATTGGTGATCACCGTGTCAATCGAACTAGAACGCTGTTTTTTATTGCATCAGCGACCCTATCGTGAAACAAGCGTTATCGCCGAGCTATTGACTGAGCATGAGGGTCGCGTAAGCCTGGTCTGCAAAGGTGTTCGTTCAGCAGGTAAGAAAGCCTCCTCTTTGCGTAGCACACTTCAACCCTTTACTTTATTGAACGCCTCATGGTCGGGTAAAACTGATCTTAAGTCACTACGCCAAGCTGAGGTCATTACGCCGCCGCCGCGACTGCATCAATCGCAGTTGTATGCAGGCTTGTACTTAAATGAACTATTGTTTCGCTTGTTTCACTCAGGTGAGAGTCATACCAACTTATTTTCACGATACCAGGCCAGTATTTCTGAGATAGCAAGCTTAGATCCGGATGATACTATTTCTATCGAGGTTAGTCTGCGAAGATTTGAGGCTCGCTTACTTGCCACCTTAGGTTTCGAATTGGATTTTATGCGAGACGCCATCACCGGTGAGCCAATCACTGCTGATGGAGAGTACCGGTTTCACACTGAGAACGGGTTCTGCCGTGTAGATAGCAATAATGGTGATCCAGACAATGAATATAGCGAAATTAATGTCGATAGCGTCTTAGGTTTGAATGCACATCCATCAATAGCCGGTAGCGTTATACTAGCTATAAAGAACGACGATTATCACGATAAAAAAGTTCGCCAGTTAGCAAAAAAAATCATGCGCTTAGCGCTGGCACCGCACCTTGGTGGTCGTCCACTAAAAAGTCGCGAACTCTATCGTCGGCCTGACTAGCAGTCTGTATTCATCTTTTTTTGGCGCACTGATGAAGAGGCGCGTTTTTTGCTCTGATACTGTAAAAAGCAACGAATCCCCCTGCAATACTGGTTAATTTTTATTCTTTTCCGAGCTGTTTAACCGCTATTTGTGGTTTTTTGGTATGATTAACTTTTGATATGTCGCCGTGTGAGCTAAAAGGCTTGCTGGTCTGTAAGGAATTGAGTCCGTGAGTTACCCAACCATTGAGCAGTATGTCGGTAATACACCGTTAGTTAGACTGCAACGAATGTATGCTGGAGAAAATCAATTATTGCTTAAGTTAGAAGGCAATAACCCAGCCGGTTCAGTCAAGGATCGGCCCGCGCTTAATATGATTAATCAGGCAGAACAGCGCGGTGAAATCAAACCCGGTGATACCTTGATTGAAGCAACCAGTGGTAATACGGGGATTGCCTTAGCCATGGCCGCAGCAATAAAAGGTTATCGCATGCGATTAATTATGCCAAGCCATATGAGTCATGAGCGTAAATTGGCTATGTCTGCTTATGGTGCAGAGTTAATTGAGGTCACTGCGGAACAAGGTATGGAAGGCGCGCGCGATTTGGCTCAGACAATGCAAGCGCAAGGCGAGGGAAAAGTGCTCGACCAGTTTGCTAATGGCGATAATCCTAATGCGCACTTTGATTCGACAGGCCCTGAAATCTGGCAGCAGACAAATGGCACGATCACGCATTTTGTTTCCTCAATGGGTACCACGGGTACGATTATGGGCGTGTCTCGTTTCTTGAAGCAAAAAAATCCAGCGATTCAAATTATTGGCTTGCAACCCAAAGATGGGGCAAGCATTCCCGGAATTCGACGTTGGCCTAAAGCGTATTTACCCAGTATTTACAAAGCTAAAGAAGTCGATCAAGTGATTGATATTGATCAACGTGATGCAGAGACCACGATGCGGCAATTGGCGACTGAAGAAGGGATCTTTTGTGGCGTTTCTTCTGGGGGGTCTGTTTGCGGTGCTCTGCATATTGCATCCAACGTCTCAAATGCAGTGATCGTTGCCATTATTTGTGACCGTGGCGATCGTTATCTTTCTACTGGTGTATTTGATAACTAAGCAAATTTTATGCTGATCTAGTTATCGAATACTGTTGATTTTTTACTGAAAAAAGTATCTCAGCTATGGTTCAAGTAAGAAAAAACATTTCAAAAAGTGAAGTGGGTGATATTGATATCATCGCTTGGCTAGATACGTTGCCTGGATTTTCTGATCAACAAACGGTTGGCAGGATGCGGAAAGCCTTTCAGATGGCTTCTGCATCCCAGAACGCCGTGCTCAGCAAAGATCAAAAACCGCATGGCCTCATCGGTTGTTTTGATGCCGGCATGGAGATGGTTAACATCCTTGCCAGCTTTGATATGGATGAAGAGGTGTTAATCGCTGCGTTAATCTATCGTGCCGTACGTGAGGGACGTATCAGTATCGATCAAGTGGAATTAGCTCTCGGAGGCGAAGTTGCATCGCTTGTAAAGGGCGTATTAAAAATGGCGGCAATTTCTAATGTTCGTACTGAAACGACTCCCGTGTTAGGGCAAGGTAATGCTCAAGTAGACAATATTAGAAAGATGTTAGTCGCGATGGTAGATGATGTTCGAGTTGGACTGATTAAACTTGCAGAACGGACTCAAGCTATTCGAGCAGTCAAGAATCATCCTGATCCTATTAAGCAACGACGAGTTGCGCGCGAGGTTTTTGACATATATGCGCCGCTGGCGCACCGCTTAGGCATTGGTCAGATTAAATGGGAATTAGAGGACGTTTCCTTTCGTTATCTCGAGCCCAAAGCCTATAGCTCAATTGCCAGTATGTTGGATGAAAAACGATTGGATCGAGAAAATTATATCGGTCAAGTAGTCGAGTTAGTTCAAGAGAAACTCAAAATTATGGGTATTGAGGCGCAGGTTAATGGCCGTGCCAAACATATTTACAGCATCTGGCGAAAGATGCAGCGTAAACATGTTGCTTTTGAGCAAGTATACGATGTCCATGCATTGAGAATTACCGTTCCACAATTAAAAGATTGCTACGCGAGTTTAGGCGTGGTGCACACGCAATGGCGAAATTTGCCGGGCGAATTTGATGATTACATTGCTAATCCTAAAGAAAATGGTTATCGCTCGTTGCATACCGCTGTTATTGGACCTAATAATAAAATTTTAGAAGTGCAGATTAGAACGAATGATATGCACCAAGAGTCAGAGTTGGGTGTTTGTGCCCACTGGCTTTATAAAGGGACCGATGTTAAGACAAATAGTGAAGGCTACGAACAAAAAATTGCTTGGCTAAGACAGGTGTTGGAGTGGCATGAGGAGACCGGTGGTAGTGGCGATATCCGCGAACTTGCTGGCGATTTGACCAATGATTTTGGTAAAGATCGAATTTACGTTTTCACCCCAGAGGGGCACATTGTAGACGTGCCTACGGGTTCAACAGCAGTTGATTTTGCTTATCATATTCATACCGAAGTTGGTCACCGTTGCCGCGGAGCAAAGGTTGATGGTCGGATTGTGCCACTAAGTCGCGAATTGCTTAATGGTCAAAAGGTCGAAATTATTAAAGGGCCAGAGGCTATCCCTAATCGCGATTGGTTAAGAGCTAGCTTGGGCTATCTCAATTCCAGTCGGGCGCGATCAAAAGTGCGCGCCTGGTTTAAAAAACAGGCGGCTGAACAAAATTTACAAGCAGGTCGATCCTTACTTGAGCGTGAAGTTAAGCGCTTGGCAATGACCAGTTTGGATTATAAGCGACTCGCTCAAAAACTGAATTATAAGACTGTCGATGATCTTTATGTGGCACTCGGTGCAGGAGATATTTCGACCTCACAAATTATGCGGCTAGCAGAAAAATGGTTTGGTGATCCGGTTCAGTCTCCGCTTGAACTACAAGTCAGTCATAGCGAGATAAGAAAACAGTCACCTTCTGATGCCATTCAGGTCTTAGGTGTGGGTAATTTGCTGACGCAAATCGCTCAATGCTGTAAGCCTGTACCAGGCGATGATATCGCTGGATACGTGACTGTGAGTCGTGGCGTAACGGTGCATAGAAAAGATTGCCAACACTTTTTGCAGGTCGACAGTCAACAGCAGGAGCGATTGATTGAAGTCAGCTGGGGTGAGCAAAAAACCGGAATATATACTGTTGATATCTCAGTTGAAGCCTATGATCGAACCGGTTTGTTAGGTGATATTTCCGGTTTGCTGTCAGCGATGCGAGTTAATGTGAGAAAAGTGAATACCTATACCGATCTACAAAGTAATATTGCTAACCTTCGTTTAACCATTGAAATTCACAACATTGAAGAATTAGTTAGAATTTTAGCTAGATTAAATAATATGCCGAATATTATTAATACTAGCCGAGTCAGCTAATGGCTAAATACACCACCAATGATTTACTGTACTTAATGGCGCGTTTAAGAGATCCAAATCAAGGCTGCCCATGGGACTTGAAGCAAACGAGTCAAACACTTATTCAGTATTCGATAGAAGAAATCTATGAGTTGGTAGATGCCATTGAGTCGGCTAATTCTAAAGATATCCAAGCCGAATTAGGGGATGTCTTGTTCCAGGTGGTGTTTTTGGCGCGGATAGCAGAAGAAGAGCACCAGTTTGATTTCCATCAGATTGTTGATCAGCTCTGCAGTAAACTGATTCGTCGCCATCCTCATATTTTTATCGATGGCCGGTTGCTCAATCAAAGTAATCATAATAGTCAGCGAGAGGCTATCAGTGAACAACAAGTATCTAAAAATTGGGAGGCTATAAAAGCTGCCGAACGCGTAACGGAGGGTCGATCAGGTTTGTTTGATGATGTGCCGCTTGCTTTGCCGGCATTATTGCGGGCCGTTAAATTACAAAAAAGAGCCGCTACTATGGGTTTGGATTTTACTCAAGCGCGTTCGGCTTTAGAAAAGCTTAAAGAAGAGATAACAGAATTAGAAGAGGCCATGGATGGATATCAGCAGCAAGACACTAGCGCTCAGTCTGCTGAGGAAGAAATAAGTGACGAATTGGGCGATGTATTGTTCAGTTCTGTTAATGTGGCAAGAAAGTTAGCGATTAATCCAGAGTCTGCGTTGAGAGGCGCGAATCAAAAATTCACCCGTAGGGTTTTAGCCGTTTTGGATGAATTACCCGCATATCAGGCGGGTAATGATTCGCAGGGCAAGCCAATAACTATTAATCCTGAGTTATTGGATCAGTTATGGCAGTCGGTTAAGCATGATGATTAAAGCATCAAGGCCGATTATTTGTTAGAATATAGTCCGCTTTTAGAAGGTGTTTGATAGCAATCATTCAATATCATCTATCATTGACTAGGCTGTTATCACCTTAACTTGTGGAAAGGCTATTGACTGTGTATCTTTGCCACTCGATTCGTTAATGGACAACAACCATAGCACCGCTTGAATCTTTGGTTTGTATAAGGTGCTGTCGTTTCTATTAAAGGTCAAGTCTCTATCAGTCATCTTGGTAAAAAAGTGACATAAGAAATAAGTAAGCGTTATGTGTAGCCATGAAACGAATTCTTTGCAAGATTGGCTGTGTTTGTAATTGAGTAATCATAGAGGCGTTTTAGATGCGAATTATATTATTAGGCCCTCCCGGGGCGGGCAAAGGAACACAAGCACAATTTATTATGGATGCCTTTAATATTCCTCAAATATCGACTGGCGACATGCTCCGCGCAGCGATCAAAGTGGAGTCAGAATTAGGTCTGAAAGTGAAAGAGGTCATGTCTTCAGGAGCTTTGGTATCAGATGATATTATTATTGAGCTTGTTAAAGAACGAATTATCAAAGCTGATTGTCAAGATGGCTTTTTATTTGATGGTTTTCCACGAACTATTACTCAGGCCCAAGCGATGTTAGATGCGAATGTGCATGTTGATACTGTTTTAGAAATTTGCGTTGATGATGCGGATATTGTTGAGCGTTTAGGCGGTAGACGTGTTCATTCTGACTCAGGTCGTGTTTACCATATTGAATATAATCCACCAAAAGTTGAGGGCAGAGATGATGTGACTGGTGAGCCATTAATTCAACGAGAAGATGATCTTGAAGAGACCATACGAAACCGATTGTCGGTTTACCATGACCAAACCGAAGCGCTGGTGGGTTTTTATCAAGAATTAAAAAATACTAATACAAACATCCCCGCACCTAATTACTTTAGTGTGAGTGGAGTTGGAAGTGTGGAAGCGATACGTAAAAACATTCTGTCTCTTATAAAAAAATAATCAATAGTGACAAAAAAAGTGCTTAAAAGGACCTTTTTTATCACTTAATCAGTTTTAGTACCTTTTTTGTAAGCGGAGAGGTAGTTTTCTTGATATCCCTTTTCGATAAAACTGATTTCATCAGTCATATTTAGCTTTGGTGGTGAATTGGCGGGTAAATTATATGTGGTTAAACTTCATTTTATAGTCTAAATAGATTTTTCCTTAAAATATTTTTCCCCCTCACTAGAATAAAGCCTGCTTTTTCTTATTATTTGATACAAAAGTTATGTATATCTATACTCATTAATCTACGTGATTAAATAAAGTTTCTTTTTGGCGATGAATTGTTTTTTTTAAAGTGAATGCCGTTTTTTTTTTAAATTCATGAATATTTATAACGAAATAGCCTATTTTCTTCAAAAAAAGCAATAATGATTTACTTTTTCACAAAAAAAACCTTGCAAGTACGTGTATTTGGTTTATTTTTTATTTAGTATTCATAAGTCAATTATTACTTTTGACTTTGTTTATTAGCTGGTCTGATTTTGATGTGGTATTTCCAATGTATTTTCTGGGTTTATTACTTTAACTTCGACCTTCTTAAATGATCATCATGATTAAAGTACCTAGGTAACAAAACTTAAAAAGGTGAGGAGACTCCACATGGCAAAGGTAAAAAAGAAAGCCGCTGCAAAGCGCAAACCAGCAAAAAAAGCTGCTACTAAGAAAAAAGTAGCGGCAAAAAAGAAAGTAGTTAAGAAAAAAGCAGTTAAGAAAAAAGCAGCTAAAAAAGTCGCTAAAAAGAAAGTAGCAACTAAGAAAAAAGTAGCTAAGAAAAAGGTCGTTAAGAAAAAAGCGGCTAAAAAAGTAGCTAAGAAGAAAGTCGCTAAAAAGAAAGTAACGAAGAAAAAAGCAGTTAAGAAAAAAGCAGCTAAAAAAGTCGCTAAAAAGAAGGTAGCGAAGAAAAAAGTTGCTAAAAAGAAAGTTGTTAAGAAAAAAGCGGCTAAAAAACCAGCAGCTAAGAAAAAAGTAGCTAAAAAACCAGCTAAAAAGAAAGTAGCGAAGAAAAAAGCGGCTAAAAAACCAGCGGCTAAGAAGAAAACAGCTAAGAAAAAATAGCTAAAAAGAGATAGTTCTCTCTAAGCTATTGAAAAACCCCTCTTTTGAGGGGTTTTTTTGTCTAGCATTCAGCAAGTTCCATCATCACAAGTTGCTCAGGGGTGTTGATGCTAGTCATTTTTTGAGCCGGTCCCTTATACGCGATGCCTAAACTGCTCATCTGTTTTAACCATTGCTTAATTGAGTGCCTTGATGGTCCAGATTGGCTTGCGGTGGTTACTGCATTGACTTTGGTGAGTTGCATCAAAGCAGCTCTAGCAGCATTAGTTTTAAACAGTATCGCGAGTTGATGAAGGCCTTGATCATCAATAATATGACAAGCTTGTTGTTGAGAATGAAGCATCGCATCGGTCAAAATTGTTACGATATCGCTGGGAATTAATGGCATGTCACAGGAACACACAAAGCAGTAGGGGGCATCGACCTCTTTAAGGTGGCGCTCAATACCAGCCAATGGTCCTTTGAGTGCGTTGTTGGCACTATCGGATAGGCATACTCCCCATATTGAAGTTTTCCCGAGTGACGCGCGATAAGTATCGCAAAGCGCCTGGTATTGGGTAATATTCGTATTACAACTGATGGCTAGTGAGGACACATGCGGTTCTATACGTTCAATAACATGGGCTATCATAGGTTTTTGCTTGAATTCGATGAGCCCTTTATTGCGAAAATTGAATCGTCGACTTTGTCCGCCTGCGAGAATAAGGCCTCCCAGGTCTTCTCGGTTGATTAATGTCATTTCAATACTCATGCAGCATATTCGACGCTTTTATTTAAATTGAAGCAAACCGCTCTGTTAATGATAATAACAGAGTATAATCGTCTTCTTTCATGAAATAGTTTGAGTTACGATTTATTTAACAACCTGTTAGCTTACTGACATGGCGCTTCTTTGAAATTGCTTACTAATGGGGATAACAGACGTTGATGTGTGGCTCGATTTGAATATTTTGGCACTTGATACCAGTTCTCGCAATTGCAGTGTCTGTTTGCAACGAGAATCCCATAAATTTATCCGACGTGACGATGCCTCAGTTTCCCACTCTCGTCATTTGCTTGCATTAATCCAGCAGTCACTTGATGAGGCTGAACTGTCTTTGGAGCAGCTTGATGCTATCGCTATTGTGAAGGGGCCCGGTTCAT
>DDDX01000030.1:0-160 GCA_002339085.1 Cellvibrionales bacterium UBA1969
CATATTAAACCAACTGAAATATATAATCTTGCAGCAATGAGTCATGTTGCGGTTTCATTTGAGGTGCCCGAATATACGGCCGATGTTGATGCCTTAGGCACGTTACGCCTGCTTGAGGCGATACGTTTATCGGGATTTGAAAAAAAGACAAGATTTTATC
>DDDX01000030.1:468-10621 GCA_002339085.1 Cellvibrionales bacterium UBA1969
AAAAAAGACAAGATTTTATCAAGCAGCAAGTTCTGAACTGTATGGTTTAGTTCAGCAAACACCTCAAAATGAATCTACTCCTTTTTACCCACGCTCACCTTATGCCGCCGCTAAACTTTATGCTTACTGGATGACAGTAAACTATCGCGAGGCCTATGGCATTTTTGCTTGCAGTGGGATTTTATTCAATCATGAATCGAAACGTCGTGGTGAGACTTTTGTGTCTCGTAAAATTACGCGCGGATTAAGTAATATCTGCTTAGGTAATCAAGAGGTTTTATTGCTTGGCAATGTGAATGCTAAAAGAGATTGGGGGCATGCTAAAGATTATGTCGCCATGCAATGGTTGATGCTACAGCAAGACGATCCAGAAGACTTCGTTATTGCGACCGGCGAACAGCGTTCAGTAAGGGATTTTGTGAATGCTGCCGCTGATGAATTAGGCCTCACCTTAGATTGGCAAGGTGAAGGGCTTAATCAAACGGTTACCGTGGGAGCGATTGATCCTTTCAAGGCAGAGCAATATATTCATGACTTAGTAGGTAAAACGATTATTAAAATTGATTCGCGCTACTTCAGACCGACAGAAGTAGAATCATTGTTGGGTGATGCAAGCAAGGCGAAACAGAAATTATCTTGGCAGCCTTCCATTTCATTTTCAGAAATGGTTAGTGAAATGGTGTCTTACGATTTAGATAAGGCGCGTCGCTTTCAGCTATTGAGAAAGCAAGGTTTTGCTGTCGATTTAAATGATGGTCTTGAATAATTATTTAACGATAATTTTATACGGTTGATCCTGTAAACGTTTTTTCGACAAAATGGTAAAAACAAACAATTGCCCGCTGGCCTTTCGGCAAAGGCTCTCGCCAGTGTTCAAGTTCTGTGCCTTGATACAACAAACCGCTGCCAATAGCTAAATTAACAGCGGTAGTTTTATTGTTTTTCTTTAAAAATATTGGCCAAGGTTGAGGTATCTGTCCCTGTTCATCCGACATATCAAATACGATTGAAAGATTGAACTGGCATTGAGGTCGATCCGTGTGAGGTTTTAATTCGGCGCCGTCTAAATAACAGCCTAAATAAGCATATGAGGGCTTTAAGTCTTCGCCAGTGATTAGGCTCACTAGCTTGGTTAAACGAAGATGAAGCGCGGCCGTGACGCTCTCGTTATGAATGCCCATCCGGCGTTCGACTTGCCCATCATTCAGTGGGCCAAAATAATGATGGGAAACCAATTCCCTCATATGTCGTTGCAAAGTGAGTTGCTGTTTGCTTGAAATAATATCTTCAATTTTGGCATAGGCATGCCGCTTGAACTTGACCCGAGCTAAATCTATTTTTTGTTTCCATTGTGTTTTTTGTTTTTTGACCAGTTCTTTATTAATTATTGATTCAGAGCTTAGATCGAATTGATCTATCTCTTTCTTAGGCACAACGGTAGCGAAAGGCAAACGACTTCCGGCCTCGCAACCCCAGATGATATTAGTGTTAGGGACTTCAGGTATTTTGGTGCCAAGCAGCTTTAACATGGGTTCTGGTATCGGATTATTTTCGACCTGTAAATAAAGTCGTTCTGCTGTGACTATCTGCTCTTGCCAGTCAGATTCTTCAAGTGGGGGGTAAAAAACGATACTAGGCGGTTGTTGATCGACAAGCACGCCTAGGAATTTTAGTTCATCCAAGTTTTTTGGATTTAATAAGGAAAAATCAGCTTCATTAGCGAGATAATTACTCATAATCCATGTTGCTAAAGATGGATTGGTAACAAGGTTGAGAGATTTTCTGCTTGATGGTTGCCCTGCAAAGCGTGCGAGAATGGTCAAATTAACATCGAGATGCTCATTGAAGTGAATGGTTTGCTCTTGGCCAACATTTGCAATTTTGGCTATGTCGAGGTCAGTGAATGCATCAATAAGTGTTTTATCGAAAATAGGTAAATCTACTCTAGCCAGTGCATTTTCAGCTACAGATAAGACAATTTCCTTTAATTCAGGATAGCGATTAAAGGCGAAATCATGATGACTGACGCAACAGCCACTTTCGCATGGGTCATTGACTGTAAATGACGCTATTAGTCGTAGTGATGAATTGAACTGCATGACCTGTGCCTTTTAAATATTATGATAAAACGGATATTATTTATGTCTCGCTGAGACTATCAGCTATAGTATATTAAGGAATACTGGTGATAGCTGTATCATTGGCATAGTTTTTCGCCACATTTCGTTAATAATAGCCGTTATTTATTCGCCTGTCAGGCCGTGGCGGTTGAGATTTAATGATTATATTTATCAATCACTTAATATCAATATTTGAGTTTTGAGAGTGAAAATGATTTTACTTACAGGTGCAACTGGTTTTTTAGGTAAACGCGTTTCACGGCAGTTACAGGCTAAAGGGTTGCCGTTTACGGCAACATCGCAAAGCTTGGGGGTCGATTTACGTAATCGCTCTGAATTAAATGATCTGATGGCTGACACTAAACCTGACTACATTCTTAACTGCGCAGCTTTTGTGGGTGGCATTCAGTTTGGCCACCAGCATCCTGTCGAGTTATTTCAGAACAATTTGCAGATGACTTTAAATTTACTTGAAGCAGCGCAACAATTTGGCGTGACTCGAGTAGTGAATCCTATTTCTAATTGCACTTATCCAGGCGATGCAACGTTATTTAAAGAGGATGAATTTTGGAACGGGCCATTACATGAGTCGGTAATGGTGTATGGGTTTGTAAGAAAGGCTTCTTGGGTTGGTGCTTGGGCTTATGCTCAACAATACAAGCTTGATGTAATGAATATTATTTTATCCAACATGTACGGTCCCCAAGATCACTTTGAAGCCGAGCGATCTCATGCGTTGGGTGCGTTAATCATGAAGTTTGTTGAAGCAAAGCAGAAAGATTCCCCTCATGTTGATGTATGGGGTAGTGGTAAACCTGTTCGAGAGTGGTTGCATGTCGATGATGGTGCTCAAGCCATGATAAGAGCGATGTCAGTAGCACCTTTACTTGAGCCAATAAATATTGGCGTTGCTAAAGGTATTTCGATTATTGAAATGGCCAAGCTGATTAGTCGTATCGTGGAATATGAAGGTGAGATCAAGTTGGATTTATCCAAGCTTGATGGTGCCCCATATAAAACGGTAGATGGCACGCGCAGCCGATCACATTTTGGTTGGCAGCCTGAAATAGACTTTGAGCAGGGCGTACGTGATACTATTGCTTGGTACCTAGAACATAAAAATACTGTTTAATTATAGCCGAAAAAGGAAAATGATGTGACAATTAAAGAGGTCAAAGAAGGTGATTCGGTTTTAGCTCGCTATATACCAGCGAGTGAGGCTTGGAGTGATGGCTTGAAATTTTTTTCGCCTGATGAAGATTATGTACAGGTCGGTAGCTGGTGTTATGAAGAGGGTAAGCAGTTATTAGCGCATCAGCACAATAGAGTTGAACGAAACGTGCCGTGGACGCAAGAAGTGCTTTATATTAGGCAAGGAAAAGTACGAGTGCAAATATATGATTCGCAGTTTGAATTGGTTGATCAGTGGGATGCTAGGGCGGGTGATATTGTGATACTTTTGCGGGGTGGTCATGGCTATGAAATTCTTGAAAATGGCACGCAAGTGTTAGAAGTTAAAAATGGACCCTATGTTGGTGCTGAAAAAGACCGCCGAAGACTTCAAAATAATAATAAATCGCTTTAATGAATACTGTTGATGACGTCAAGGAAAGCCTGTCCGTAATTATTAAGTTTTGCCTCGCCGACACCGTTAACCCTGAGTAATTGCATTATGTTTTGTGGTTTGGTTTCCATCATTTCCATTAATGTGGCGTCGTGAAAAATCATGTAAGAGGGAATGCCATGTTCTTCGGCAAGAGCTTTTCGACAATCACGCAATGCATTCCATAACTCAGCGTCTTGTTGTGATACCCCATTTTTGAATTCGCTTTTATTCTTTTTCTGCGGCGCTTGTTTGAGCTCTTGACGCAGATTTAACGCCATTTTTCCTTGCAGTAATTGACGAGATTGGGCGGTTAATGTGAGAGCGTTGAATTGCTGACTGTTCACTGTTAGTAAGCCTTTGACAATCAGTTGCCGTGCGACAGAGCGCCATTGATTTTTTGACAGTTCAACGCCTATGCCGAAGGTGCTCAATTGTTGGTGATTAAACTGGCTTACCTTTTCAGTTTGTTTGGCGCGCAGTACATCAATGGTATGAGCGAGGCCAAAGCGTTGATTTAACCGGTAAACACAAGACAGTAATTTTTGTGCGGCCTCGGTCGCATCCCAAGTATTGGGTGGATTATCACAGTTATCACAATATAGACACTTTGACAGGCGCTGTTCGTTTTCGGGTAGGTCTAGTTTTTGTTCGCCAAAATAATTGAGAAGTGGTGTTCGACGACAGGAAGTGATTTCACACCAACCGAGTAAGGCGTCTAATTTAATTTTTTCGTGGCGTTTAAAGCTGTCGTTTGCAGGCGAATTGTCAATGAATTGTGCCAATTGAACAACGTCATCGAGTCCATAAGTCATAAAGGCCTCTGCCGGTTTTTCGTCACGGCCTGCGCGGCCGGTTTCTTGGTAGTAAGCTTCCATGCTTTTGGGTAGGTTCATATGGGCTACAAACCGCACGTCAGGCTTATCAATGCCCATTCCAAAGGCAATCGTCGCGACCATTATAATAGCGTCTTCACGTAAAAAACGGGCTTGATTTTCTGCGCGAGTTTCCACATTTAACCCTGCATGATAGGGCAATGCCGTTAATCCTCGGGTGTTTAACCATGCGGCGGTAGATTCCACTTTTTTTCGAGACAGGCAATAGATAATACCCGCTTCATCGCGGTGTCCAGTTAAGAACTGCAGTAACTGTTTTTTTGCATCGGTCTTAGGGACAACCGTGTAATGAATATTTGGTCGATCAAAACTGCTCACAAACTGCTGTGGATTTGACAGTTCAAGGTTATTGACGATCTCGGTTTGTGAGGTCGGGGTAGCTGTAGCGGTGAGTGCAATACGTGGTACCGATGGGAAGTCGTCTTTGAGCTGATTTAATGACAGATAGTCTTGGCGAAAATCATGACCCCATTGGGAAACACAGTGGGCTTCATCAATAGCAATTAAGGCTATTTGACAACGCTGTAGCCAGTTAATGGTTGTACGTTGATTAATGCGTTCGGGGGCGATATAGAGCAGATCAAGTTGGCGGCTAAGCGCGTTATTAATCACTATCTCACTCTCGGCTTGGCTTTGGGTCGAGTTTAAAAAAGCCACCCTCACGCCCATCTCATTCAATGCAGAGACTTGATCTTGCATCAATGCAATTAACGGTGAAATAACAATGCCGCAGCCTTCGCGTAATAGGGCAGGGATTTGGTAGCACAGTGATTTACCGCCGCCAGTCGGCATGATCACAAGACTGTCATGGCCGTCAACAACGTTTTGAATAATTACTTCTTGTTGGCCACGAAATGCTTGATAGCCAAAGGTGGATTGTAAAATAGTGGTTGCTGTTTGCTTGACTTTACTCACTTAGTTCTGCTGACCAAACTGAATCAATGAAAACAATGAGTAGGCTGGATCATCTTTTCCGGGCTTACCGATATAAGAGCCCGTCAGTAGTGGGTGATCAAGGCTATTTTGGGAGGGCTTATCGAACTTAGCCCAATCGGCCAACACCGCTTTATAGCTGAATTTCCATTCGCCGTTGCGTTTTTCATATTTATCAAGGTAACGACCGCCAATCAGTAAATCGATGAGACCGTCATCAGTGTCAACCTGATGGTAGGCCAATACGTAGATTTCACCTTCGGCATAGTTGCACTCACCATTGCTTTCATCTAACACAATATTGATCGTTGTTAAGTTGTGATGAAGAATTTTCATCGGTGCTTGGATAGCCGGTAGTTGATCAATAAACTCGGAGGCCAAGCCGTTAAAAAAACCGCCATGATCATCAATGGCGTCGGGATGGTAAAGGCCGCGTAACTTTTCATGATCGTGTCGATCTGAGGCCTGACAATAGCTGTTCACTAACTCGTAAATAGCTTGCTTATCGAGTAATTGTTGAAGGGCTTTTGCGTCTGCCATCATATTGCTCCATATCTAAGATCGAAGGGGCAGTGTAGGTTTTATCTAGCCGCTAATCAATATCAGCGTTAAACCGTCAGAATACTTGTTATTAGCTAATAAAAAAGGGCCGTTAGCTGCTCACTAACGGCCCTTTTTTCATGCTAGGGTCTTATTGAGGATTAAGACACCTTATCTGAATCAGACTCTTCTGAGGACTCTGCATCATCATTTGAATCAGCGCTTGGTTCTACTTCGGCGCTCGTGTCTTCAGTCGTTTCTTCAGCTGTATCTTCCGCTGTATCAGCAGGGGCTTTTTCTTCGACCTCAGGCGCTGCTGGCTGAGTCAGTTTAATTAAATTTTCAGCTAATAGTATGTCAACTTTCTCTTCACCATTAAGCCAATTTGCATTTGCACCTTTTACTGCATAACGATTATTACGTTTTTGGTAAATGGTGTACTCGGCATTTTTCTTGACTGTTTTCATAATGCTACCTTTCTCCAATAATAGATTTTTTGGTTGTTTGAATTTTCTTACCCATGACCAAGATTGGTGTTTACAACCTTAAGCAATTCTTTAAATAACTTTGGGTTGCCGCAGACAATATTGCCAGTTGTTAGGCAGCTATTTCCGCCTTTAAAATCAGCTATTAAGCCGCCGGCTTCCTGAATTAATAATAGACCGGCTGCAACGTCCCATGGCCTAAGACCATGTTCCCAAAAGGCATCCATTCTTCCGGCGGCGACATAGGCTAAATCAAGGGCCGCTGAGCCACCGCGTCGAATGCCTGAACCATGCATTGCAAAGTGCTCAAGACATTTCATATAAGCTTGTATAAAAGGCTGTTGACTGCTGCGGTAGGGCACGCCGGTTCCTATCAATGCGCCGTTAAAGTTATTCCTATCACTGACGCGTAACCTCACCCCGTTGAGGGTTGCGCCACGACCACGGCTGGCGGTAAATTCTTCACGCCGAATAGGGTCATAGATAACTGCATGCTCAACAATATCATTTTTCGCGCAGGCAATAGAAACAGAAAAATGGGGAATGCCGCGAACAAAATTGGTTGTTCCGTCAAGTGGGTCGATATACCAGGTTGTGTCTGATTGACCTTTAGAGCCCGATATTAAGCCGCTTTCTTCGCCGATAATATTATGTTCGGGCCAAGCTTTTTGAATTTGCTCGGTAATCTCTTGCTCGGCGGCCTTATCGATATTGGTGACAAAGTCATTTTTTTCCTTTTCTTCAACCTTAATCAGATCCATGCGTTCCGTTGCGCGGGCAATAATATCGCCTGCTTTTCTGGCGGCACGAAGGGCAATATTAACGGCTGGTTCCACGGAGTGACCTCGAATACTTAATCAGATAGGGCGAAGGCAATGCTTGCTGGGCGCGCATCATATGACTGAAATTCATAATAATTAAGAATATAGTATAACAGACACCCATTCTTGTGACGTATGTTAATTGTTGTAGTTTTGGTATTGAGCGGTGTGTTTGATAGAATCCGCTGGCAATCAAATCAGCATGCCCCTAATCGCTGTTTAACCTATGAGGACGTTATTTTGACTGATAAGCAATCATCACCTAATAATCATCGTTTAACGGAAGCAAGAGATGTTCGTATGGTGTTGGTGAACCCCTCGCATCCGGGTAATATTGGCGGTGCTGCTCGCGCCATGAAGACAATGGCAGTTGAACAGTTAGTACTAGTTAGCCCACGTGAATACCCAGATCCTAGGGCGGTTTGGCGCGCGGCAGGCGCGCGTGACCTGCTTGAAAATGCTCGTGTTGTTGAGACCTTAGAAGAAGCCATTGCTGATTGCGATCTGGTTGTCGGCACCTCGGCTCGAGGTCGCAGGATTCCTTGGCCAGTAGTCGATGCAAGACAATGTGCCGAACAGATCTATGCGGAGCCTAGCTCTTCTAAGGTCGCTATCCTGTTTGGACGTGAGGACCGCGGCCTAAATAATGACGAGCTGCATCGCTGTCATTTGCATGTTCACGTACCTACCAGCGAGGAATATGGCTCATTAAACCTTGCCATGGCGGTGCAGATCATTTGCTATGAGCTAAGAATGCGCTCATTAAATTCCGATTTATCGCAGGGGAAAAATGCGAATCCTTCAGTCATGCAAGACTGGGACGAGCCGTTTGCCAATGCTGCTGATGTAGAGCGCTTGCACGAACATTTAGCTGAAGCGTTGGCCCAAATAGGTTTCTATAACCCAGATGAGCCCAAGCAATTGCTCACCCGTTTACGCCGCTTATTTGCGCGTATACGCTTAGATAAAATGGAAATTAACATTTTGCGTGGGATTTTAAACACGGTTCAAGAAAAAATCAATAAAAACAATTAGTTGATATAATAGTGAGATCGTTTATCAGTTAGATTATTTTCCTCTTTTAGGCTAAATTACCCCCTTTAATAGTTGATTAATTTACTCAGGCTTTAGATAATATATATTCACCAAAGCCATCCATAAATGAGGTTTTTCGGTGGCAAGCTTTATCATTTATTTATGAATACCAAGATTGATCACTGGGACCCGCAATGAAACTCACGACTAAAGGCCGTTATGCCGTGACTGCTATGCTCGATTTGGCGTTGCATGCCAATGCAGGCCCAGTCAGTTTGTCTGAGATATCCAGCCGCCAAGAGCTATCGCTGTCTTACCTTGAGCAATTATTTGTCAAATTGCGTCGCCAAGCTCTGGTTGTCAGTTCTCGTGGGCCAGGTGGTGGCTATCGTTTAAGCCGCAGTCAGGCCGATATAAGCATCGCTGAAATTATTGCCGCTGTGGATGAAAGCGTCGATGCAACACATTGTGCGGGTAAGAGTGATTGCCAAGAGGGTGATACCTGCTTAACACACCATTTGTGGATAGACCTTACTGATCAGATACACAGCTTCTTAACTGGTATTTCTTTAGCTGATTTAGTGAACCGAAAAGAGATTAAACGGGTATCTCAAAGGCAGGACAACAAAGTTGAAGCCGCGAATGATTTACAACATATTCGCATAGCATCATTCGACTAGCGCATTATTAATGAAAGTAGCTTTTGTTGGGCTTAGAAAGTGATACAGGGCAGAAAATGCCAAGGATTTGAGGAAACAACTATGCAACTACCGATTTATCTTGATTATTCAGCGACAACGCCGGTTGACCCTCGCGTGGCTGAAAAGATGTCGGACTGTTTAACCCAAGAAGGTAATTTTGGTAATCCCGCTTCGCGCTCACACAGTTTTGGTTGGCAGGCAGAAGAGGCTATCGAAGAGGGACGTGCCTTGCTGGCTGAGTTGATCGGCGCCGACCCGCGTGAAATCGTTTGGACTTCGGGTGCAACAGAATCTAATAACCTTGCCATTAAAGGTGCGGCACATTTTCACCAAAAGAAAGGTAAGCATATTATTACTTCATCGATTGAGCACAAGGCCGTGCTTGATACCTGCCGTCAATTGGAGCGTGAAGGTTTTGAGATTACCTATTTAAGCCCAGATGATAATGGGCTGACTCAACCAGCAGCGGTTGAAGCGGCGATCCGAGAAGATACGGTGTTGATTTCCATTATGCATGCCAATAATGAAATTGGCGTTATAAATGATATTGCCGCTATCGGAGAACTAACACGACCACGAAAAATTATCTTTCATGTGGATGGCGCCCAGTCTGTTGGGAAAATACCGGTTGATATGGAAGCCCTAAAGGTTGATTTATTATCGATATCGGCCCATAAAATGTATGGTCCTAAGGGTATTGGCGCGTTATTTGTTCGACGTAAACCCCGTGTCCGTATCGAGGCGCAAATCCACGGTGGCGGTCATGAGCGAGGCATGCGATCAGGGACTTTACCCACACATCAAATTGTTGGTGTTGGGGAAGCGGCAAGGATTGCTATGCAGGATATGGCGACGGATAATGCCCGATTAATCAAACTTCGCGAACGCCTATGGGATGGAGTAAAAGATATGGAAGAAGTTTACCTCAATGGCGATCCTGAGCATCGTTTGCCCGGTGCATTGAATGTGAGCTTTAATTTTGTTGAGGGTGAGTCGTTGATTATGGCCCTTAAAGATTT
>DDDX01000030.1:10968-16903 GCA_002339085.1 Cellvibrionales bacterium UBA1969
TTTAGCGATATCATCTGGCTCGGCTTGTACATCGGCAAGTCTAGAACCATCATACGTTTTGCGTGCCTTGGGGCGTAGTGATGAACTGGCTCACAGCTCGCTACGATTTTCGGTTGGTCGTTTTACCACTGAAGAAGAGGTCGATCACGCGATTGTCCAAGTGAGGGCTGCTGTCGAAAAGCTGCGAGCGCTTTCGCCGTTGTGGGATATGTACAAAGATGGAATTGATTTAGACTCAGTACAGTGGGCGGCTCATTAAGATTTAGTATTCAAAGCACGATAATTAGATAACGATTGAGGGTAAAAAAATGGCATACGGCGAAAAAGTGTTAGATCACTATGAAAATCCTCGCAATGTCGGAAAGATGGATGTCAATGATTCATCGGTCGGTACCGGTATGGTAGGTGCGCCAGCTTGTGGCGATGTCATGCGGTTACAAATCAAAGTCGACGATAATGGTGTCATTGAAGACGCGAAGTTTAAAACCTATGGCTGTGGTTCTGCCATTGCATCTAGCTCGTTACTAACCGAGTGGGTAAAAGGTAAAACACTTGACCAAGCGGCTGAAATAAAAAATATGGACATCGCTGAAGAGTTAGCGTTGCCGCCGGTAAAAATTCATTGCTCCGTTTTAGCCGAAGATGCAATTAAAGCTGCAATAGCCGACCTCCATGAAAAATCATCTAAAAAAATAGTCTCTTAAGAATTTATTATGGCGATTACCATGACCGAAAAAGCAGCCGATCACGTTAAGCGTCAATTAGACCAACGTGGGAAAGGTATAGGTATCCGGGTCGGGGTGAAGACCACCGGCTGCTCGGGGATGGCTTACGTGCTTGAATTTGTCGATGAGGCCAATTCTGAAGATGTTGTGTACCAGTATCATGGCGTTCAACTTCTAGTTGACCCCAAAAGCCTTGTTTATATTGATGGAACAGAAATGGACTTTGTTAAAGAGGGCTTGAATGAGGGGTTTGAATTTAACAACCCTAACATCGCCGGTGAGTGCGGTTGCGGCGAAAGTTTCACCGTTTAATCAACCTCAATAGAGTCGATAGCTAATACTGTGAAGCTTGAAAAAAACTTTTTTAAATTATTTAACCTGCCTCAGCAATTTAATACAGACTCTATTGTAGTCAAGCGTCGATTTAGAGAATTGCAACGAATCTTTCATCCAGATCGTTATATTGGCAAGTCGCCACAAGAGCAGCGCCTAGCCGTTCAACTTTCGGCGCATATTAATACTGCCTTAACCACGCTTAATGATCCTGTATTGCGCGCCGAGCATTTACTGAGTTTACAGGGTATTGAAATTGACCACCAGCACAGCACAATTAAAGATAATGCTTTCTTGTTTCAGCAAATGGAGTTTAGGGAGGCTTTAGAGCAGGCATCGATTGAAAAAGATATCAGCGCATTAACAGTTATATTAGCTGAGGTTGACGATGATTTTCAGGCCTGCCAAGCGGGTTTTGCCAATCAAATAGCAGAGATGGAGTCGCATCAGCCATCATCGTTGGCAGATAGTTTATGTGGCGAGGTAAGTAAAATGCATTTCTATCAGAGCCTCAGTCATGAAATAAACGCCATCATTCATTCTTTGTCACCATAAGGAAATAGTCCCTTGGCGATATTACAAATTTCAGAGCCCGGTCAATCTCCGCTTCCCCATCAATTTAAAAAAGTGATTGGTATCGATTTAGGTACAACTAATTCTCTGGTCGCTACAGTTAGTCATGATGGTTCCCGTGAAGGTGAATCTCCTGTAGTCATTAATGATGCCGAAGGGCGGGCAATGCTTCCCTCAGTCGTCCATTATACGAACGATGGGGCTGATTTTGTTGGCCATCAAGCGCTCGCTTTAGCGGCTGAAGATCCTTATAACACCCTGGCTTCTTTTAAGCGGTTGATGGGGCGTAATATTGACGATATTGACGATCTACAACAGTTTAATGTGGTTGAGCATAACACCGCGACAGAGCAAGCCGATGCGACAGCAATTATTCGTTTAGCTACTGCAGCAGGACATATAACTCCTCTAGAGGCGTCGGCTGAAATACTCTCATCATTGCTTGCGACAGCGCAGGCTCGTCTTGGCGGCTCGATAGAAGGT
Source organism: Cellvibrionales bacterium UBA1969 (assembly GCA_002339085.1). Lineage (GTDB taxonomy): Bacteria > Pseudomonadota > Gammaproteobacteria > Pseudomonadales > UBA7434 > UBA7434. The sequence goes on from DDDX01000030.1 coordinate 13,083, forward strand.
GCGGTGATTACTGTGCCGGCTTATTTTGATGATGCCCAGCGTCAAGCAACAAAAGATGCGGCCCACTTAGCTGGAGTCAACTTGTTGCGACTCATTAATGAGCCTACCGCCGCTGCGGTTGCTTATGGTTTAGATAAGGCCGATGACCGTACGGTGGTGATTTATGATTTGGGCGGTGGGACTTTTGACGTGTCAATCTTACAGTTAAGTGATGGTGTTTTTGAAGTAATGGCTACAGCGGGCAACTCGTCTTTAGGGGGCGATGATTTTGATCTGGTAATTCTCAAGTGGGCACTTGCTGGGATTGAATGTGTCGCTGATGATTTATCACCGGCCGAATATCGCGGCTTACTGGCTAGTGCTAGACAACTAAAGCAGCAATTAACAGACCGTGAAGTTGAGACTATTGATTTTTTTTGCGCGAATAAAAATTATCAACTTGAGCTAAGTCGCGATCAGTTTAATGATTTAATTATGCCGCTGGTTAATAACACCGTCGATGTCTGTCGATCTAGTCTTCACGATGCAAACTTAACGCCCTCAGAAATTGCTGATGTTGTATTAGTCGGTGGCTCTACACGCGTGCCTTTAGTTCAGCAACGTGTGGAAGAGCTTTTTCAGCAGCCACCAAAAATCGATGTTGACCCCGATCAGGTTGTCGCATTGGGTGCAGCTATTCAAGCTGATGCTTTAATCGGTAATAGCAGTAATGCAGATTTACTTTTGTTGGATGTGACGCCGTTGTCCTTAGGTATTGAAACCATGGGTGGCCTAGTTGAAAAAATCATTCACCGTAATACCTCTATTCCCTCCAGTCGGGCACAAGAATTCACCACCTATAAAGACGGTCAGACGGCTCTGGCTTTGCATGTTTTACAGGGCGAGCGAGATCTTGTGGAAGATTGTCGTTCATTGGCTCGGTTTGAACTCAGGGAAATACCGCCAATGGTTGCCGGTGCTGCACGCATAGAGGTAACCTTCAAGGTGGATGCTGATGGACTACTTGAAGTATCCGCCCAAGAGATGACTACTGGTGCAGCGGCAAATATTCAGGTCAAACCTTCCTATGGTTTAGCTGAAGATGAAATTGCTAATATGTTAAAAGCCTCTTATAGTCACGCCCAACAAGACCGAGATGCTCGGATGTTAGCTGAGCAAAAAGTAGAGGCCATCGGTTTGGTAGAGGCCGTTAAAGCGGCGTTGTTGCTTGATTCTGATTTGCTTGATAAACAGCAGTTAGCCAAGATTAATAACGGCATTGATACCTTGTTATCAGATATTGATACTGATGATACTTCTATTATCACACTATCATTGGCAAGCTTAAGTCGAGAAACCGAAGCGTTTGCCGTCTTGAGGATGGATCAAAGTATTCGCAAAGCCCTGCAAGGTAAAAATCTTGATGATGTCGTAGAATAATGAAGGCGAACAGCGGACTATCTGTCTTATGTTATACATAAGTTGGCCGAGTTTTTTTCGGCGAACATCTTTTTGAATGGAGTATTTGGCTTATGCCAAAAATAGTCGTTTTACCGCATGAAGAAATAGCTCCTGAAGGGGCAGTGCTTGACGCCAGTGAAGGTGAAAGTGTTTGTGATGCTTTATTACGGCATTCAATTGATATTGATCATGCTTGCGAGAAGTCCTGTGCCTGCACTACCTGCCATGTTGTTGTTCGCGAAGGGTATGACTCCTTAGCCGAGGCAGATGAGCTAGAAGAGGATTATCTTGATAAAGCGTGGGGTTTAGAACCCGAGAGTCGATTAAGTTGCCAGGCCTTGGTGGCGGATGAAGATCTAGTGGTAGAGATACCTAAGTATACTATTAATCACGCGCGAGAATAATCGCAAAAGTCTAAGAGGGTATGATCATGCGTTGGACGGATATTAACGATATTGCCATCGAGTTATTTGAAGCTCATCCTGATATTGACCCTCAGCAAGTCAATTTTGTTGATTTGCGTAATTGGATTCTAGCTTTGGCTGACTTTGATGATGATCCGAATCGATGCGGTGAAAAGCTACTTGAGGGTATTCAGCAAGCATGGATTGAAGAAGCGAATGATTAATCGAATACTTCAATCAATTGCTAATCTGTTGGCAAGACAAACAGCGGAGAAAATAGAACAAACCGCTAGCATTTATTATTTGAAGTCTTTAGCCTGTGCGTAAGTTGTTGGGTTATAGTTTGTTGGTTATCTCTTGTATTGCTTGGACTATTATCCCCGTGATTCCTTTTCTAAGCTTGAGTGTGGCGCAAAAAGCGAGCTGGGCAACAGCAGTGTTTGTGTTTGCAGAAGTGACTTGGTGGTTGGCAATGCCTATTTTAGGTAAAGAGATTATTAATTATTCAAAAGCCGCGTGGCATCGATGCAAGGTATTTTTTTCGCGTAAAGGCAACCCAGCAGAGGGTCAACAAGCGGATAATCACGACGAGCAGTGATGCTTGGTTGCTTCCATAAGTGTTTTTAGGTCTGGTTGAAATGCTTTTACTGAGTTACCATAACTCAGATATTTACTAAGTTAACCACAGGCTGAATGTATGTCATTGGTACCAAGAGCGACACCTTTTACGCGTGCTCGCCAACGACAAATCGTTAAGGTTGGCCAAGTCTCATTGGGAGGAGATCTTCCTGTGGTTGTTCAATCGATGACAAATACCGATACGGCAGATATTGATTCAACAGCGCAACAAATCATAGAGCTGGCTGAAGCTGGCTCCGAGCTGGTCCGTATTACAGTCAATAATGATGCCGCCGCGGCCGCCGTGCCTTTTATCAAAGAGCGATTAGAAATAAAAAATGTTTGGGTGCCTATTGTTGGCGATTTTCATTTTAATGGCCATCGTTTGCTTAGCGATAACCCAGCCTGTGCAGAAGCGTTAGATAAATATCGCATTAACCCTGGCAACGTAGGTCGTGGCGCTAAAAAAGATATTCAGTTTAGTGAAATGATCGAAATTGCCTGTCGCTATGACAAGCCGGTCCGTATTGGTGTTAACTGGGGTAGCCTCGATCAGACGCTACTGGCTAAATTGCTCGATCAAAATAGTGCGCTTGAGAAGCCACTTGAGTTAAACAGTGTTATGCAAGATGCTGTAATTCAATCTGCGCTTGATAGTGCTGCAATGGCTGAATCGGTCGGAATGGCACGCAATCGGATTATCCTATCTTGCAAGACCAGCCACGTACAGGATCTCATTACCATTTATCGACGCTTAGCCGCTGAATGTGACTATGCTTTGCACCTCGGCTTAACAGAGGCGGGTATGGGGTCAAAAGGGATTGTCGCCTCAACCGCCGCCATATCAGTTTTATTGCAAGATAATATTGGCGATACCATTCGCATCTCGATCACCCCTGAGCCAGATGGTAGTCGTGTTAAAGAAGTACAAGTGGCACAAGAAATCCTGCAAACCATGGGCTTGCGGGCCTTCACGCCTATGGTGATTGCTTGTCCGGGTTGCGGGAGAACGACGAGCACATACTTTCAGCAGTTAGCTGAAGATATTCAAACTTTTTTACGTCACCAGATGCCCATTTGGTGTGACAAATATCCTGGCGTTGAATCAATGAATGTGGCGGTAATGGGTTGTGTGGTCAATGGTCCCGGTGAAAGTAAGCATGCCAACATTGGTATCAGCTTGCCAGGCAATGGTGAGCGACCCATCGCACCGGTTTATATTGACGGCGAAAAAGACGTAACCTTGAAAGGGGATAATATCGCGGCGGAATTCCAAGCCATAGTTGAGGACTACGTCGCTACGCGTTACGGCCAGTGCCGCTAATGATGCATATTAATTATCAAATTATCAAATTATCA
>DDDX01000030.1:17224-30236 GCA_002339085.1 Cellvibrionales bacterium UBA1969
AATTATCAAATTATCAAATTATCAGACTGCGGGCTGTTTTGACGAGCTATCTTGATTAGAAAGCCGTTATATAGGTCGCTGAGGGTTTGTATTTGACCTGCTTTCGCTAGTTTTTCTTGTTGTTTTTGCCTATCGTTTTTAAATTATTGATTTTATTATATTTTTTTCTATATTTTGGTTTGCGGTGACACGGTATAGTCTCTATAATCCGCCGACTAAGCACGATGACTGCATGGCTTAATAGACTTAATAGTGCTGTATTTTTTTTGTAAGCTATTGTATTTATTTGAAATATTGGAGATTTTTTTCATGGGTGTAGAGCGCACATTTTCAATTGTTAAACCTAATGCCGTCGCAAAGAATGTGATTGGCGAAATTTATGCCCGTTTCGAACAGGCTGGACTCAAGATCGTTGCCTCTAAAATGCTGCATTTAACGGCTGAAAAAGCCGGTGGTTTTTATGCGGAGCACGAAGCCAGACCATTTTATAATGACTTAGTCAGTTTTATGACTTCGGGCCCTGTGATGGTGCAAGTGCTTGAAGGTGAAAATGCCATTTTACTTAATCGCGAAATTATGGGGGCTACTAACCCTGAAGAAGCAGCATCAGGGACGATTCGCGCTGACTTTGCCGATTCTATTGATGCCAATGCGGTGCACGGTTCTGATTCAGCTGAGTCAGCTGCTCGAGAAATTGCTTACTTTTTTAGCGCTGACGAAATTTGTCCTCGCTAAATTCTTTTTAATAACGCAACACCTTTATCGTACTATGATGACAAGACTTGTTAATAACAGTACTGAAATCGCTCGGTATAATTTGCTGGGTATGACGCAGTCACGATTGACGGATTTTCTGCTATCCATCGGTGAGAAGTCCTTTCGTGCTAAACAAATCATGAAATGGATTCACCATTGTGGTGTTGACGATTTTGCTTTAATGACTGACCTCAGCAAAGCGCTTAGAGAAAAGTTAATAGCGATAGCAGAGATCAGGCCTCCAGAAATCGTCAGTCAACAAGATTCAAATGATGGTACTCGAAAATGGGTCTTAAGAGTGACCAGCGGCAGTTGTATCGAGGCGGTTTATATTCCTGAAAAGGGGCGAGGAACGCTGTGTGTTTCTTCGCAAGTGGGCTGCAGCTTAGATTGCAGTTTTTGCTCTACGGGTAAGCAAGGTTTTCAGCGGGATTTGACTGCGGCAGAAATTATTGGTCAGGTGTGGTTAGCTGTAAAGTCCTTTGATGGTTTTAAAGCGCATCAAAAAGTTGACAAGAAAAATGGGCAAATCATTAATGCCGATAAGCCTAAAGTCACTAATATAGTGATGATGGGAATGGGTGAACCACTGCTAAATTTTGATAATGTCGTCGATGGCATGAACCTAATGATGGATGATTTGGCCTATGGCTTGTCAAAGCGCCGAGTGACTTTAAGCACCTCTGGTATCGTGCCGATGCTGGATAAATTAGGGGCTGTCAGTGACTGCTCATTGGCGATTTCCCTGCATGCTCCTAATGATGAGCTACGTAGTCAACTGGTACCGATTAATAAGAAGTACCCGATTGCGATGTTGCTTGAGTCCAGCCTACGCTATATTAATGGCTTGTCGGATAACAAACGAGTCATTACGATCGAATATACTTTGATTGATAAAGTAAACGATACGCTGCCTTTGGCACATGAATTGGTTGCCTTGTTGCGTGACGTCCCCTGTAAGATTAATCTTATCCCTTTTAACCCATTCCCACTTTCAGATTATCAGCGACCTAGCAATAATCGAGTGAAAGCATTTCAACGTGTACTTAACGAAGCAGGCTTTATTGCAACTGTTAGAACCACACGGGGTGATGATATTGATGCGGCTTGTGGGCAATTAGTCGGACAAGTGGCTGATCGAACTAAGCGAAAACAACGATATTTATCGAACCAAAATAGTAATAAAGAGCAGTCGGTTCGTATTGTCAACGGTTTGCAATAGCAGGCTAAATTCAGTGACCTGATTTTGAGGCAAGTTACTCAATGAGTTGTGAAGTTTTCATACAGAGCCTGGCCTCCACCAACGTTTATTGATAATTGAGTTATTGATGGAGAACGCCCCTAATACCGAAAAAGCTCCTGTTTCGATGCTAAGTCAAGCACGTATAGCTGCTGGCTTATCATTACAGCAATTGGCCGATGTAACGAGAATTCCTTCTCGCTACTTACAAGCTTTAGAATCTCATGATTATGATCACTTTCCTTCGAATTTATTCGCTATTGGCTATCTGCGAAATTGCGCTGAGTTATTAGATGTCGATAGCAACTCGTTACTTGACGACTACGATATTGAGAAACTGCAAAAAGCGTCGAAAACCATAAGCATAGCTGAACATACGGAAACTAGTCGAAGATATTTTTTTAATTTAGAAAAGTATCAGCTGAAATGGCTATTATGCTCTTTTGTCGCTGCATTTGTGGTTATACTGACAATTTTTCTTTTTCTTGTTGGTCAAAATTTCCAACATAACGATGAACTGGTTGATCATCGTGAGCAGTACCTGGCCAAATCAGTATTTACGGATGGTGAATCTATAATTGAGTCAGCTGATCTTATTGCCAGTGAGCGTGCTGCCGTCAAGCCAGAGAGGCCGAAAGATACTTTCGCCCAAAGCAAGAATACGCTAATGGATGAGTTGATAGCTATTGAGTCAAGCCTTGCTACTGATCAAGACTCTGCGCTAATTGAGCTTCGATTTAAGGGCATAAGTTGGGTTGATTTAACCGATGCAAGGGGTCAGCGAGTGTATCGCGACCTGGCTAAAAAAGGATCAAATCTGGCGTTTTTTGTGGAGGTGCCCCTCGAGTTGCTATTAGGCGATGCTCGACAAGTAGAGGTGTTTTTAAATAGAGAGCCTTTTGCTATTGAGAGCTATCGAGATGATAATAGCGTACGTTTGACGATTGGCACGCCTTAGGGTCTTCTGTTGGTAAAAAAGATGAAAGCAATACAAGCTGTTCGTGGCATGAGAGATATTACGCCTGAGGAGTCAGGTCGGTGGGCGATTATTGAGCAATCAATAGCCAATATTTTTAGTCGCTATGGATATAGAGAAATACGTATGCCTTTGGTGGAGACAACCGCTCTGTTTCATCGCTCTATAGGTGAGGTCACCGACATTGTTGAGAAGGAAATGTATACCTTTCCTGATCGCAACGATGAGTCTTTAGCACTGCGCCCTGAAGGTACAGCAGGATGTGTTCGAGCAGTTATAGAAAATGGTTTGCTCAATGTTCCACAAAAGCTTTGGTACTGCGGACCAATGTTTCGCTATGAAAAACCTCAAAAGGGACGCCATCGTCAGTTTCATCAAGTGGGGGCTGAGGTTTTCGGTTATGCTGATGTTAATGTTGAAGCTGAAATGATTTTGTTGAATCAGCGCTTTTGGAATGACCTAGGCGTTTTGGATAATGTTAATTTAGAATTAAATAATATTGGCGACTCCGAAGCTAGAGCCCATTTTAAGCAGGCGTTAGTTAGCTATCTTTCTGCCCATACTGCTTCATTAGATGCCGACAGTGTTAGACGTTTAGAGTCGAATCCACTTCGTATATTAGACAGTAAAAACAACGGCACGCAGAGTTTATTGAATGATGCGCCAAAAATGGTTGATTATTTGTCAACGGGTTCTGTTGAGCGTTTGGAGAAATTAACTAGCATTTTGCAGAAGCAGGGCGTTAAAGTTAAGCATAATCAGCGATTAGTTAGGGGCTTAGATTATTATAATGACACGGTTTTTGAGTGGGTGAGTGATGATCTAGGTGCGCAGGGCACAGTCTGTGGTGGCGGTCGATATGACAAATTGGTCGAGCAGTTAGGCGGCAAACCAACTCCAGCAATCGGATTTGCTATGGGCTTAGAGCGCTTGTATTTGTTGCTTGAGGCAAATCAATTCAAGAGCTTGCATGACCATCATCGTCCTGATGCTTACATAATTGTGGCAGCGCCAAACTACCAAGAGTATGCGTTTCAATTGTCCGAGAAAATACGTAATGCCTTGCCTGATTTTGCCGTTATGCAAAATTTGGCGGCAACGAGCATGAAGAGTCAGTTTAAAAAAGCTGATAAGAGCGGGGCCAAATATGCACTGGTTATTGGCGAGGACGAAGTGGCAAATCAAACAGTGAGTCTCAAACATCTCCAGACAGGTGAGCAGTTTAGCTTCGGTACGGCCGATGATCTAGCTTCGCTTTTCAAGCATTTAGATACAAGTGATTAAAATCCATTTTTTAGGAGAGTAATGTTGGACACATATAGCGATGAAGAGCAAATAGATAGACTTAAACAGTGGTGGCAAGAAAATGGCGTTTCACTATTAACCTCGATTGTCATTGCCCTAGCAGCTATTTTCGGCTGGCGTAGTTGGCAAGATAATCAACAAACTAATATTGATGCCGCTTCTGTAGCCTACCAGAATTTGCTGGAGTCGGTTGCTTCATTAGAGAATAATGCGGATGATATTCAAATAGCTAGTGCAATTTTCAACGCGGAGTCGCTTAAGAAGCAAAATGATCAGTCGGCCTATGCGCATTTCGCCGCATTTTTTAAAGCCAGACAAGCTGTTCTCGATGAAGATTATGTCACTGCTGAAGAGGAGCTAAATTGGGTATTGGCTCATAAACCCAGTTCTCAGTTAAAAGCCATTGCACAATTAAGGTTGGCCAAGGTCTTAGTAGCGAAAGGCGACTCTGCGGCAGCGCTCGCGTTGTTGGTGGAAGGTGACGATGAAGTTATGAACTATACAAAAGCTGAATTAAAGGGCGATATACTGCTTCATGATAAAGACTTTCTCGCAGCGGTTGAAGCCTTCGAGCAGGCACAAAGCTTGGCTAGTACACTACAGATTCAAGTGTCTCAGACTTTAGAGCTAAAGTTAAATTATGCAAAGAGTTTTTTATAAACAGCGTCTTATTAGCGATAAATTATCTTGAGGGAAGTTCGCTTGTCTACATTAAATCGTTATTTTATTAGTCGTAAATTTGACTGTCTATTAGTTGGATTGGCTTTATGCCTGTTGGCTGCCTGTGGGGGGCAAAAAGATGATTTAGGCGATACTAGCAAGCCGCTGCCATTAACTGAATTCAATGAGAAGGTTGTCGTAGATAAAATTTGGTCCGCAAAGGTGGGCTCTGGTCAAGGTGGCCTCTATCATCGCTTAACTCTTGGGTATGATGAGCGAAGCATTTTTATTGCTGAAGTAGGTGGCTTAGTCGCACGTTATGACTTGGATGGTACACTTCTCTGGCGAAGCAAGTTCTCTAAATTAGCAGCGGGTGTTGGTGTTGGGCAGGGTTTGGCGATGGTGGCCGATGTTGACGGCATTGTTATTGCCATCAATGCGGATAATGGCGAGGAGTTGTGGCGGATTGACGTTGAAAGTGAAGTGCTTGCCGCCCCCCAGGTTGCTAATGACACAGTAGTCGTTCAGGCCTACGATGGTCGACTTATCGGCCTTGATAAAGATAGCGGCGATCAGCGTTGGGTCTATTCAATTGATCCCCCAATACTAACTTTACGAGGGACAGCAACACCAATCATTGATGAGGGTGTAGTTTATACAGGGTTTTCAAATGGTAAGTTAACCGCTATTGATATTAAGAATGGCAACTTAATATGGGGTAAGTTAATCGCTATTGCTAAGGGTCAGGCTGAGTTAGATAGGATTGTTGACGTTGATGCCTCACCACTGCTTGAAGATTCGAACGTCTATGCAGCTAGTTATAATGGTTATCTTTTTGCTTTTTTAAAAGCCAGCGGACGTCCACTGTGGCGATTTGAAATTTCTACTTACCGTCAGCTTGCTGAAGGCTTCCAAAATGTTTATGCAGTTGATCAAAAAGGACACGTGTTTGCAGTCAAAGCTAGTAATGGTGAGTTGAAGTGGGAGCAAACAGCGTTTATCAATCGTCAGCTAAGTGCGCCGATTGTGTATGCAGGTTTTGTATTGGTGGCGGATAATCAGGGTTATCTGCATGTTATGTCGCAACTTGATGGCAGCGTCATTGGTCGAGAAAGAATTGCGCGTGACGGCGTTAGGGCGCCAATGATTAGTATCAATCAAACACTGTACATCTATTCTGATAAAGGAAAGTTGTCTGCCCTTAAATTAGATAATCTCTAGTGAATAACCATGCGCTATTTCTGAATGGCGTAATTACTACTGTTTAGGCAACTTACCTTATGTTACCTGTAATCGCACTTGTTGGCCGTCCAAATGTCGGCAAGTCAACTTTATTTAACCGTTTAACTCGAAGTCGTGATGCCTTGGTTGCTGATTACGAGGGTTTGACTCGTGATCGAAAATACGGTGAGGCAGTAGTTGACGAACTGCGTTTTATTGTCATCGATACCGGTGGCTTAAGCGGCCTTGAGCAGGGTATCGACGGTGCCATGGCGCAGCAATCGCTGGCCGCTATTGAAGAAGCTGATGAAGTGGTTTTGCTCGTTGATGCTAAAGCGGGGTTGATGCCTGCGGATGAAGCTATCGCGAAAGAGATCAGGCAGCGCGGTAAGCCATTTACCTTAGTGGCGAATAAAATTGATGGCATGGACGAAACAACAGCGGGGGAGTTTTATGCCTTGGGGGTTGACCGAGTCTTTCCTGTCACCGCGACGCATGGTCGAGGGGTTAGGCAATTAGTTGACTCTCTGGCTGAGCGATTTCCTGAGCAGCAAAGTTCTATTGATCTAGCTAAGTCTAAAATTACTCGAATAGCGATTGTCGGAAGGCCAAATGTCGGTAAGTCGACGTTGGTCAATAGAATGCTTGGCGAAGATAGGGTTGTGGTGTTTGATCACCCAGGCACGACACGCGACAGTATTTACATTGATTATGAACGAGTGGATAAGCATGGTGAGTCTAGCCCTTACATGTTGATCGATACGGCAGGGGTTCGTCGCCGAAAAAATGTAGCTGAGGCGGTAGAAAAGTTTTCAATTTTAAAAACCTTACAGGCAATTTCTGATGCGCAAGTGACCGTTCTGGTGGTTGATGCCAGTGAAGGCTTGGTTGATCAAGACCTGCATATGATGAGCCATATAGTGAATGCGGGTCGCGCTTTGGTCATAGCGATTAACAAATGGGATGGTCTCGACAGCGACTATAAAAAAGGGATTAAGGAAGAATTAGAGCGACGTTTGGCGTTTAATGACTTTGCTGAAATCCGTTTTATTTCAGCCCTACATGGTACCGGTGTTGGAGAGCTTTATCAGTCGGTTGATACGGCTTATAAGGCCGCAACTCAGAAGCTGTCTACCAATGAGTTGACTAAAATTTTAGAAAAAGCGGTGTTTGATCATGCGCCTCCCCTAGTTGCTGGGCGTAGAATTAAATTGCGTTATGCCCATGCTGGCGGTCAGAATCCGCCTCTCATCGTGATTCATGGTAATCAGACCGATGCAGTACCAAAGCACTATACGCGGTATTTAGAAAAAACCTTTCGTAAGACCTTAAAGCTTTTTGGTACACCGATACGGGTTGAATATCGCACTGGTGATAATCCTTACGCAGGGAAAAAGAATAAATTAACCGCTCGCCAGGTCAGTAAGCGTCGACGAATGATGAAGCATGTCAGTAAGAAAAAATAAGCTGTTTTAGAATTTTGGTAATAATATTAGCAAGCCGATAGCTAGTGCGGTCAAACTACTGATTAAAACAGCGCCAGCAGCGATATCCTTAGTTTTTTTAATTCCTATGGAATACGCTCCACTTACCTCATCAGCGAGCGCTTCCATTGCGGTATTAAATGCCTCGCTAGTCCATACCAAGCCAATCGCAAAAATGAGTAAGCTGCCCTCAATTGCTGTGATATTTAGTCGGCTAGCAATAATGATGATCGCTAATGTTGCGATGATATGAAGCCAGGCGTTATGCTCTTCTTTAACAACTATCATGACGCCATTGATGGCGGTTTTAATACTTTTAATTCGCGCTTTAATACTAAATCGCTCCTGTCTTTTGCCCATTGTATTTTCCCTCTATTTGAACTGGTTTTCGCAATGCGTATAGATTAAAAGCGCCAAATTTAGTCGGTTATGATTCTTTCGTCATTGCAGATTATGTTGCTCCATGGCAACCTAGATCGATTTTTGATAATTAAATCATAGGTGTCAATTATGGGTCCATTATCAGGTGTTCGTGTTGTTGAGGTTGCAGGCATAGGTCCTGCGCCCTTTGCTTGTATGTTGCTTGCCGATATGGGTGCAGAGGTGATCCGTATTGATCGTGCCACTGGAGGTGTTGCTTTTGGCGCAAATCCGGCTGATTTAATGAACCGTGGACGCCAATCGATTATTTTGAACTTAAAAACGATTGCTGGTATCGATGCGGCTAAAAAGTTAATTAACTCGGCCGATGTGGTGATAGAGGGTTTTCGGCCCGGGGTGATGGAGAAATTAGGCTTAGGACCTGAGGTTTTTACCAGTAGTAATGCCAAGCTGGTTTATGGACGAATGACGGGTTGGGGGCAGCAAGGCCCTTTATCACAGGCCGCAGGCCACGATATCAATTATATTGCCCTGACGGGTGCATTAGATGCCATTGGTACGGCTAGCTCAGGCCCTGTTCCACCGCTAAATTTATTGGGTGATTTTGGCGGTGGCTCGCTTTATTTAGTTGTGGGTGTGCTGGCTGCTCTGCATGCGGCAAAGCAGTCCGGTGAAGGGCAGGTAGTCGATGCGGCGATTGTAGATGGTACTACTTCATTGATGTCATTTTTACACAGCTGTCGTGCAGTGGGCTTTTGGAGTGATGAGCGCGAATCTAATATGCTAGATGGTGGTGCTTATTTTTATGGCGTATATCGTTGCGCTGATGATCTCTATGTATCTATTGGTTCGATTGAACCGCAGTTTTATGCTTTGTTAGTTGAAAAAATGGGTTTAACGCAAGACCAGTTACCGATTGATGCGCAACTGGATAAGACTCGTTGGCCTGAATTGAAGGTGGTATTAGCTGAGCAATTTGCCAAAAAAACGCGTGCTCAATGGTGCGAAATAATGGAGGGCAGTGACGTATGTTTTGCGCCAGTATTGTCAGCAGCTGAGGCGATTAAGCATCCTCATAATATTGAACGTGATGCTTATATAGAGCGTGATGGTGTAATTCATTCGGCCCCAGCGCCTCGCTTTAGTAAAACTCCCAGTCAGTTGGCGCCGGCTCCGGTAGCTATTGGTCAGCATACGAAAGATATCCTTACGAGTTTGGGTTTTTCTACTGAGGCTATTCAAGTGATGATAGATGCTGGCGACGCTGGCGGAATTCAATAAATATTTAACGATTAAAAAGAAAAGAGATTTTCATGAGTACAGTTGATGTTTTTAATCAAATCGTCCAACAACGACGTTCAGTTCGCGCATTTAAAAAGCAAGCAATTGATGAGCAAACCTTACGTTCAATTTTTAGTACAGCTTTGGGTGCGCCATCTAACTGTAATACCCAGCCCTGGTTATCGGCAGTAGTATCTGGCGAGTTGATTGAAACGTTACGAGAGCAAGTCCCCGCAGGGGTAATGCAGGGTGAAATGAGCATGGATTTCCCTTATGCCGGCAAGTACGATGGCATATACCGTGAGCGTCAAATTGCAGCGGCTAATTCATTGTATAGCGCGCTAGGGATTGATCGTGAAGATAAGTCCGCTAGAGATGTACAGTTTTTTAAGAACTTTACTTTTTTTGGTGCGCCACATGTGGTGTTTCTTTTTTTACCGGCTTGTTTCGTCACTGAGGATAATACCGGTATTAGAGAAGCAGCAGATCTCGGGATGTATGCACAGACCCTAATGCTGTCGATGACGGCGCATGGTGTGGGTAGTTGTCCACAAACAGCGCTGAGCTTTATTGCAGATCGGTTAAGAAAAACCTTGGAAATTAGTGAAGATTATAAATTAATGTTCGGCATTTCCTTTGGTTATCCCGATGAGGGGCATGCTTCTTCTCATGCGCTGACCGACCGCGCCGAGCTTGATTCATTGGTGCGATTTTACTCTTAATTGGGTAAAGCATCAGTTTATTTGCTTATCAAAACAAATAGTAATATTTAAATTAAAGCACAGCGTGTGGTTGCGCGTTAGAATTCATAACTTATACATTTAGAGGTGAAGCTATGTCATTAGAAAGCGGGTCAGCAACTGACCAACAAGTCGAGGTATTAAGTCAAAAATTCACTCTCGGCTTTACATATACACGATCTACAGGTCCAGTTGTTGGTCGATTTTTAAGTTCACTACGTGATGGTAAGATGGTTGGAGTCAAAGGTTCTGATGGCCGCGTCATAGTTCCGCCAGTGGAATATGACCCAGTGACAGCTGAGGCGCTCACAGAGTTTGTTGACGTGGCAGATACGGGCAAAGTAGTCAATTGGTGTTGGGTCGCAGAACCTACTGAGCATCACCCGTTAAGCCATCCTTTTGCTTGGGGTATGGTCAAGCTTGATGGTGCTGATACACCGATATTGCATGCGATTGATACGCAAGGTGACGCCACTCAAATGGCAACGGGTATGAAGGTGAGAGTTCGTTGGCTTGATCAAGCTCAGGGTAATATAAAAGATATCGTGTGTTTTGAACCCGGTGAGAGTAGTTCGGGCAATGTCCCCGAGCATGATTTCGAAGAACCTGTCGTCATGATGGATGCGCCTACCTATTTAGATTACAACTACACAGCCGGAAATGCCACAGCTCGTTACTTGCACCAGATTCGCAAAGGTAAGATTGTGGGCCAAAAAGCACCCGGCGGTGACTTTGTTTATGTCCCCCCTAGAGGCTCTTGTCCTGCTACTGGTGTCGCAACGACCGAAGAAGTGGAATGTGCGGATGTTGCGACAGTTGAGTCGTTTACTATTGTTCACATACCCATTCCAGGTAATCCTATCAAGCCACCTTATGTGGTTGCTAATTTGCTTGCAGATGGTGCCGATGTCTCGTTCATTCATTTGTTGAGTGAAGTTGATAATGACGCTGTGAAAATAGGTATGCGAGTTAAAGCGGTTTGGAAGCCAGAAGAGGAATGGAGTTATGCTATGGATAATATTCGCTATTGGAAACCGTTAGAAAATGAATCAGATAAGGGAGGAAAATAAGATGCAAGATGTTGCCATTGTTTCCTTTGTACAAAGTGATTGTGTGCGTCATGCAGGCGCACAAAATGAAGTTGAATTAATTATGCCTGTGGTGCAAGCGGCATTAAAAGAGGCGGGTTTAATTAGCGTACAAGACGTTGATTTCACTTGCTCAGGCAGTTGTGATTATCAGCAGGGCGCTGCATTTGCTTTTGTTGCCGGCGTCGATGCCTTGGGTGCAGTACCACCAATAAAAGAGTCTCATGTTGAAATGGATGCGGCTTGGGCGCTCTATGAGTCGTGGTTAAAGATTCAAATGGGTCAGGCCGAAAGTGCCTTAATTTATGGATTTGGCAAGTCATCACCGGGTCAGTTAAGTAATGTTTTGTCACTGCAACTTGATCCCTATTATTTAGCACCGTTAGGCGTCGATACCATCAGTTTAGCGGCTATGCAGGCACGTAGTTTACTGGAAAGTGGGGAAGTCAGTGAGGTTGATTTGGCGGAAGTAGTCGTCAATTCTCGTGCTAATGCAAAGAACAACCCACATGCACAACTGAGTGGCGATTTTACTGTTGATCAATTGTTGGCTGAGCCAGAGACGGTGTCGCCACTAAGAAAGCATGATTGTTGTCCGATTTCAGACGGCGCTGCAGCAATGATTATCTGTACGGTTGAAAAAGCGAAAGCGATGGGTAAGCCTTATGCGGTGATAAAAGGCATTGACCATCGTATCGAAACGCATCATGTGACCTTGCGTGATTTAAGACGTTCACCGTCGGTTGAAATTGCTGCAAAAAAAGCGGGCGTGCATGATGCGCCTGTTGATGTCGCAGAAATATATGCGCCCTTTAGTCATCAGGAAATCATTGTAAAGCGTGCCCTGGGCCTTGATGATTCTGTTGCTATTAACCCCTCAGGAGGGGTTTTAGCGGGACATTTATTTATGGCTTCTGGTTTGTCGCGTGTTGGCGAAGTGGCTAAACGAATAATCGCAGGGGAATACAAGCGCGGTGTTGCGCATGCGACTAGCGGCCCTTGCTTGCAACAAAATATGATTACGGTTTTGGAGGGTATGTAATGGCTGAATTAGCAGCAGTAGTTGGAATTGGGCAAACTAAATACCAGACCAAACGCAGTGATGTATCGATTGCCGGCTTGGTTCGTGAAGCAGCAATGAATGCGCTAAATGATGCGGACTTAGTTTGGGATGATATTGATGCCGTCATTCTTGGTAAGGCTCCCGATATGTTTGAAGGTGTGGTCATGCCTGAATTGTATCTGACCGATGCATTGGGCTGTAATGGCAAGCCCATGATTCGCGTGCATACGGCAGGGTCTGTTGGCGGCTCTACCGCTATCGTAGCGGCTTCTCATGTGCAAAGTGGTGTATTTAAGCGTGTATTGACGGTTACTTTTGAAAAGCAGTCAGAGTCGAATGCAATGTGGGCGCTATCTAATCCTCAACCCTTTTCGCCACATTTGAATGCCGGCGCTGGTGGTTATTTTGCCCCCATTATTCGTGAATATATTCGTCGCTCAAATGCGCCGTCTGATGCAGGCATTAAAGTTGCGGTCAAAGATCGGATTCATGCATTAAAGAACCCTCTAGCGCACTTACAGTTACCTGACATTAGTGCGGAGATGGTCGAGGCCTCGCCGATGCTTTGGGATCCACTGCGCTTTTTAGAATCTTGTCCTTCTTCTGATGGTGCTTGTGCGATGGTTATTGCGCATGAAGATCTGGTCGATCAATCGCCAGGTAAGCCTGCTTGGATTCAGGGTGCCGCTATGCGCTCTGAGCCCACGATGTACGCAGGCCGTGAGCAAGTGAGTCCCCATGCAGGTCGTGATTGTGCCAAAGACGTGTATGCACAGGCCGGTATTACTGATCCACGTAAAGATTTTGACTGTGCAGA